>JAFMAU010000024.1 GCA_029784825.1 Nitrososphaerota archaeon | reverse complement strand
CAACGCGAAGATGTCCATGGGCAGGCCCGAGTAGTCGCCCGTGAGAAGCATCGACCTCATGGCGTCGACCACATAGCTCAGCGGGTTGTACGCAGAAATGTACTGGAGCCACGTCGGCATCAGCGAGACCGGATAGATTGCGTTGCTCCCGAAGAAGAGGGGGATGGTGATTGCCTGTCCGATGCCCATCATCCTGTCGCGAGTCTTCAGGAACGACGCCAGCGTCATCGACAGGCTCGCGAAGCACATCGCGAACAGCACGACCACGATGAACACCCCGAGTACGTCCAGGGGGTCGAACCGAAGATTGACCCCTATTATCAACGCCAGGGCGAAAATCATGATCCCTTGGAATATGCCGCGAACCCCCGCAGCCAGGGCCTTGCCGACAACGACCGAGATTCTCGGGGAGGGCGTCGACAGAAGCTTCGTCAGCAGTCCGACGTCTCTTTCCCATACGATGGTTATCCCGTAGAAGATCGCGACGAAGAGGACAGACTGCGCCAACACGCCGGGCGTGATGTACTGGATGTAGCTGAAACCCCCGGGGGCGAGACCGCGGATAGCGTTGAAGACCTCGCCAAAGATCAGCAGCCAAAGCGCGGGTTGGACCGCCCGCATCCAAAGCTCCGTCGAGTCATGGCGAATCTTCCTGGCCTCCATCTCGGCGATGGTCAGCGCGCCCATCATCGATCGCTGAAGGTCGTTCATCTCCCATGCCTCACACTGCTGCGCCGGGCCGAACGCGTCTCCTGGTAGCTCCCGGCCCTCTGGAGCGGCGCCTTGGCATACTTCATGAACACGTCCTCCAGCGTCGGCCTGCTCAGCGACACCGAATCCACCACCGCCCCCTTGTTCTCAAGGTAGCCGGTTATCCCTGGGATCGCCTTCTCGCCGTCCACGGTCAGGATTTTGAGCACGCCCTGCTCTGAGCTGACGACCGTGCCCAGTTCGGCAGGGACGACGTCCACGCCCTTACCCGAGACCGTGACGGTCAGCACGTCTCCGCCGACCAACTTCTTCAAGTCCCGGGGGGCGCCCGAGGTCGCAAGCTTGCCCAGGTTCATTATGGCGAGTCTGTCGCACAGCTCATCGGCTTCGCGCATGTCGTGCGTGGTGATGAACATGGTCGTCCCAAAGTCGTGGTTCAGCTCCTTGATCTGATCGATTACCTGCTTTCTGGAGTAGGGGTCCAGTCCTATGCTGGGCTCGTCCAGGAAGAGCAGCCTGGGGCGGTTGACCAGAGCCTGGGCGATTTCCAGGCGCCTCATCATGCCGCCCGAGTAATGCTTCACCAGGTCGACGGCCCTGTCCGCAAGTCCGAAGTAGTTCAGCGCGTCCTGTATCCTCTTCCTCCGCTGCTCCCTGTCGACGAAGAAGAGCTTCGCAAAGATCAGCAGGTTCTCATAGCCGGTGAGGTCGCCGTCGACCGATATCGCCTGAGGAACGAATCCCAGCATCTGCCTGACCTCCTGGGGCGAGCGGAGGACGTTCACGCCGAAGACCGAGATGTCCCCGGCCGTGGGCTTTGCAAGCGTCGTGATCATCTTGATGGTCGTCGTCTTGCCCGCCCCGTTCGGCCCGAGCAGGCCGAAGATTTCGCCCTCCTCCACAGAGAAACTCACTCCATCGACCGCCCTGGTCCCGTCAGAGTAGACCTTGGTCAGCGAGTCAACTTCGATTGCTTTCACTACACGCCAGCATTCGGCCAGCGTACTGGTCGAATTTAAGCAGAGGCCGCGCTCATTCATGATTGGAAGGGAAGCCGGGGACACCGCCTGTTGCTCCTCGCCGCCACGCCAGAGGCCAGGGTTCTGCTGCCCCCGCGGCCTGGGCCCTGCGGTATGGCCGGTCTCACTTGCGAGAGGCAGAGGTTTGCGTTCACCGTCGGCAGACTAACCTTTTATGCGCGGCCATGGCCGTCTGGTCCCCGAGGGCGCAGAGACGAAACACTCCAACAACATGCTCCAGCTGATAGGGAACACGCCCCTCCTGAAGTTGAACAAGGTGGCTGGAGGCGTTCCTGCCAACGTGTTCGTCAAGCTCGAACTTCTGAACCCGAGCGGTAGCTACAAGGACAGGATGGCCCTGTCCATGGTCGAAGCCGCAGAAAAGGGCCTGACATGGAACGGCAAGAGGCTCCTGCCAGGGGGGACCGTCTGCGACGCTTCGGCGGGCAACACCGCGCCAGCGCTCGCGTTTGTTTGCGCTGTCAAGGGGTACAAGGCCAAGCTGGGCATCTACAGACCAGTCCTGACCGGCGGCGGCACGCGGCTCAAGATAACGGGCGCCTACGGTCCCGAGGTCTCCGAGTGCCCGCCCCCCACTGCCTACCTATCGCAGGACGTCTTCGACGGTCTTTCAAAGGAGGAGAAGGACCTCAGCTGGGTGATTGCAGGAAAGAAGTACATGTACGAGCTAGAGCGCGACAACCCGGACCATGTCTGGGTCGACCAGATATACAACAAGTACAACTATCTTGGACTCAAGAGCATAGGCCACGAGGCCTACGAACAGCTGGACGGGAAGATAGACGCCTGGGGCTGCGCAGTCGGCTCGGGCGGGACTCTGCTCGGTGGGGCTCTTGCTTTGAAGGAGAAAGGGGCGCGGCCGCTCACCTTCGGGGTCGTGCCGCACGGCAGCGAGTCGTACATGACGCTGAAGAAAGAAGTGGCCGGAAAGGGAGAGTTCGAGCCGTCGAACATGAGGCGGAAGCTGGTCGAGCTGATGGGGCTGAAGAAGTGGCTGACAGAGAAGTCCATCGTGGAGGAGATGATTGGGATGGGGTACCCCGACTCGTTTTACAGGATAAGTGCAGAAGAGGCGCGCGACACGGCGAACAGGCTCTGCCGGGAGGAAGGGATCTACTGCGGCATGTCGTCCGGCGCCAACGTAGCTGTCGCCCTGAAGATAGCCAAGACAATGAAGAAAGGGCAGAACGTGGTGACAGTCATCGTGGACAGAAGGGACAGGTACCTGGGAGAGTACCCCAACGACGTCTTCGTGGTCTGAGTGGTCACCCTCATGCACACCCTCTGCTCGCTGCGAGCGCCCAGGGCGGTAGGACGTTGAAGTTCGGGATTCAAACGCCCACCTGCGGCGAGGGCCTGATCTATCCGGCTGGCTTCGCGAACCACAGGACCATGGTGGAGCTGTCGCAGAACGCCGAACGGCTGGGGTACGACTCCACCTGGGGCAACGACCACATCTCCACCCAGCGTTACGTCAAGGACCTGATGGCCAAACCGCCCAACTACTTCGAGCCTTTGATAACCCACGCTTTCATCTCCGAGGCCACCAAGAAGATACGGCTTGGCACAGGCATCATAGCGCTGCCCTACAGGAACCCTGTGATTCTCGCGAAGCAGCTGTCGACTCTGGACAACCTCTCGAAAGGGAGGATGATCATGGGCCTAGGCTCGGGGGCCTATCGCGAGGAGTTCGAGGGGATAAACCCGGGCTGGGACTACGAGCAGAGGGGAGTGCTCATGGACGAGGCCGTCCAGGCGCTGCGCCTCCTTCTGGAGAAGCCCAAGGCCAGCTTCAACGGCAAGTTCATCAAATTCGCCGACATCGAGATGTTCCCCAAACCGAAACAGAAGCCGTTTCCCCTGTGGATGGGTGGGAATTCAAAGGCGGTGCTGAGGCGGGCCGGCACCTGGGGCGAGGGCTGGCTGCCCGCCGTTCTGACACCCGAGAAGGTTCGCGAGGGAATCCGGGCGATAAGAAAACACGCTCAACGGGCGGGAAAGGACGCGTCGAGGCTGGTGGTCGGTCCGCAGTACGTCTTCCTGGTGGCAAAGCACGCCGAGGAAGCCTCCAGGAAGTTCAAGAGGAGCCTTGCCTATGAGCACCTGCTCTCGCTCAGGAAGACGACTTTCAAGGGGCAGGACCTCGAAGCCTACGAGAAGACGAACCTGATAGGCTCTCCGACGCAGATAATCGAGAGGATCGACGGATTGATGAAGGCTGGGGTGAACTACCTGCCGGCTCTAATCCCCCTGGCCAGCAACTACGGCCAGCTGATGGAACAGGTCAAGGCGTTCGCACGAGAAGTCATGCCTTCCTTCAGCTAGCCCTTCGGTAGACTCCTAACCAGCCTGTCGATTTCCGCGTCGCTGTTGTAGAACGCAGGTGAGACCCTTATGCCACGCCTGCGGGTCTGAAGGTACCCTGACACGATTATTCGCTTCTTTTTCAGCGCCTCGATGACCGACTTCCCGTCAGGGATTACGAACGAGACGATGTTCGCTCTCTTCCTGTCCTCCCTGGGCGTCAGAATCCCAAAGCCTTCCTCTTCGAGCCTCTTCATCAGATAGCCCGACACCTCCCGGCCTCGGGCCTCCACCTTCGAGAATCCCACGTCGACGAGATACTGGCTGGATGCGGCCAGGCCGACTATCCCGGGGAAGTTGGGGTGGCCGGTGGCGAACCTCCGGGCATCTTTGGCAATCTCGAATTCCTCCGTGTAGTTCGAGAGAATCTGATTCATGGGATCGGCCACGCTGAACCATCCGACGAACGGCGGCGTGAACGTGTCGAAGGTGGTGGGGTTCATGTAGAAGACGCCACCAGCCGAAGGTGCGAAGGTCCACTTCTGTCCGCCGAAGGCGACTGCGTCGACTCCGTCAGAGCCAACGTCCATCTGGACCGCGCCCGCGGACTGGCTCGCATCGACGAGCACGAGCGCGCCGTGGCGGTGGGCGACGTCTGAAATCGCCTTCAGGTCGTACCTGCAGCCGAAGCCGTAGTCGACGGAGCTGAGGCAAACCACTTTGGTCCTGTCGTCCACGAGCCGTTCGAACTCTGAGACTGGAACCTCTACCCCGTCCTTCGAGTAGTCGGTCTTGGCATAGCGAATGTCGATCAGACCCCTCTTCTTGAGGAACGGGTACACGACCGACGGGAACTCGATGTCTGGCATGACCACGTTGTCGCCCCTCGACCACTCGACGCCGTTGGCGACTATGTTGATGCCGTCCGAAGTGTTGTTGGCGAACCAGACCCCCTCCTTCCTGCCGCCCAGGATGCTGGCTACGTTGTTCCTCGCCTGCTCCACCTGGGCGCCCCACACATCGAACTTCATGTGGGCGAACGCGGCTTTCTCCCTCATGACCTTGGAGACTGCGCGGACTGCCGAAATCGGAGACGGCGACATGTTTGCGTGGTCGAGGAACACAAATCGCTTCGTTATCGGAAAGTCGCGGCGGTATCTCGAAAGATTCAATTTCGTTCCAAGCTCGTTCGACGCGATTTAAGCGTTAGACGGAACAGAAAGGGGCCGAGCGGCCAAAGCCATTTATACAGTTCAGCGCTCCATCTGCTTCAGTGTTCCTCAACAGGCGCCGCGCTCTCTCTGTGATGGAGGCACACGGGATAGACGCGCTGGTCGCCACGACTCCGGCGAACGTCACCTACCTCAGCGACTTCCGGGCCCTGGGTCATGAGATTCTCGGCTCCTATGTCTTCGTAGTCTTGCCCAGAGCCAAGGACGTCGAGCCCGCGATCATCCTTTCGACCGGGGAGTCAGCGGACTTGGTCGCGCTGGAAATGAGCTGGATAAAGGACGTTCGCACCTTCGGCAGCTTCTACGTCACGGTGCCGGAACGAAGGAGGCTGCGACCGCTGGAATCGAGAGTCGCCAAGGTACTCAAGGCGGGAAGCGCACCCGACGCGTTCCAGGCGCTGCGGGCGGTCCTCGACGAGAAGGGATTGAGCAGCGGGAAGATCGGAGTCGATGAGAAGTACTTCAACCCGGCCGACTGGCCGAAGCTCCAGAAGGCGCTGGACGGGGTCGACTTCGTCCCAGCCTACGACATCTTCAGGGAAATCAGGATGGTGAAGTCTCCGGAGCAGGTGGAGGTGATGAGGAAGGCCAATTGGATCACCGAAGAGGCGATCAAGGAGGTCCTGGAGCGCACCCGCCCTGGAATGACTGGCGTGCAGCTCGAGAAGATATTCGTGGAGAAGATTACGTCGCTGGGAGCCGCCTGCGTGGCTCCGAGCATAGCCCTGGCCGAAGACAGCTACCTTCAGAACATGTACGTGCCTTCGAGGCACCGCCTCGAGAGGGGGGACCTGGTTAGGTTCGACGTGGGATGCATCTACAGGTACCACTACACCGACCTCGGGCGGAACGCGGTGCTGGGTAAACCATCCGCGGTCCAGAAGAAGTACTACAACGTGGTCTATCAGGGCGAAGAGAACGCTTTGAGGAAGGTCAGAGCAGGGGCCAAGGCTTCGGACGTCTTCAACGCTGGCGTTGAAGGAGGTCGCAAGGGCGGGCTGCCGACCTTCAGGCGGCATCACACCGGGCACGGAATCGGGATGGAACTGTACGAGCCGCCCCTGATAGCTGCGTCGACGGACTTGGCGATTCCGGAAGGCGCGGTCATCAACATAGAGACGCCCTACTACGAAATCGGGGCTGGCGGCTACATGGTCGAGGACACGGTCCTCGTCAAGAAGACCGGGGTCGAGTTCTTCAGCAAATTCGACAGAGACCTGTACCAGATTCCTATCTAGACAGTCGTCTGATGAGCTTCGGGAGAAGCTCATCGTCGAAGGAGATCGGCGTGAGGACTAGGTCCGTCAGGCCGAGGCCGCGGTAGGCTTCAATCCCATCCGCGCACGCTTCAACGTCGCCGCAGATGCAGATCGAATCAAGGACCTCCTTCGGGGTCTTCCTGAATGCGTCGTCCACTCGGCCGGCTCTCCAAGCTGTGCGCGCCTCGTCGAGCACAGAGTCGTCCGGAAGCACGAGCCTGCCCCTTCCAGGCCTCATCAACGGAGTGAGCAGCCATGGTGCCATTTCTCTCATCGCTCTCTTGGCGTCCTTCCTGAGTCCCACGCAGACCAGGCACACCACGCCGAACTTCCTCTTCTTGGACTTGGCTAGGCATTCGTCAACGCGCTTCATGGCCCATCGGATGTAGTGAGGCGTGCTCCCGGTTGACATCACCAATCCGTCGGCCACCTCGGCTGCCTTCCGCAGCATCTTCGGTCCGACGGCCGCGAGATAGACCGGGGCCCTTGACATTCTCGGGTTGAAGTCGATCTCCGCTGCCTTCACCGAGAAGCGCCTGCCGGCCACGGAGGAAAGTTCACGGTCCAGCATCCCCCTGATTATCCTGAACGATTCGAGGAGCGAGGATGCTGGGTCTCCGAGAGGTATCGCCATCTGGTCCTCGACCCACGCCTTCACGCTCGTCCCTATGCCAAGGATGAATCGGCCACCGGACATCTCGTCCAGGGTCGCGGTGGTCATTGCCAGCAGGGCAGGGTGACGGGTGTACGGATTGATCACGCCAGTCCCCACCTTCAACCTCTTCGTGTTGGCGAGGATGGCGGCTGACGTGACCACCGCGTCTCTGTGGAAGTAGTGCTCGGCCACCCAAGCAGATGCAAAGCCGCTCCTTTCGGCTAGGCGGGAGTAGCGAACCTTCTCCTCCACGGGCAGCTTCTCCGCGAGGAATCCTATTCCCAGATCTGTCTGTGGCTTTGGCGTAAGCGTGCCTTCCTTCGGCTCGCTATAAAACGAGACGGCACGGCGAGGCCAACTTCTTAATACACTCGGTTCCGAATCGTGAAGGCCGATTGGACCTAGAGAAGGTAAGAGCCGACTTCCCCGTCACCAAGAACTCCATCTACCTCGAAAACGCCGGGTTCAGTCCCACACCACTCCCGATCGCCAGAGCGGTCTACGAGTACCTCGAAGAGGCGGGCTCCGGCTTCACGACCCAGTTCATCGGCAAGACCCTCGACATGGCTGCGGATACGAGGTCCCGACTCGCCGAGTTCCTGCACGCAAAGTCAGAGGAGGTGGCCATCATCAGGAACACAGCCGAGGCTGCTACGCACGTCGCGAGCGGGCTCCGGTGGGAGGCGGGAAGTGAGATAATCATCAGCGAGGTGGAGCATCCCTCCAACTGGCTCCCTTGGGCAAGGCTCCAGGAGATAGGCGTCAAGACAGTCGTTGCCCCGGTGAGGGATGATGGCCGGTGCGACCCCGAGGACTTCCACAAGCTCATCAACAAGAAGACGCGGCTGATAGCACTCAACCACATCCCGTCCCCCAGCGGAATAATCCAGCCCTGCGAAGCCGTGGGCAAGCTCGCCCACGATTCCGGAGTCCTGTTCTACGTGGACGCCGCCCAGTCGGCAGGTCAGATAGACGTGGACGTGGGAAGGCTGAGCTGCGACTTCCTCGCCTTCACGTGCGCCAAGTTCATGTGCGCTCCCCAGGGTACAGGCGTATTCTGGATCAGCGAGGAAATGCAGGAGAAGGTGAAGCCATTCTCAGTCGGCTGGTTCAACATCGACCACGACAGCAGCCAGATAACGCTGGGGGACTTCAAGAACAGGGCGCTGGACGCCCAGGTCAAGACCAAGGGGACTGCGGAAGCGTTCGAGGCTCCGGGAACGCCGCCCTGGTCACTTATGGCTGGGCTCGGGCGCGCCGTCCGATACCTGGACGAAGTCGGCGGAATCGGGTTCATCGAAGAGAGGCTGCGGGGCTTCGGCGCGAGAATGGTCGAGGAGCTGCAGGGGATCCCGAAGATCAAGGTGTACGGAACAAAAGACAGGCGCCACCGAGGAGGTACCATCGCGTTCAACATGGAAGGAGTCCACCCGGTCTATCTCAGCGCCCTGCTCCTCCGCGTCGCCTCCGTTGTGACTGCTCCAAAGCCGTGGGGCTACGTCAGGGCCTCTCCGCACTTCTACAACTCTGACGAAGAGATTCGAAAGTTTGTGGACGCTGTCAAGCTGGTGGCGACCAAAGACTTGAAGTTCTTCTCACGGACAGTGGTCAGGGCCTAGCTCCACATTGATTCTCAACAGAACGCGCGCCCTTTCCATCATGGCCGAGGAGGGCCTCGACTGTCTGGTGGCAAGCACCCAGGAGAATGCGGGGTACTTCTGCGACGTGCCGGTGAAGGGGTTCGTCGTCTTCCCCGCGAGCGGAGAGCCCGCTGTCGTCTGCAGGGTGCTCGACTCCCTGGTCCTGGCCGAGACGCCTTCTTGGATCAAGGACAACCGGTTCTACGGCCTCTTTCACATACTCCCGTCCGATAGGAAGGACCTGTCTCCCACGGAGGGACGGATGAACGAGATGGTGAAGAGGAAGATGCTGCTTACGGGGAGAGAGCAGATGGACACGCTCATAGCCACGCTGAAGGACAAGAGCTTGGCCAGAGGGAAGATAGGCCTCGACGCAGCCGGTTTCAGTCCCTTCCAGGCAGAGAAGATGTCGAAGGCGCTCCCGGACGCGAAGCTGGCCGACGGTACCCAAGCGATAATGAAGACCAGGGCAGTAAAGACCGAGGAAGAGGTAGTGCGGCTGGAGAAGGCGGCGAAAATAACGGAGGCAGGATTCGACGCGGCCGAAAGGCGCGTGCGCGAAGGCGTGACAGAGAAGGAACTGGCGGTCGGTTTCAGGGAGGAGATTGCGAAGGAGGAAGAGGCGGCTATCAAGTGGTACCGCTTCCCTGGCGGTGGCAGGGGTGCCGTCGCTCTCGCGCCGCCAAGCGGGTACGCCCTCAAGCGGGGCGACCTGCTTCAGCTGCACGCCGCAGTGATCTATAGGCTATACAACTCCGACATAGCCAGGGGAGCCGCGGTGGGCAGGCCCGCCGAGAAAGCCCTGAAAATCTGGAATGCGATAGTTGCCGGCCAGGAAAAGATAGTCGACAACCTAAAGCCCGGGGCCAAGGCCTCAGACCTCTTCAAGGTGGGTGTGGACACGATAAGGAAGAGGGGCCTTCCGGAATACGAGAGGTGGCATACGGGCCACGGCCTGGGACTCGGGCCGGACTACGACCTGCCAGTGCTCGCCCCCGGTGACAATACCGAGATAGAGGAGAACATGGTCTTCTCCATAGAGACTCCCTACTACGAAATTGGTCTTGGCGGGATGAACCTGGAAGACACAGGCGTGGTGACCAAGAGCGGTTTCAGGTTCTTCACCAGCCACAGGACCGAGCTGAAGATTTACAACTAGGCGCCGGGGCCTACCTCTTCCTCTTGAAGGACGGCAGGACCTCCTTGGCAAACGTCCTGATTCCAGCCCTGTACTCGTCCAGGTTCTTTGCGAGGAACAGCATGGCCGAAAAGTGCTGCACTCCCGCATCAATGAACGTCTGAACCTTGTCTATCACGTCGTCCACGGTCCCCGTCAGGTTCTTCATCGCAGTGTCCTCCACGACGCGACCCCGGAAGGTCGTCTCGCTCAGGGAGGACAGGTGTTTGAACAGCGTCGAGGCCTTGTAGAGCTCTATCGCCTTGGCCCGCGTGTCGCCGATGCAGACCACGAACTGGGGGGCGATCTCAATCCTTGAGCCGTCCCTTCCATTCTGCCGCGCTAGCCTCCTGAGCAGTCTCACCTTCGAGGCGAGTTCCTCCGGCTGAAGGCCAGTTGGAATCCAGCCTTCTCCCAGCTTCGCTGCGCGCTCGATCCCTTTCTCCGCGTTGCCGCCGATGTAGACTGGCAGATTGCCCCTCCGTCGCCTGGGGAAGAGTTCGACATCTTGGAAGTTCACATATCTTCCCCTGAACGTGGCCTTCCTGCTCGTGAGAAGGAGCTTCAGCGCTGCAAGCCGCTCTTCGAGGAACCGCGGCCTCTCTGCTACCTTGGAGTTGGGATTGGCTGCGAGGAACTCCTCGGGATAGGCGCCGAGGCCGACCCCCAGAATTAGCCTTCCCCCGCTGAAGGCATCCAGCGTGCACGCCTGCTTCGCCAGGACGAGCGGGTCCCTTATCGGGAGGACGATGACGCCTGCGGCCAGCTTCACATCTCTCGTGGCGCCGGCCACCATGGAAAGCGTCACCAGCGGCTCGTAGAAGTTTGGCGGGTCCTTCCAGAGCTTCTTGACGTAGTGCGGCGGGGTGTAATGGTCGTTGGTCCACACCGAGTCATAGCCCCATCGTTCAGCCTGGGCAGCTAGTTCCACTATCTGCCTGGGAGATGCGAACCCGGGCGGGAAGTACAGACCTTCCCTGCAGTTGGGTATACCGACACCGAACTTGGCGGTTCCAGCCACTATACCTCACCGAACTGGTCCGCCATAATCTACACCTCGAGCAGGTCTCGGTGCCCCTTGGTCAAAAGCCGGGCCCCCTCGGAAGTGACGAGAACTGGGTCCTCAACGTGGAATTTGCCCAGGCCGAATTCGTCGTAGGGAGTTTCCGGGTTCAGGACCATCCCCTCCTCCATCACGGTATCATCGCCGGGGGCGATCATCACCCCGTCGTAGGTGTCGATGCCTATCGTATGGCCGCAGTGGGCGCGGTTGAAGCCGGGGATCCACCCCTTTCTTATCGTGTCGACAGAAATCCTGTAGAGTTCCGAAGCCTTCACTCCGGGCCTCGCGTTGTCTATTATTGCCTGCTCCCCGGCCAACACTGCCCCGTAGCGATTCCTCTGCTCGGCAGAGGCCCTGCCAAGCACCGCGTTCCGCGCGATGTCGGAGCTGTAGAACCTGTATGCGCCTCCGCCGTCGAACCTGATCAGGTCCCCCTTCCTGAGCTTCTCCCTAGACGGATGCACGGCGTCCTGCAGGTAGCTCTTCCTGCCCAATGCGAGCGTGCAGTACATCTGCGATTTGAACAGGCATCCCGCCTTCACGACCTCGGCCATCAGGATGCTCACCAGCTCCGCGCCTGACGCTCCTTCCCTGGCGTGAGTCATCGCTTCCTCGAAGGCAGCCTCGCTGGTCGTCGCAGCTCGGCCCAGCCGGCCGACCTCCTCTTCCGTCTTCACCATTCTGATTCGCGTGAAGACGTGGCTTGCCTTCGAGACAGAAGCCCCGCTCACGGTCTTCTCGATGCGCCTCGCCACTGAATCGTAACCAACCACAGGTACGAGCTCGTCATCCAGGCCTATCCTCGTTGTGCTCTTTCCCCTGTCGTTCAGCGCGTCGCAGAGCGCCTCCAATGGGTCTCCGTACCTCTTCGCTTCGATCATCTCCTGGGTGATTCTTTCGACCTGGTCGAGGCGGGTGTCGCCGCGTCTCTGGATTACGTAGGTCCCGTAGGGCCTGATGTCGTCGATCTTCGTCAGTCCGGCCTCCCTGTCGCTCACGAAATCTCTGGCCTCTCCCATCGGAAGCACCATGGTCGGGTGCTCGATATCTTTCGCGAGAAGCACCACGTAAATCTGCTCCCTCAATTCGTAGTGAAGCAGTCCACCAAAGTCGGCGGCGTAGGTGACGTTGGACGGCGAAGCAGCCACCAGAACGTCGAGTCCGGCCTCATCCATTACGTCCTTGGCTCTCTCCGAGTTGAGCAACCGCCAGGCCTCCCTCCGTCTCCGCCGCCTTCAGAGGCCGGCGTGCCTGCAGACTACCTCGATGGCTCCCACCAGCCCCCTGACGCCTGCGCGCATCCTTTCCTCGATCAGGTCGCCGTCGTCGTCGATGGTGCCATGGCCGGGCGCGATGAGTATGTTCCCATCATAGGTTATGGTCGGCAGGATTCCCATCGCCGAGAGCGCGCTCTCGATTAGCGCCAGCCCGGAGAACGAGTCCTCCTCGCTGAAGATGGGAATGCCGAACTCTCTGCCCTTCCAAGTCCTGTCGTAGTTCACCTCGACGGAGAGGTTGTTGTAGGTCTTGGTGATCACCACGTCTCGCCTGAATCGTGCGGGTCGTAAGCCGGCGAACTCTTCCGCCACAATCTTGTGGGTGGCGTCCACTGGCTTGGTGAAGAGCTTCGGCTCCTCGATTAGCTTCTTCATTATGTGGATTTGGGCGACCACCGACTCCCTTCCGGGGTCGAAGGCAGAATACATCGCCTTCGAATAGACGGAGGGGTTCCCATACCTGGCGCTGTGGGTCCCCATGATGCGTCTGACGGAGACCATGACCTCTTCCTTCCCCACAATCAGCGCGCTGAGTGGCCCATGCAGGACCTTGTCCACGCTGTAGAACATCAGCGAAGCTCCGGTCTTCCGTATGTCCGTTCCGACCACAGGTGCTCCCCAGGCGTTGTCAGTGATGTATGGGACCCCGTACTTGGCTGCCAGCCTTCCGATTGCGGCTTGCGTCTTAGGGACGCCGTCGACGTCCTGGTCGCCATAGCCGTAGCCCGGGGTGTTGTACCCCAGAGAGGCAAATGCGGCAAGACTGGATGCGTGCCTCTCAGCAGCTTCTGCGATTTTCTCGCCGGATGCCCTGCCGTCCACCCGCGACAGCATCGGCACCGGATAATACTTGATCCCATGGGAGTCGTAGCGGGCGCCCTCCAGGGGAACGAGGACCGTGTCCAGGTTGTTCAGTCGCTTTCCCTCCACGCCCAGTTCTCCGGCTGTCGCGTATCTTTCTGCTCCGATGTACTTGTACATGGGAGGGAACGGCCTGCCGAAGCCCGACTGGTGGACCACGTGCCGCTCGAGCGGGGCGACATACCTCGACCTGTAGGGAGACCCATGACCGAGGAGCGGCGGCGTCGCAAGCGAGTCGAAAGCCACCCAGAGCGCAGCTTCTCCCGAGCCCACAGCTGCAGCGTCGTAGTCGTCACCGTAGTGGTCCTTCACTAGCCCCCTCAACTGGTCGACGAGGTCAGGCAGTGGTTCCTGTGCCTTCTGGGCACGCACAATCTCCTTCAGGACATCGGAACCTATCGGCCCAGGGTAGCTCGAGTGCGCGCCAGTAAGCCCGAACTTGCCTCTGACTGTCTTTGGGATGTCGAGGCTTCTCCCGAACCGCCTCGCCTCCTCTACGATTTCGTTCCGCTCGGCGTAGAGTTTCTTGTAGAGCTCGAATTTCTTCTGCACCGCTACTGGTGTCGCCAACGGTCCGCCTCCATCCGCCCGATATATGGTTTGGCGCAACGGCGTCTGACCTGCCAGACTTAATACCGAGGCCCCCCCTGAAACAGTTCCGCGTGACTCCGGTGAACCCATCCGTCTTGAGTTTCGCTACAGGTCTGAAGTGCATCAACTGCGGCGCGACCTATCCTGTCGCCAAGATCTACGATGGATGCCCGCGGTGCAAAACGGAGAAGATGGTCGCAGCGCTCACGGTGACCTACGACTACGGGAAAGTCAGTTCCGCCGTCACGGCAAGAGATCTCGAGAAGGTCGGACCCGGAATCTCGAAGTTCAGGAGCCTGCTGCCTGTCGACGGGCGATTCGTCGGTCTCGGTGAAGGCAACACCCCGCTGCTCAGGTGCGACCGCCTCGCGGAAAGAATCGGCCTTCACAACCTGACGGTCAAAGACGAGAGCCGAAACCCAACCTGGTCTCACAAGGACAGGCTCTGTTGCGTCTCCGTCTCCAAGGCGCTCGACTTCGGTGCGAAGACGGTCACGGTATCCTCCTCTGGCAACCACGGCGCCTCCACCGCTGCCTACGCGGCGAAGGCCGGGCTGGACTGCGTGGTCTTCACCCTTTCGAACACGCCGGCGACATTCCTGACGATGATGCGCTCCTACGGCGCCAGGGTCGTCCCCGTCTCCACACCGAGAGGACGTTGGGCTCTGATGGAGAGGTGCGTGAAGGAGTTCGACTGGTATCCAACCGGCAACTACACCTGGCCCATGGTGACCGGCAACCCTTACGGCTTCGAAGGATACAAGACGCTGGGGTACGAGCTAGCGGTGCAGCATGACTGGGAGCTTCCGGACAAGGTCCTGGTTCCGACCGGGGCAGGCGACGCGATATTCGGTATCTGGAAGGCTTTCCATGAGCTACAGACCGAGCTGGGGTTCACGCGAAAGATGCCGCAGATGGTTTCAGTGGAAGCCGCCTCGGGGGCTCCGATAGCGAAGTCGTTGGCCAAGGGACTCGATTACATCGAACCGGTCGAGTCACGCGGAACAGTGGCCCTTTCCATCGGCACAAGCACCAGCGGACTCCACGCGCTCAAGGCGGTGAAGGAATCAAAAGGACTGGCCGTCGCTGTCGGCGACAGGGAGATAATGGACGCCCAGCGGCTGCTGGCATCCACCGAGGGGCTCTACTCGGAGCCTTCCGCAGCCGCGTCCGTGGCCGGAGCAATCAAGATGGCTGCCGAGGGTCAAATCAGCAAGGATGAGAAGGTGGTCTGCATCATAACCTCCACCGGACTGAAGGACCCGGATTCCGCCGCGAGTTCGATGGCAGGTCTGCCTGTGATAGAGGCCGACTGGTCGACTTTCGTCGGATACATGCGCTCTCATTATCATGATGAGCTGCCGGTCACGGCCCGGATTCCGAGCGGTTAGCTGAGAAGCGGAACCACGCTCTTCATGAATTCCCGCTGCGTCTGCAGAACCCCTTCTGTTGGATCTTGGACCACCACCTGGGTGGCGCCCAGCTTTCGAAACTCCGAGATCTTCTCTGCTATCTTCTCCGGCGAGCCCACCAGTGTGGCATCTTCTACGACTTCATCCGGAATTCTGGCGAGAACCTCCTGTTGCGCTTTCTGCCACTGTCCAACTTGGGGGACCATCGAGTGGGCACCGAACGCCCTCATTTCCTCGGTGAGGACTCCCCGTTCTTCAAGAGACCTCTGTTCGCTCAGCAGCATGTTCCTGGCCGCGGGCCCCACCCGCCGAAGCCCTTCCTTCACATCGCCGGTCAGGGCGATGTAGAAGCGCGCGACGACGTCGAACGAATCGACGTTCCTGGCTGCGCTCTCCAGCCCAATCCTAATGTTGTTCACGGACCGTGCGAAAGTCTCCCTGGTATGTATGGCCGGGAACCATCCGTCGGCTATCTCACCAGCCATCTGCTGCGTCTTGGGGCCGAGGCCTCCGACGTAGATGGGTGCAGGACCTGCGCGTCCGACCTGCAGCCACGAGTCCTTGAACTCGTAGAACTTGCCCGAGAACGATACCCGACGGTCGAACGAGGAGGTCCACAGCAGGCGTATCACTTCGATAGCTTCGCGGAGCCTCGCGACTTCTTTCATTGGAAGACGCCCGAAGGGCACCAGGTTCATCGCTTCTCCTAGGCCGAGCCCAAGGACGCACCTTCCCCCGGTGATCAACTGCGCCGTGGCCGCGGACTGGGCCAGCATGACCGGGTCCCTCCTGACAATGTCGGACACCGACGGCCCGAGCTTCATTCGCGTCGTCTTCATGCCTGCAGCAGCCAGAAAGACCCAGGCGTCGAAGCAGACCTGGCCCGGTGCCCCTGCCGTGACGTGGTCCGGGACCCACGCATAATCGAACCCGGCCTCCTCCGCCCCGGCGGCATATTCCAGCGTCTTCGTCGGGTCGCGGAGGTCAAGTCTGTATCCGAAGCGTAGCGGCATCGAGAAACATCGCAGCCAACCAGTTATTATCTTCGCGGGACGGGCCGGGTGTCGAAGCTTGGCTTCGAAAAGAAGGGTCGACATCTCACTCTCCAGCTTCACACCGGTTGACGCAGCGACGAATTGCGCTAGGCTCGCTGAAGCAGGCGGCTTCAGCGGCGTCTGGTTGCCGGAGCACTACGGAGAAGGGAGGGACAGCATCGTGCTGTTGGCCGCGATGGCGTCTGCGACGAGCCGAATCACGCTTGGAACTGCAGTCACAAACCCCTACGGGAGGCACCCATTTCTTATTGCCAACGCCATCGGCACCCTCGACGAGCTGAGCGGCGGAAGGATGACTCTCGGAATCGGGGCAGGGAACCCCCAGCGGCTGTCGGAAGTCCTGAACGTCAAGCAGGAAGATTCGCTGCAGACGCTCCGGCGCGCAATCGCCGAGATCAGGGCCGTCTGGGCTGGGGGAGGGAAGCCCAGGCTCGGATACAGACTTCGTAGACCCGGAGTACCGATAATGATCGCGGCCATGCAGGAGGGGATGCTGAGGCTTGCGGGCGAACTGGGCGACGGCGTCATCTTCAGCAAGGGAACCTCGCCGGAGCTGGTGGCCAGCGCTTTGAAGCACGTCGAACACGCGAGGAAGAAGGCGCGGAGAACAGGAGCCCGCTTCGAGACCGCCGCACTGATCAGCTGCGTCTGTAACGACGACGAGGGGGCTGCAGAGACGGAGGCAAGGGAGCAGACCATCGGCTGGCTGATTCGCAGAGGCAGGGGGGAGCTACTCTTGAACTCGATTGGTGCCGGCTCGGACCTGCTTGTCGAATTGCGACGGCTGTACTCCACTCGCGGAGAAGCTCAGGCGGCCGAAGCCATACCGTCATCAATCCTAAGGCACTTCGCGGTCTACGGGAATGCGGAGTCATGCTTGGACGGAGTCGAAAGGTTCAGGACAGTCGGAGTCACGGTCCCGATTTTATCGACGACCTTGGGGGGACAGGAGAACTTGATTCGGGAAATCTCCGAACGAACGGCGTCAGTCAAGAAATAAATAAGATTGAGAGGGCGTGGCAATCCTTGGATTTCGGCGCGGCGATTTCGACGGCCCGCGAAGGACTGTTCTATCCTGAAGGTTTCGCGAGCAGAGGAAGCTTCGTCGAGGTCGCGAAAAAGGCGGAGGAGCTCGGGTTCGCGTGCCTCTGGGGCAACGACCACATTACGACCCAGGGCTACATCAAGGCAAGGGGGGAGCACCCCAACTTCTTCGAGCCGATGATCACTTTCTCGCATCTCTCGGCGGTCACAAAGAAGATCAAGTTCGGCACTGCAGTCGTGGTGGGCCCGACCAGGCACCCAGTCACCCTTGCGAAACAGGCAATCACGCTGGACCACCTGAGCAGCGGCAGGTTCCTGCTGGGGGTCGGTCTGGGAGCCTACAGAGAGGAGTTCGAGGCGTTTGGAGGGCGAGGGAATCGCGGAGAAATCCTGGACGAGATGACCGAGGGGCTGGCCCTCCTCTTCGGCAGGAATGTACCCGCAAGCTACAGCGGCAAGCACTTCCGCTTCAAGGACGTGGAAATGATGCCCAGGCCCTACACGAACCCGTTCCCGTTCTACATAGGAGGCAACTCGCCAAACGTCCTGACACGGGTGGGTAAATACGCCGAGGGCTGGATTCCTGCGTCCATGTCTGCCTCCGACCTTGAAAAGTTCGTACCTATCATAGCGGAGACGGCAAGGGAGCACAAACGCAATCCGTCGAAGATTGCAGTGGCACCCGAATCAATCTGTGGCATCGACAGAGACCCAAAGGTGGCAAGAAAGAAGTTTCTGGATTCGCCGGTGTACCGCCACCTCATCTCCCTGAAGGATTCGACCCTCAAGGACATCCCCCTGACCGACGACGAGCTCGTGTCGAGGAACTTCATAGGCACCCCGGCAGAGGTAATCAAGAAGCTCGAGCCCTACGAAGGTGCGGGGGCGACACAGGTCTGGTTCGACTTCCTCGGCAGCACCAACGGCGAGGTGCTCGCGCAGATGGAGCTCTTCGCCAAGGAAGTCATGCCTTCCTTCTGAGCTCCGGACCTCGCCGCAGCTCTACGCACATCAAGACGCTGCGCCGGGCGCCCCAAGTCCCCGACGGCACTCGTGAGGTCTCGCTTCAGGAGGAGAGATGCCTTTCCGGGCTGAATTCCACCCAGGTTCCTATACCCATCGACGGCGCCTTGGTGTAGACGTAGTTTGCGGCTGCCAGATCCTCGACGGCAATTCCAAGCGATTTGAAGACGGTGATGTCTTGTGCGCTTGTTCGCCCTTCAACCTTGCCCTCTAGGACATCGCCGATTTCGCCTCTTATGTGGGCGTCATCGACTGCACCTTCCCTCTTCGGAATCAGGAAGTCGTCTGCTTCGTTCAGCGCCGACTCGCGGCTGTCAACATAGAACCGGCTCTTGGCGACGGCGTTCGTGTCAAGCTCACGACTTGGCGGCCTGGACGCGCCGACCGCATTGACATGGACTCCCGGGAAGAGCCACTCGCCCTTGAGGATGGGGGACGTTGCGCCGGTCGTTGTGCAGATCAACTCAGCGCCCTGCGCAGCTGTCTTGGCGTCGTCTGTCGCCTCAATCTGGATTTCCCGGTGCACGCTCGATTCCTGTGCGGCGAAGCGCTTGGCATGGTCGCGGTTGCGAGACCAGACCCTGACACGCCTTATCCCGGGCTGGACTGACAGCATTGCTTCAAGGTGGCTCGAAGCTTGGGTACCGGATCCCAGGATTGCGAGTTCTGCCACCCCTTTCTTGGCCAAAGCGCGAGTTGCCACAGCACTGGCTGCGGCGGTCCGGATGGTGGTGATGGAGGAGGCGTCAGCGACGCAGAGGAGCTGCCCATGTTCAGCCTCGAAGAGGAGGACCGCGCCCTGATGCGATTCGAACGGCGTCCCGAGGTTTCCCGAAAAGACCGAGACCGCCTTGAGGCCGAAGATGTCCGGCTTCCCCATGGACCCCGGCATCATCCCCAGGGCCCCCTTCCTGTTCGGCTGGGGGACTGCGTGACGCAATGGGAAGACCGCCTGTCCGCGCGCCATCATGCGAAAGGTATCTTCCATCACGTCGATGCAAGCAGGCATCGTCAGAATGCTTGAGACCCCTTCGGCACCCACGACCAGAGTCTTCATCGCCACTGCTTCCTTCTTTCCTTCCGTCCCGCGCCTGCGGTCTTATGAGTTGCGGGTTGCATTTGGTTCAACTTCTCATAATCTCCGCAAGTAGCCCAGCGTCGGCGTTTCCTCCGCTCACGACGCAGACAACCGGCCCATCGGCGATTAGGGAAGGACTCTTGAGTACTGCGGCCAGGGACGACGCCCCTGCGGGCTCCGAGACCACATGGCACTCGTTCATCAAATGCTTCATGGCGCCCTTCATGTCATCATCTGTTACTGTCAGCGTTCCGTCCAGATTCTCCCTGAACAGCGGCAGCATGTAGTCGAAGACCCGGGTTGCAGCGATACCGTCTGCTATCGTCTTGGGGTCTCCAACATATTCTGCCTTACCGGTGGCCAGTGATTTTGGCAGGGGCGCCGCGCCCTCCGCTTGAACGCCATAGACCTTCACCCTGGGGCTCTTCTTCTTGACGGCGGTTGCAATGCCGTTGACCAAGCCGCCTCCGCCTACCGGCACCACGACGGTCTTCACATTGGGCAGGTCATCCAGAATCTCGAGGCCTATGGTTCCTTGCCCTGCGACCACCAGGGGGTCTCCGAAAGGATGAATGTAGGTCATGCCCAGCTCCCACATCCTGTCGTCCGCCATCGAATCCATGATTTCATGGTGCGGTTTTCTCACTATGCGGGCGCCCATGGACTCCATCGATTCGACCTTGCGCCGCACAGCGTCGTCCGGAACGTACACAGTGCAAGTAGCTCCGAGCTTCTTGGCGCACCAAGCGACAGCCTGTCCGTGGTTTCCTGCGGAGACTGTCACAAAGCCGCGGTTGAGCTCTTCCTTGGAACACCTGCTCATCTTGTTCCAAGCTCCGCGGACCTTGAAACTTCCGGTGGGTTGAAGGCATTCCGGCTTGAGGTAGACCCTTCCCCGATCGAACCGCGAAGCGGGCAGCAACGGGGTCCGATAGACGACGCCTCTGATTCTCAGGCGCGCCTCCTCAATCTGGGAGAGCGAGACACGGGGGACTGCTGAACCAGACAACGGCGCCGATTTGGACGCCGCCGTATTAATCGCTACCTTCCTCCACTTGAGGTCTAGCTCGGTCTTGCCGTCGAGTGATGTCGAGTCCGCCACGCAAAGCGCTCTCCAAAGCCTTATATGCAAAATTCGAGCATACAATGCGTTTGCAGGACTCCGCGTCCCAGAAGAAATCGCCAGAAGAACTGGCCGCTGAACAGAAAGCCCGGGACGAAATCTCCGGGCCACTGCAGGACTTCCTCGAGCAGGGCCTCACCAGAAGGGAGGCAATTAGCACAGTCAGCAAAGCCGCAATCGGCGTAGTCGTAGTCGCTGCCGCGGGCGGTGCCGCCTACTATCTCACGAGGCCGACAGGCCCGACTGTGAAGGAAGTGGTCATCGGGTGCCCGTTCCCGCTGTCCGGAGGCTCATCTCTGCTTGGAAATGATTCCATGGCTATGGGCCAGATATTCCAAGATCAGTGGAACTCCAACGGAGGCTTCAAGGGGCTCGGCGGGGCTCCGCTCAGGCTTGTCTTCATAGACAACGAGAGCGACCCGAACGTGGGAAGGACGGCCGCTGACACACTGATCAACACGGACCACGTATCCGCCGTCCAGAATGGATTCCTTAGCGGGCTCGCGTTGACAGAAAGCGAGGAGACGGAAAAGGCTGGGGTGCCCATGGTCACCGGTTCTTCTTCCGCAGTCAATCTGACCGCCAGAGGATACACCCACTTCTACAGGCTTTGGATACCGGATGACAAGCTGGCACTGGCTCAGTTCCAGTACTTGAAGGACGGCCTCCTTGCGAGCAACCCAGGCACGAGCGTGAAGAACATCGCCATCGTCAACGACGACACGCTCTTCGGGTCAGGGATCGGCCAATACTCTGCCGCAGCCAACAAGGACCCGACCTATGGAGGATACAACGTAGTCGCCAACATCACCTATCACGCGCCAGCAACCGATGTGACGAGCCAGGTTCTACAGCTGAAGAGCGCCCAACCCGACGTGATATTCACCGGCATGAGCTTCGTCTCGGATGCTATTCTCTTCCAGAAGACCTTCCAACAGTACAACTTCGACTTCGACATATTGTTCTCGGGCGCTGGACACCTCAACCCGCCCTTCCAGCAGATTGGCTCGACCGCTTACTTCCCCATCTCGAGGCTTCCTTGGTCGCCAGACCTGCTTACGACGAAACCCTGGGAGCAAAAGTGGCAGACCCTCTTCAAGGCGAAGACCGGGAACAACCTCTACGCCTACCCAGCCGACACCTATTCGTGCCTCAACACGATATGCGACGCAGTCAACCGAGCCCAGAGCGCAGACCCTGCCAAGATTAATGCCGCGCTCCAGACGACCAACCTTGGTCCGAACGACGTCATGGAAGGTTACGACGGCGTCCAGTTCAGCAGCGTGGGCGACAATACGAAGGCCAAAGCGTTGATGGTTCAGCTTCTGAGCGACAACGTGTGGCACATAGTCGGTCCAGGGAGCGCTGCAGCCTACAAGCCCGTTTTCCCTCAACCAACGTGGGCCCAAAGAGCGGCGGGCCAAATCCCAGCGCCAGTGAAAGTATAGCCTGCAGTGATGTAAGCCTGGAGGTCTAGGGCGTGGCCATCGAACCTACCGCGCTCATCCAGTCCATACTCGCCGGTGTCTTCGTAGGAGCGATTTACTCGCTGGTCAGCGCGGGACTTACCCTGATCTGGGGGACGATGCGGATCGTGAACTTCGCCCACGGCTCGCTCATGATGCTCGGGATGTACGCAGCCTACTGGACGTGGTACTTCCTCAGACTGGACCCCTTGGTGTCGGCCCTCATGATTTTCCCAGCATTCTTCGCTTTGGGATACGGCATCGACAAGTTTCTGCTTCGCAGAATCATTCACGCAGACGCCGTGTCCCAGCTCCTGATTACGTTCGGGCTGGCGCTCTTCGTCCAGAACGTTGCCCTCTATCTTTGGAGGGCTGACATTCGAGTGGTCGTTACCTCCTACTCCTCGCTCTATTGGCACCTGGGCGGGTTCATCTTCGACGCGCCCCACGTGATCGCATTCGTTGCGGCAATGCTGTGCGGGATCGGCCTCCACGTCTTCCTCACACGCAGCTCCATCGGTCTCGCCATCAGAGCGACCGCCCAGGACAGAGAGGCGGCCCAGACCGTGGGGATAGAGACGAAGAAAATCTTCGGCATGACCTTCGGACTGGGGACGGCCCTCGCGGCCGTGGCCGGCGCAATCATAACCAGCTACTACCCGGTGAGCCCAGACTCTGGGAACCAATTCCTCTTTCTGGCATTCGTGGTCGTCGTGCTCGGCAGCCTCGGCAACTACCTGGGGGCGCTGATCGGCGGCCTGATAATCGGCGTCGTACAATCCACCACAGGATATGTCTACCTGGCCCAGGCCGAGCTGCCGCTGGCCTTCGCTGTCTTCCTCATCATCCTCATTTTCATGCCCGAAGGCCTTTTCGGAAAGAGGCTGAGGCGGTGAAGCTGCCCTGCTGACCCGGAGCGAACTCCTCCCGAGAAACGTGTACCTGCTCGCAGTCGGCCTCCTCGCAGTCGCTGCCGTGGTGCCAGTGGTCGGGCTCTCGAGCCTCGTCATAGACGTCATGCTCGAACTCTTCATATTCGCCTTCGTGTCGCTTGGCTGGAACCTCCTCGCTGGCTTCGCCGGCCAGGTCAATCTCGGGCCGGCCCTCTACTTCGGAATCGGCGCCTATTCGGCCGGGATTCTCTTCCAGACCTACAGAATCACTCCCTGGGCAGCGTTCGCAGTTGGCCCCGCCATTGCTGCGGCGTTCGCCCTCTTGACGGGCTACCCGACCTTCAAGCTGAAGGGCGACTACTACGCGCTCGCCACGCTGGTGATATCGCAGATAGTCCTGCTGAGCTTCCTGGCGTGGAACTATGTGGGCGCGGCCTACGGTTTGGCCTACGACATAGTCCCATTTTCGTGGTACTGGTTCCAATTCAACACCAACCACATCGCGTACTACTACGTCGGCCTCGTCATGGTGCTGGGGGCGTTGGGCCTCACCTGGAGAATCAGGAACTCGGAATTCGGGCTCCGTCTCATGGCAATCCGCGACGACGAGGAAGGGGCGAAGTCAATCGGCATAAACACGCTCAGGTACAAACTGATCATATCAATGATAAGCGCCGGCGTCATAGCCATCGGGGGCATCCTGTACGCGCAGTACACCCTCTACTTGGACCCCAATTCGACCATGTCCCTGACCATAACCGCGGACATCGCCCTTCCAGCCCTGCTGGGAGGGGTCGGGACGATTCTGGGCCCACTGCTGGGGGCGGCTATCATACAACCGCTCGAGTGGTTGCTGAGACTCACAATAGGGACCAACCTTCAGCTGGCGATCAGGGGCGCGATATTCATGTTGATAGTCCTGTTCGTCCCGCGGGGGATAGTGCAAACGGTGGTCGACAGATACATCAGGCCGAAGATGGTCAAGAAGTGAGCCTGCGAAGATGAGCTTCGTCGCCGAGCACGTCACGAAGAGGTACGGTGGCGTCATAGCAGTCAACGACGTCTCTTTCGAGATGACGAAAGGCGAATTCGTCGGCCTAATCGGACCGAACGGCTCAGGGAAGACGACCCTGCTCGACGGCTTGGGGGGTTATCTCAAGAAGGACGGAGGCCGCGTCATGCTCAACGGCCACGACCTGAGCAAAGCGCAGCCCTACGAGCTTGCCAAGCGGGGCGTGGGCAGGACGTTCCAGGTGCCGCGCGTCTTCGACAACATGACGGTCGTGGAAAATCTCTACTGCGTGCCGACTGCCCGCGGTGCGGAGTCCAAGGAGAGCCTGGTCGAAGGAACGATCGAGACGGTCAGGCTCGGTCCGGTGGCGCACGAAATCGCGAAGAACCTTTCCGGGGGCCAAAAGAAGCTTCTAGAGCTGGCAAGAGTGATGATGCTTAACCCGACCCTCATCCTGATGGACGAGCCTTTTTCGGGCGTCGACCCGGCCATGCTCGAGTCCTTCCTGGGGTTGATGAGGCAGCTGAACGGCGAGGGCAGGTCCTTCCTAGTGGTGGAACACAACATCGCTGTTATCACAAAGAACTGCGGAAGGGTCATCTGTCTGGACGAAGGCAGGGTGATTGCGGACGGTTCGCCCGGCGATGTGAAGAACGACCCACGCGTCATAGAGGCGTACCTGGGGACCTAGGATGAGCCTCCAGGCGCAGGATGTAGTCTCCGGCTATGGCCAAATAGAAATCGTCCACGGCATCTCCCTCAGGGCGGAGGAATCGAAGATCACGGGGATAATTGGGCCCAACGGCTCAGGAAAGTCGACCTTCCTGAAGACCCTCTATGGTTTCGTGAAGCCCTGGAAGGGAAGGATCACCTTCGAAGGGAAGGAGATTACTGATGACGAACCGTCGGACTTGATCAGGTCCGGGATCGGCTACCTGATGCAGCGCCGGAGCACCTTCCCCTATCTCACAGTACACCAGAACCTGAAGCTGGGCGGATGGACCTTCGGCAAGGACGAGGAGAAGAGGCGCAGGGCAGAGGAGGAAGTCTACGAAAACTTCCCCCAGTTGAAGGGTAGGAGGAATACGCTAGCCGGGTCATTGAGCGGCGGCGAGCAGAGGATGATCGAGCTTGGACGGGTACTCATGACGAAACCCAAGCTTATCTTGGTGGACGAGTTCTCAACTGGCCTGTCACCGAAGGTCTTCAAGATGCTCTACGAAAAGCTGGCGTACATGAGCAGGGAGCAGAAGACGACGATTCTTGCGGTCGACCAGAATGTGGTCGAGGTGGCCTCGGTCGCTGACTACATGTATGTCTTCAGGCTAGGAAAGATTCAGACCGAGGGGCCGGCGTCAGATTTTCGTGGCAAGCTCGACCAAGTCACGGCCAGTTGGCTCCGTGCCTAAGCCTCCGAAACCTATCGGCAGTGCGTTGCGAACGTCTCCACGTCTCGCTGCCGCTGGATCAATGATAAGGTGGACCGGGGGGGAATTGAACCCCCGACCTTGGGACCATTGCAGGTTCTCCCGCGTGCGAGGCGGGCGTTCGTACCGCTGAACTACCGGCCCTGAGGCACTCCCGAGCTCTCGTGTATTTAATGCGATTCGAGCGTTCCAACGCTTAACTAGAGAGATGCGATGGAACACTACATGACCACCGAGAGGCTCTTCACGCGGTTCACAAGGGCCGGGGCGCCGCCGCGGATTAGCGAGATACCCGATGGCGGATTCTGCATTTCTACATTCGTGGTCCTGACTAGGCAGGGTGCGCCCAACGAAGTCCTGCTGGGTAAGTTGGACACGGGTGCCGATTGGGAGAACATCGGCGGCCTGGACAAGGACAGGGCAGAACTCAACAGCAAGGGCTGGATGCTCCCCGCGTCCCAGTTGCTTTTTGGCGAGT
>JAFMAU010000023.1 GCA_029784825.1 Nitrososphaerota archaeon | reverse complement strand
TAGTACTCGTCCGTCTCCCAGGCGAAGATCGGGACCCTTCCGTGGGGCCTGTCTGCGAGCCTCATCGTGTCTGTCCCGCACCCGACCCCCTTGATCAGGACAGGGTGGTCGGTGTACTTGAACGCCGCCTCCTCGGACGCAAGGATCGCCACAGCCGCCCCGTCGCTCATCGTGCAGATCATCGGTCTGTTGAGGGGGTACGCCACCATCTCCCCGCCGATCGCCTCCTTCACCGAGAGCTCCTGGGGGTACTGCGAGTACGGGTTGTTCAGCGCGTTGACATGGTTCTTGACCGAGACCATCGCCATGATCCGCTTCGCCTCGTCCGTCGCGGCCCGCTGTGCCTTCTTCTCATCCTTGATGTCCGCGAACTTCGTCTTCCTGAGGTACTCGTAGATGTGCCTCTGGACCATGAGGGCGTAGTATCCGGTGTAGAAACCACCGACCGGGTAGTCGAAGTTCGTGTCCGACGCCAGGGCGATGAACTCGTTCCCCTTCCACGTCTCCACATGAGACATGGTCTCGAAGCCAGCCACGAGGCAGACCTCGTTCCTCCCGCTGGCCACCGTCTCCCATCCCGCCTGGATGGCCTGGCCGCCGGTTGCGCCTCCCCACTCTATCCTCCTCGAGTCCTTGGGGTTCATGCCGAGGTAGTCCTGGACCATCGAAGCGGCCTTCAGCTGCCTCGCGAAGTGGTCTGAAAAGTAAGAGATCCTGGTGCTCTCGATGTCAGCCGGCTTCAGCTTCGGGAGGTCCTTCATCGCGTAGTCGAAGGCGCGCTTCACCATCAGCCGGAAGTCCATGTCAGGGTGGGCTTTCGCGAACTTCGTGACCCCGCCGGAGACCATGTAGACTTTGCGAGAAGCTGGCACAAGTTCGGTTCTTTTCTGGAGGATATTAAACTGCTTCTGAATGACGGTCCGCTAGTCCCGGGACTTCTTTGCCAGTCCGATGAAAAACTCCACCGATGCCGGGTCTGCGATGGAGTCTTTGTTGATCACCTTCGCCGGGTCCCCGCCTAGAAGCACTCTCTTGATGGGGACCTCGAGCTTCTTCCCGTTCAGGGTCTTTGGGATCGAGGGAGCCTCGACCACTTCGTCTGGGATGTATCTGGGGGAGAGGTCAGTCCGGACCTTGGCCCGTATCTTCCCCCTGAGCTCTTCGTCCATCTTCTTCCCCTTCGCAAGGGAGACGAACAGGACCAGCTTCCCAGCACCCCCTTCTCCCGGAAGGTCCAACGCCATCGAGTCTGCGACTTCGGGGATGGACTCCACCGCCCTGTAGATCTCGCTCGTCCCGATCCTCACTCCGAGGCGCTTGACCGTGGCGTCTGACCTGCCTGATATTATGCAGGTGCCGCGCTTCGTTATCTCAATCCAGTCCCCGTGCCTCCAGACGCCGGGGTACGTCGCGAAGTAGCTCTCCGCGTATCTGCTTCCGTCGCTGTCCCCCCAGAGATAGAGGGGCATGCTCGGAAGCGGCTCGGTCACGACGAGCTCCCCCACCTGCCCGATGACTGCCGACCCAGACTCGTCGAATGCCTCCACCTTCGCGCCCAGGCACCGGCACTGAATCTCCCCCGAATAGACGGGCAACGTCGGGGACCCTCCCACGAACCCGGTACAGACGTCCGTCCCTCCGCTCATGGACGCCAGCCAGACGTTCTCCTTTACCGAGTTGTAGACCCACTCGAACGACTCGGGGGACAGCGGCGACCCGGTCGAACCGATACCCCTGAGCTTCTTGAACGCGTGAGAGGAGCGCGGCTGGAGCCCGGCCTTGGCGCAGGATGCGAAGAACGGGGCGCTCCCGCCCATGAACGACGTCTCTGTCCTGTCGACCAGGTCCCAGAGCGAGTCCAGGTCAGGGTATGAGGGGCTCCCGTTGTAGAGGACGACGGACGCGCCCTGAAGCAGCCCTCCAACCAGGTAGTTCCACATCATCCATCCGGTCGTCGTGAACCAGAAGAATCGGTCTCCCGCCCTGACGTCGGTGTGAAGAGAGACCGCCTTCGAAAGCTCGACCAGGATCCCCCCGTGGCCGTGGACTATCGGCTTCGGCAGCCCGGTCGTCCCCGAAGAGTAAAGGATCCAGAGGGGGTGGTCGAAGGGCAGAGTCTCGAACTCGGGGTTTGCCGTCCCGGCGACCGCGTCTTCCCACGCGACAGAGCCGGATGGCGCCTCGCTCGTCGACTTCGCCTTGACCCAGACCACCTTCTCGAGGGTAGGCAAAGCGTCAGATATCGCCGAGACCGCTTCTTTCCTGTCGAACCACTTCCCGCCGTAGCTGTACCCGTCGGTGGCGATCAGGGCCTTGGGCTGGATCTGGGTGAACCTGTCGACCACCGCGGGCGCGCCGAAGTCGGGGGAGGAGCAGGACCAGACCGCCCCGATGCTCGCGCAAGCGAGAAACGCGATAACCGCCTCCTGGGAGTTGGGAAGGTAAGCGGCGACCCTGTCCCCCTGGCCGATGCCCATCTCCCGCAGGCTGGAAGCGAACGCGCCGACCCGCTTCTCCAGCTCCTGCCATGTCAACTCCTTTCCGGACTTCTTCTCGGCTCCCGCCCAGATCGCGACCCCGTCCCTTCGCTTCTTGAACACCCTTTCCGCGAAGTTGAGCTCTGACCCTTCGAACCAACGTGCGCCGGGCATCTTCCTTTCAGGGAGGACCGGGTAGTCCGCTTCGGCGAGCTCGAAGTGTTTCCAGATGCTCCCCCAGAACCCCTCGAGGTCGTCCACGCTCCACTCCCAGAGTTCGTGATACCCTTCGAACTTCTGTCCCCTGCTCTCCAGCCATTTCATGTACGCGTGCATGTTCGTCTTCCGGATGTAGCTCGAGTCAGGCTGCCAGAGGAGCTTTCCCTGGGGCATTGGCTCGGCGTCGGCTCGCGACCGGATATAAGAGGAGCCCTCCCTGAAGAGCGGCTTACATGACGGGCCTTACGATGAAGATGGCGAGGTCCCACAGGAAATGGCTGGTGAAGCTGGCCCCCGTCCCCTTGCCGTAGTGGAATGTCAGCCCCCAAAACAGGTCCGTCACGAAGGTGGCAACCACCCAGACGGGGTTCAATGTGAACAGGTGCACCCCCGCGTCGAGGAGGGCTACGGCGGGAGCGGCGCCAAGGCCGAGCCGGGGCGCCAGCCTGCCCTGAAGGACCCCTCTGAAGAACGACTCGTACCCCGCGGAGTCGAACAGCAGCAGAGCTACCTGCAGGTAGCGCGGGTTCGACCCAGACGCGATCAGCGAGTAGATGGACGACTCGGACGCGGACGTGATCCCCAGCGGGTGGAGCGCGTCGATGGCGGCCGCTCCGAGATAGAAGACAAGATACAGGGCGATCGCGCTCACGACCCCCAAGGCGAGCGAACCTGGCTTCGGCCACGCTCTCTTCGGCCGGAGCCCAAGGCCGTACGCCGCCGCCATCATCACAGCCGTGGAGACGAAGGTGGCGTCAGCGAAGTAGGCGGAGGGGACGGTGAACATGGCGACCATCGAAGCGACGACGGCCCCGATGCCCAGCCAGATCCTGCTCTGCGGTTGCACTGCCACTCCGGGTGGACCTTGCCGCGGATAAACCCGTGTCCAGGCCGTCTGCTTCGCGGTGGTATCGTTAAAAGCCGGGGCGGGCCAAGGCTCCCCAGGATTGGACCTCAAGACCGTCGTCCTGTCGACCAGGCCCTGGTCTTTCACGATGACCTTCTCGTCGGTCACGATGGGGACCCTCGTGGCCGCGGCGGCGGGCAGGTTCAACCCTCTGATCTACTTGCTGGCTCTCGCAGGGATGGTGGCGTTCCACGCAGCCACCAACGTCCTCAACGACTTCTACGACGTGAAGCACGGCGTCGACAAGGGGGGCGCGCCAACGACGAAGTACCGGCTCCATCCTGCAGCCTTCGGCCAGACTCCGCTTTCGGCCATACTGGGATTCTCCGTGATTCTCTACGCGCTGACGCTGGCTGCCGGGTTCTACCTCGCGCTGGTCAGCACCATCTCGATCGTGCTCGTGATCGGGGCGGGGATCGCCGGGAGCGTCCTCTACACTGCAGACCCGGTGGTGCTGAAAGCCCACGCCATGGGCGAGGCGACTGTCTTTGTCATGTGGGGTCTGCTGATCCCGGCAGGCGCCTATGTGGTGCAGACCGGGTCGTTTGCGTTGGCGCCCGTGGCCGCGGCGATACCAGTAGGGCTGTTCGTCGCGCTGGTCCTGCTGGCGAACAACATCAGGGACATCAGCTACGACGGCAGTGTGAACACGAAGACCCTGGCGGTGGTCCTGGGAGCGGAACGGTCGGAGCGGCTCTATTCCATCCTTCTCGGAGGCGCCTACGCGCTCGTCCTCGCGGGCATCTTAGCGGGGTTCCTCCCCGTCTGGTCGGCGGTCGTGTTCCTGACAGCGCCGAAGGCGCTAAAGCTCGCCGGGATGTTCGAGGGCCAGGTCCCTGACGACGCGGACCCCCGGACAGCCGCGCTGGCCTTCCAGTTCTCGCTCCTCTACATGGCTTCGCTTCTGCTGTCGCTTCTGGTCCCGCTAACTATCAGGATCTAGGCAGCGGTCTTCTACGCCGCCCTCGAAAGCTGTTCCATGGCGTACGCTGTGTTCCCTATCGGCATCGATACCGGGAGGGTGATCCCCGCCTTCGCGTATTCCTTCAGCCTCTCGGCCGCGTGGTCCCCTGTCCCAGCGATGGCCAGGACCTCTATCGCCTGGTCGGGGATCAGCCGCTTGGCTTCCGGCACGTTGCCCTTCTTCCACGCCTCTTTCATCGGCCTGAGGGAGTCCTCTGTGATTCCGTACGGGGCGAGGGCCTCGGGCTTGACGACTTCGGAGAGCTGGTAGACGAAGAAGTAGTATTCTCGCACCACAGCAGCTGCCTTCTTCGGGTCCGGGTCCAGCGAAGTGAGCATGTATGACACCCTCTCGACCTTCCGCCCGGTCTTTGACTCCCCTTTCTCCACGTTCTCGACCATCCGCCTGGTCCCCCAGGCGGTGTTCAGCGCAGGCGAGAGGATGACACCGTCTGCCACGGTGGCCGCGAACGCCTGGGTCCGGGGGGAGAGCGAAGCGATGTACAGCGGGATCTTCCCCTCTGGCTTGAACCCCATCGTAAGGTCGTGGACGTGAAAGAACTCGCCGTCGAATTCGACCTTGTTCCCCTCCCAGACCATCTGGACGACCTTGACGTACTCGCTCAGCCTCCTCAGCGGCCTCGTCTTCTCCACCGGGAACAACTGGAAACCCAGAAGGGGTATCGTGGGAAAGCTGCCGACGCCGAGCCCGAGGTTCACCCGTCCCCCCGACAGCTCCGAAAGGGTGGCGAAAGTCGTGGCGGCGGTGACCGGGTGACGCGTGAAGGTGTTGATTACCCCAGACCCGAGCCGGATCCGTTTGGTGGCGGAAGCCATCGCCGAGATGTAGGTCACCACGTCACGCTGGAACAGGCTCTCGTGCATCCAGATGGAGTCGAACCCGAGCTTCTCCGCCGCAGAGGCTATGCTCGCCGCCTCTCTGACTCCCAGCACCGGGTTGAAACCGAGGGCGAGCTTCATGGATTCTCTCCGTCACCCGCTCGCTCTATGCCTTGGAGCGCCCCGTCGTCCGCAAAAGCGAAAGCACGCTGCCAAGGTCCCGTTCTTCTTCGATGCTCCACAGCCGTCCAAGCGCCTCCTTGGCCTCCTTCGCACCGACCTTCCCCGATGCGAGCCGCAGGAACTTCTCTCCGATCTCGTCCTTCGTCATGGGGTTCCCAGGGTGTCCGCGGGGGACGTCCACCTGGGCGACCGTCTCCGCACCCCCCTCCTCCCTGACCGTTATCCTGTTCGGCATCGCCTTTGGGTACTTCTCCGTCAGCGCGGGGTCCTCCACAACCTTCACTTTCCTGACGAACGCGAGGTTGTCCGGGTCGGTTATGCTCGCGGTGTCGTACGTCGAATTGTCAACCGTGCCGTGCAGGAGCGCCATCCCGACCATGAACGGCAGGCTGTGGTCAGCGGTCTCCTTGGTCCTCGGCGCCCATTTTTCCCTGTCCTTCGCCAATATGGTGTACCCCGCTTCGTGTGTCTGAACCAGCACCGACTTCACCTTCCCCATGTCCCTGACTTTCTTGCGGACCTCGAGCGCAGCCCAGACCGCGGTCTGAGCGTGGTACTCGGCCGGCCAGTACTTCACGTACGTCTCTGCGACCTTGAATCGTCCATCCTTCCCACCAAACCCCTCGGTGTCCAGCCCGAACGGCCCCGAGACCTGGTTGAAGAAACCCATCTCGCCTTCGAAGATCGGGGACGGGCCCGTGAACCCCTCCCTGGCCAGCATCGCGGCGAACACCGCGTTCCTGGCCGCGTTCGCGAAAGACGCGCCTTTCCACATCGAGAGCTCGCCTGCCCTGACCTGCCTCATTGCGATGTGGCCGTTCAGCGCGATGTTCACAGCCTGAGTCGCCCGCGGCGCGCTCAGCCCCATCAGCTTCGCCGAGGCGAGGGAAGCTGAAACGAGCCCGTAGTTGACGTGGTCCCATCCTCTGTGCCTGATGTCCGCGGCGTCGCAGAGCCTGCACTGGATCTCGTACGCGGCCACGGCGGCCGCCAACAGCTCCTTCCCGCTGGCTCCCTCGGCCTGAGCGACTGCCAGGCACGGCGCGAGGTTGTCGCTCGGATGCGCGGGCTCCTTCGAAAGATATGTGTCGTTGAAGTCGAAGTACCTTATCATCAGGCCGTTGACGAAGGTCGCTACGGGGGGAGAAGACGAGCGCGCGGACCCGATGAGGGTGGACGGCCCCCCATCCGCGGCTTTGGATGCGAACCTCCGTGCTATCTTCACCGGCTCCTCGTCGCTCGCGCCTATCGCGCACCCGAGGGCGTCGACGACCCTTGCCTTCATCTCCTTGGCGGTCCTCCCGTCCAGGGCACGGAAGTCCACTCCGAGGACGTAAGCCGCGAGACGGGACGCCAAATCCATGGACGGGCCCGCTCCGGGTTCCGCTTTTAGGAATTACCGTCTTGCCGAAGAACGATTAAATCCACCCGGTAACGGCGCAGGATTGTCTCATCTTGGCGATCTACAGCGCCGAACACCGGAGGCTGATGGAGATGCTGCACCCTGAGCGCCATCAGGAGTACTCCGAGGTGCTGTCGTCGCTCGGCGAGTTCATGGAGAGGGTCATCCTCCCCGTTTCCCCCAAGCTCGACTCGGGCGCTGCTTCCATCGCGGAGCCGCGGCGGGCGCTTTTCGAGCAGGGGATGGGACTGATCGCTTTCCCGACGGAGCACGGAGGGCTCGGGCTCCCATTCTCGGTCTACGCCACAGCGGTCGAGCTGCTCGGAACCGCTGACGCGTCGGTCGCCCTCAGCGTGGAGATCCACAACGCCGTGGCTGAAGGGATCCTCCGATTTGGAAACGAGGCCCAGCAGAAGGCGCACCTGAACCGCGTGATCTCGGGGAAAAAGCTCGCGTCGTTCGCCCTCACCGAGCCAGCATCAGGTTCAGACTCGGGCACGATGGCGACCACTGCCGAGAAGAAGGGCGGAGAGTACGTGATAAACGGGTCGAAGATGTTTATCACCAACGCCGGCGAAGCCGACCTCTACCTCGTCTTCGCGAAGACCAAGAACGGACCTTCGTGCTTCTTGCTCGAGGCGCCGACCCCGGGGCTGAAGTTCGGGGGCGACCTGAAGAAGCTCGGAATGAAAGGTTCGAGGACGTCCGAGGTGATCTTCGAAGACTGTCGGGTACCTGAAGAGAACCTAGTGGGAACGGAAGGACAGGGGGGCGAATACGCAAAGGAGATCCTCCACGGCGCAAGGATCGTGGTAGCCGCGCTCAACGTCGGGATCTCACAGATAGCTTACAGCAAGTCGTTGGCATACGCGAAGGCGAGAAGGTCGTTCGGCAAGCCCATATCTGAGTTCCAGCTCATCAGGGAGAAGATAGCTGACATGAAGACCGGCATCGACGCGGGGAGGCTGCTCTATCTGTACGCCGCCAGGGTGAAAGAGCTCGGCGGGGACTACGCGTCAGAGGCCTCGCAGGCGAAGGTGTTCGCCACCGAGATGTCTCTGAAGGCTTGCGACGACGCGATACAGATACACGGAGGGTACGGCTACACCACCGACGACCTCCACAGGCACTGGCGGGACGCGCGTCTGCTCACCATCGGGGAGGGGACCTCAGAGGTCCTGCGCATGCTCATCTCAAGAAAGGAGCTGGCGAGGGGACAGTGAAGATAGCCGTCTGCGTGAAGCACGCCGTCGACGAGACAGAGCTCAAGCTCGACCCGAGCGGCAAGCCGCTCCTCGCGGGAGCGGCGGGGAAGATGAGCACCTTCGACAAGAACGCTGTGGAAGAGGGGCTCAGGCTGAAGGCGAAACTCCTGGGCGATGTGACGGTGTTCATGGTGGGGACCCCTGACTCGAAGAAGACGCTGAAGGAGGCGCTGGCCATGGGAGCCGACAGGGGGGTCCTGGTCACCTCCGCCCCCGGGACCCTGGACACTTTCCGGACAGCCGAGGTGCTCGCGGGGGCCATAAAGAAGAGCGGACCTTACGACATCGTGATTTGCGCCGAGGGGTCTTCCGACACCTACAGCGGACAGGTGCCGCCCATGCTCGGGGAGTTCCTCGGCGTCCCATACGTAGGCTACGCGCGCAAGATAGACGTCAGCGGCCAGTCGGCCAGGATCGAACGCTCCCTCGAGGAAAGCGTGGAGACCGTGGAATCTCCCATTCCTCTGGCGCTCTCCGTCGTCAGCGAGATAAACGAGCCGCGATATCCTACCCTCATCCAGATCATGCAGGCGTCCAAGAAGCCGATCGAGGAGCTGATGGCAGACGCCGCAGCCCCCCCTGGGGACTACAAGCAGCTGGCGGTCTCGTCGATGTCGTCCCAACCTTCTTCGCGAAAGCACGTCTTGATCCAGGGGACCCCCGAGGAGGCGGCGGCGAAACTGGTGGAGGCGCTTGTGAAGGAGGGCGTCCTGAAGTGAACGCGGTCTGGGTCTACTCAGAGTCCGGGCAGGTGTCCAACGAGGTAGCCTCCGCCGCGGCGGAAGTGGCGAAAGGCGCCGGCGCTGTGGTGAAAGTCGTGGAGATGGGCGCGCTGCGTCCCGAGGCGTTCACCCCCGGAGGGAAGCTCCTCCTGCACGGGCCGCAGCCGGGACCCACGGCGGCCGTCGCCGCGGAAGCGCTCGCAAGGGCGGCGAGAGAGCTGCACCCGGTGGCGCTGCTCACCGGCGCGACCAGGACCGGGAGAGAGGTGGCGGCGAAGTTCTCAGCCAAGATGCGCATCGGGTGCCTGGCCGAGGTGGTAAATCTGATCGCCGACGCATCCACGCTTTCCGGGGACAGAAACGTGTTCGCCGGGAAGGTGGTGGCCCGGGTGGCCTGTCCGCTCCCCGCCGTCGCGACGGTGAAGGTCGGCGCGTACCCCAAGGTCGGAGGAGGCCAGGGTGATGTGGAGGAGAGGGACGTGGGAGATGTGTCCGACGCGGTGAAGATAGTCGGGAAAGAGAGGAAGGCCGCCGGAGCCGTCGACCTGAAGTCCGCGAGCGTGATAGTGTCGGCTGGGCGGGGGGTGAAGAGGAAGGAAGACCTTCCGATGCTTGAGGAGCTGGCGAAGGCCATGCACGGCGCGCTCGGGTGCTCGAGGCCCCTGTCCGCTGACCTGGGGTGGCTCCCCGAAGAGCACCACATCGGCCTCACCGGGGTCACGGTCAAGCCCGACCTTTACCGCGCCGTGGGGATATCCGGGCAGCTGCAGCACGTCGCGGGGATGAAGGATTCGAAGGTGGTGGCTTCGATCAACACCGACAAGGACGCCCCGATCTTCCAGGCCTCGGACTACGGGATCGTGGGAGACCTCTACCAGGTCGTCCCCGCGCTGCAAAAGGCGCTGGCCGGCAGGGCCTAACAGCTACGGCGAACTTCATTTAAGCGACCCAAAGGCCGCTGAAGAGGCATGGCGGCGCTGGACCCTGCATTCGTCGCCGCGTATGTCTTTACCGTCGCGAGCGTGATCCTGGTCTTCTATTCGCTCGCCGCCCACGCGAGGCGCGGCTCCGTGAGCCTCTCGCCTTCCCGACTCCTCGGGCTTTCGAAGGACGAAGCTTCGCGGCTGGGGAGCGGCGACCCGGTCTACCTGATGCACCTCTCTATCGCGCTTGGGGTCGGGCTGTCGATCGCCGACTCCCTCTTGGTCCCGGTCCTAGGATACGTCCCGCTGCTCCGGGACTTGTTCCTCGCTGCGTCCCTGCCGCTGATTGTGGGGTTGGTCGCCTCCTTCGCCTGGAGGATAGAGCGCTTCGCTGCGAGCAAAGCCGTGGAGAAGCGCTTCGGGTCTTCTGCCTCGTTCTCAAGAGCGTCGTCCTACTTGCAGCTCGTCCTCATACTGGCCATCGGCCTTACGACCACCGAGCTAGCGATCCTCTGGTCCCCTCAGCTCGCGCTGGCGGGCGCTGCGGTCGGCGTGGTGAGGAACGTGTTCGTCGCGGTTTACTACAGCCGTCCGAGCGTCAACCTGATCGGGACCTTCGACAAGCCTCTGTCCATAGTCAAGACCCCCTTCAGCCTTGCCGACGTGATGTCAGGCAAGACCGACCCGGAGACCATACGGGTAGGGGTCAGCAAGGTCTCCGAGTTCGACGGCTCAGAGCGGCTGTCGTACGACTCGTGCGTGGAGATAGGCGCGTGCGAGGCTGCCTGCCCGGCCACGGCCGCCGGTCGTCCGCTATCGCCGCGGGTGCTCGTACGGAAGGTGAGCCTCCTCGGGAGGTCGGCAGCGGACGGAGGGGCCGACCCGTTCGAATCCGTGTCCGAAGACGAGCTCTGGTCCTGCACTTCGTGCGGAGCATGCGTTGCGAGCTGCCCGGTGAGCGTGGAGCACCTCGACATAGTCTATGACCTCAGAAGGACGCTGGTGGCCCAGGGGAAGCTGGACAAGAAGAAGTCAGCGATGCTCGAGAACCTGGCTCAGAGCCAGAACCCGTACGGGTTCAAGAACTCGACGCGGGGAGACTGGGCGAGCGGGCTCGGGGTTGAGACCTTCGCGAGCAAGCCTCAGGCGGAGTACCTCTACTGGGTCGGCTGCCTCTCGTCCTTCGACCAGAGGGCACAGAGGATTGCGAAGGCCCTTTGCAAGATCCTCAGCAGCGCAGGGGTGTCGTTCGCGATCCTCGGGGGGGAGGAAGCGTGTATCGGGGACCCCGCCCGCAGGCTGGGAGAGGAGGGGAGGTTCCAGGAGCTGGCGCTCCAGAACATCGAGAAACTGAACTCCTACGGGGTCAAGAAGATAATCGCGACCTGCCCGCACTGCTTCAACGCCCTGAAGAACGAGTACCCGGCGCTGGGAGGCAAATACGAGGTCGTCTACCACACCCAGCTCATCTCCGATCTGATACGCGATGGGAAGGTCATCGTGCCGCCCGAGAAGATCCAGAAGATCTCAGTGACCCTGCATGACGCGTGCTACGCCTCCAGGTACAACAACATCTTCGATGAGCCGAGGGAGGCCCTTGCCGCCTCGGCGGAGGATGTCAGGGAGATGGGCAGGCGCAAGGAGAAGACTTTCTGCTGCGGCGCGGGCGGCTCCAACTACTGGTACGAGACGCCGCAGCAGAGGTCAATATCTGGGATAAGGACCGAGGAGGCGGTCGGGACCGGGGCGAAGACCATCGCGACGGAGTGCCCGTTCTGCCTTTCGATGCTGGACGACAGCACCAAGGTCATGGAGACCGGGATGGACGTGAGAGACGTAGCAGAGATCGTCGCGGACTGCCTCTAGCACCACTCGGGCCCGCGAATCAGACCCTGCGGACGACCTTTCCGCCGCCTGCCGGCAGCGCACGCTGGACTTCTTCCAGGGTGGGCGGAGAGGCGCCCTGGTGGCCGGAGAGATCCTTCAGGACTCGCTTCGCGGTCTCCGACCCTTTCTCGTTGTGGGGCCTAAGGACGACGTAGTGCTCGCAGCTGCGCATGATCGCGGCTTCGGGGCCCGCAGCCAGCTTCCCGTTCCTGTCCAGTCCGACCGCCAGCTCAACCATCAACTTCGCCAGGAAGTTCTTCTTGCCCCGTATCGCGAAGCTTCCTTTGGCGAGATACTCTCCACTGGGCGCCGCTGCGCTCACCTGGTCGGGGCCCACCCAGTAGGCGTCCGCAGATCCCAGGCCGGTCTTCCACGCGCTGCTGAACGCCACGGTCGCCTGCGCGACTTCCATCGACTCTTCCTCCGTCTGCGCGATCCCCCCCTTGAGCACGAAGAAGGGCGAGCCGAAGAGGTCCGCATGGTATACGGTGTCGTTGGCGTCCAGGTGCCTGGCGAGTATGGTCGAGTTGGTCTGCGCGTCCCTGCCGCCGATTGCGAGGCGGCCCTCTGCGGTTACGAACCATCTGAACTTCTCGAACCACTCTCCCCTCTTCCTTGCGATCGGCCTGGTCGTCGACGCCTTCTTCTGCGGCGACTTCAGCGCCTTCTTCTCCAGCTTCGTGGCGCTCTCGAGGCTCGCCTTCGCCATCGACTCCAGTTCCTTGGCGAGGTCATAGAGCGACGAGGCCGCCGCCTGGGACGAACCGATTTCCTTGGGCTTCTTCACCCCGGCGGCCGTCAGCAGCTTGACGGCTTCCTCGAGCCCGGAACCCCGCGCTTCCTTGGCGGCATCCCTCGCCTTCGACGCCCTCGCAAGGAGCGATTCCGCTTCGGACCTCAACTTTGAGACAGTGGCCTGAAGCTCTTTCTGCTTCACCTCTTCAGGGGTCGCCACCTCGGCCTGAGCGGTCGCTGCGTCGAGGAAGAGCCGGTCGCAGAGCTCCGACATGCTGTCAGAGGCCGCTTTGACCTGCAGCCCGGCAGGGCGGTAAACGTACAACTCCTCTCCCTTTGGGGTATCGCAGATGCACGGCGCGGCGTTCGACCTCGCCAGCTCGACCATCTCGTTTAGTACCCTCGCGACCTCGCCTTCCCTCCCTAGCATGCTCCTCGAAGATGTCCCCTCGTCAGCCGCGAGCCTCGCGAGCGCGTCCGCCACGTACTTCCTGGGCAGCGCGACGTGCTTCCCGATGGCCTTCCCCAGAGTGTCCTCCTCCCCCAGCATGGTTTTCGCCGAAGCGGCGTCCACCTGAGCGGGGCTCGCCCTGCTCTGCTTTGGGGGAAGGTAGACCAACCCTCTGACGACGCTCCTGGCCGGGTTTCTCACTTCGTTCTGGACGAGCGTCACCCTGCCGTCCTGGCCGACGACGGCGAGGTTCCCCGGCGGCATGAGCTCGAGGACGAGCGTCTTTCTTTCGGCCCCCTCGAACTCCAGTAAGAACACCCTGTCCAGGTCGGCCTGCCTTGCGCCGGCGAAGCGCGCCCTTTCCAGCTCGCCCCTCAGCTTAGAGGTGAACTCGCTCGTCTCGCCCCTCTCCGACACCTTCGCAGAGAGCCAGGCCCCCTTCTTGGGCGACAGCACGAGCCAGGCGTCTTCCCCTCCGGGCTTTCTGAGACGGACGAGTTGAGACGTCCCCGCCGTGTAAATGTTATTAACGTAGGTGCCTCGAAGCGCGAAATCGATCTCTTTGGCGAGCGCCAAGACCTCAAAGCCGGATAACTCAGCCACGAATACTCTACCGGCTGCCGCGTTTGATAAGCTATACTGGTTCAGGATCGGCTGCGCTGTGCTCGGAGGCGTCGCGACCGAAGTCCTCGAGACCACGTTCGGAACTGACTGGAGCGTGGGCGTCAGCGTCGCCATAGGGATTTACCTCGTCACATACTACGCGGCGCTCTTCACTTGGTACCGGGGACTCACCAAGCAGCAACAGGGGAAGGTCTACACGACAGGGATCGGGGGTTTCTCTCTGGTCTTCCTGTTCACTTGGATGCTTCTGTTCACGATGCGGGTTGTTGGCCTGCCGCTGTAAGCTTCGAATAGTTCACCAGTGTGTCGGCGAACCCAGCGTCAAAGTCGTCCGCTAGCTGGTTCCCGCTTATCGACCGTGCGGCTCTTTCCACCCTCCCAGAGTCCCAGGTCTGCATCGTCCCTCCCTTTGCCTTTGACATGCTCGCATAGATGCCCGCTGCGGCCATCAGGCTCCCTCTTTCCCTTTCGGTCTTCACGTCTGGCATTAGTGCCTGTATCTTCCTCTTGGCGTCTTCCAGGTCGGCCCTCCTCAAAGAATCGAGAATCGACGCAATCGAGGCCTGCACGACTTTCGTGAGCACAGCGTTTGTATGATATATAACCTTCCTAAAGAGAACGAATCGCCAGATTTAGACAATCCGCTCAAGATTGAAACAGCCTCGCGGTCCCGAGGGAAGACCAAATTAGGCGCGAGCGCGCCGGCACCTGCCATGGCTGATCTTGCGGTGGGCCCGTCCCCAAGGAAGGGGGCTGGACTAGACGCCGCGCGGAAGCTGACCCTTGCCGACCTCGTTGCGTATGGTGCTGGCTCGGTGGTGAGCCGGACGCTCATCGGGCGTGAAGCCGGGACCGTGACCCTGTTCGCCTTCGACGAGGGGGAGGGGCTCAGCCCTCACACCGCTCCATACGACGCGCTGCTCTACGTCCTCGAAGGGGATGCTCAGGTGACTATCGCGGGGTCCGAGAGCACCCTGAAGGGCGGCGAGACGATAATCCTCCCCGCCGGGAAGCCGCATGCGGTCAGGGCCGCCACGCGGTTCAAGATGCTGCTTGTGATGATTAGAGAGAGCGCGCAGCAATAGGGCGCGACGCCGCCCCTCAGAGGACTCCGGCCTCGGAGAGCTCCAGCGTAACAGGCTCCTTCCCGGCGGCCGTGACCCTGACCTTGGACCCCTGCCTTTCCAGCATCACCGACGCGTTCACCATCTGCCTCACCGTCCTTCCTCCTATCGCCACGTCATGGACCGGCCCGAAAGTCACCCTGTTGGTGAGCACGTACGCCCTGCCGTTGATGTAGGCGTCCCGCGCCATCTCGCTCAGGTGGACGTCCAACGCCTCCTGCCTGCTCGCCATGTTGGAGCTCCCAGGGAGCTCGACTGAGAAATTCCTCGTCAGGGTGTCGACGACCACCAGCCTGCACTGCGAGGTGGCAGCCCTGCCTTGCATCCGCCTGACCGCTTCCATCTGCTCCGCAGCCGAGTCGGACCTGACGTAGACTATCCGCTCGAGGAGCGCCCCGGTTTCCCAGCCGCGGGCGACCGCAATCTGCTCCAGCCTTTCCGGTCTGAACGACCCTTCGGTGTCCAGGTAGAGGGTCTGGCGGCCGAGCCTCGCAGCTTCCAGCGCGGCCTGCATCGCGAGCTGCGACTTCCCCGAGTTGCTCCTTCCGAACACCTCAGTAAGGGTGCCTGCCCTGAACCCTCCGCCGAGCAGCTGGTTCATCCCTTCCGAGCCCGAGCTGAAGAATGAGAAGCCCCGGACCTTGCCTATCGAAGCGTCGGCGGTCTCCACCGATCCTCCCGTTTTCTCCCCGACCTCCACTTTCAACTCTGTTTCATCACCGATGTCTTTTTAACTGTGATTCGGTGCCCTGTGAAAAAGTTCACAGTGACCCCTCAGCCGTCTCAACCTCCGCAGCAGACCAAGCGTCCTCTGAACATCCTGCAGAAGGCCACGAGTAAGCTTGTTTCGGTGAGGCTGAAGAACGAGATCGAGTACAGAGGCAAGATGGCGAACGTCGACCCATACATGAACGTGATCTTGACCGATGCGGAGGAGACCGAGAACGGGAACAAGGTCGCCAACTACGGCAAGGTCGTAATCAGGGGCAACAACGTCATCTACGTGAAGATCGAAGACAGGCTCTAGAAGCGCACCACTCAGAAGCTCCCCGCCACCTCAAGCCGCTGCCTGCACTCCGATGGATTTGACCATCAACGCTGGACGTTGCGCCGACCCTGGGGCGCGCTTCAACGCTGGCTGCAAGTACGACCCCGCCTGCTCATCGGAGCAAGCGCTATTCTAGCGCGGGGGCCTTGCCGACCACGAAGTCGAACACGGTCTGCGCGTCCGCTTCCACCCCATATGCCCTCGCGAAGAACGTGGTCACAGCCTTCACATCGTGCATCAGCAGGTCCATGCTGTTCGGGTGAGAAGCGACCACCGACTGGGGCCAGTCGATCAGCCAGGTCGAAGCGCCGTCTGTGAGGATGTTGTATTCGCTGAGGTCGCCGTTGACCAGGCCGCCCTCCAGGAACGCCGTCCTCATCGATCTGGCTATCTCCCTAAGCGCGGCGGCAGCATCCTGCAGCTCCGGCCTCTGCGAGAGCCTCACCCCGGAAAGCTCTTCGAGCAGGACCGTGCTCCTGCTGTACGATATCGCCCTCGGGAATGCCTGCGCGAGCCCTTCGAGCTTCTTCAGCGCCTGATACTCCTTCTTCGCGGCGTCGTAGTTCGCGGTCATCCACGTCCTGAACTCTGCGGTCTCCCTGACCCGTTTCTTCCTCACCCGGGTGAAGCTCGTCCTTCCGATCTTGTACAGCTTTAGGGCGTACACCGTCCCTTCCTCGTTGATCGCCTCGTAGACGTCAGACTCCTTCCCCTTCGCTATCACAGCGCCCAGGGCGAAGATGAGGTCCTTCTTCACGTAGTCTTTGAGCGCCATGACCTCGACTCCCTCCCTAGTCAGCACGTACCCTCTCCCCCTCCTGGCCGCGAGTCCCTTCTTTTCGAGGGCGTCTGTGGCGAAGCTGACCCTGTCAAATGGGAGCCTGCTCATCCTCGCGAGCCTCCCCAGGTCAGGGGTCCCCGACCCCGTGGCAGACCGCTCGAGTCCGGCGAGGGTCCTCCATTCTTCGTCCTTGACCGACTTCAGCGTCCTGGCCGCCCTTTCCGTGGTCGACAACCGGCTTCCAGTAGCGGATGCGCAAGGACTGGTTAAAGTACTCGCGGAAGAGTCTTCATATCGTCCCCGTGCCGGGGAAGTCCGATGCGCAGGATTTTACTTGACACCGACACGGCCGGAGACGACACCATCGCGATACTGATGGCGCTGAAGGCGGGCGACGCGGTCCTCGAAGGGATCACGATCAACTGCGGCAACGTGGACTTCGACCAGGAGGTCGAGAACGCGTTGTACACAGTCCAGGTGGCGGGGAAGTCTGGGAAGGTCCCCGTCTACCCAGGGGCGAGGCACCCGCTGCTGCGCGAATGGAGGACCGCGAAGGAAGTCCACGGCGAAGACGGGATGGGCGACTCGCACTTCCCCAAGGCAAGGCAGAGACCAGAGGCAATGAGCGCGGTGGACGCGATTGTAGACACGATCAACTCCAACCCAGGCGAGATCGACCTGGTCGAGATAGCCCCGATGACAAACCTCGCCCTTGCCATCAGGAAGGACCCGGGGATCGTGAAAAAAGTGCGCAGCTTCTGGTTCATGGGAGGGTCCAACCAGTTCCTGGGGAACGTGACCCCGGCCGCAGAGTTCAACATCTGGGTCGACCCCGACGCTGCGAAGATCGTGCTCGAGTCCGGGCTGCCGACGAAGATGGTCGGCTGGGAGATCTGCATGAGGCACGGCATCCTGGGGGCCGCTGAGCTGGCGGAGATCGAAAGGATCGGGACCGAGGAGTCGAGGTTCTTCCTTGCGGTCAACACCCAGGTGCGGCGGTTCATGAAGAAGACCTACGGGATGGTAGGGACCAGCTGCACGGACAGCCTCACCATGGCGATGGTCCTCGACCCGCGGGTCGCCACAGACGTCAGGAGGAAGCACGTGGAAGTCGACAACACCGACGGGCCGTCGAGGGGAGCCACCATCGTGGACGAGCTTGACGTGCTCCGGAAGGAACCGAACATGGACGTAGTGTACGACGCGTCGCACGGCGCCTTCCTGGAGATGCTCTACCGGGCGCTGAAAGGCGGCACGGTCTGACTACTCGAGCACGTCGTTGCGGATGAACTCGTCCAGCTCAGCCCGCGTCGGAAGCGAAGCCACCACCTCGGGCCTGGTCACCGAAAGGGCACCCGCGTGGCAGGCGAAGTTGACCGCCTGGCGCAGAGGCTCGCCTTCTGAAAGTGCCACAGCCAGGGCACCGTTGAACGCGTCTCCCGCCCCCGTGGTGTCGACAGCCCTGACTTCAGGGGCTGGGACCCCGTAGGAGTCTTCCTTTGTCACCACCCTCGCTCCGCGCTCGCCCATGGTGACCACCACCGCCCGGGGACCGAGAGCGAGCAGCTTCCTGGCTCCCGCTTCGAAGTCGTCTGTCCCCGTCAGGAGCCGAAACTCCTCTTCGTTGGGGGTGACTATGTCCACCTCCGTCAGGGTGAGGCCCACCGCGTCCATAACCGGGGCAGGGTTGAGAATCACAGTCGCGCCATGGGCCTTTCCGCTCCTGGCCGCCGCCTCCATGGTCTTGCGGGGGACCTCGAGCTGGAGGAGCACCACCCCCGACCCCGCGATAGCAGAGTCTGCCTTCGCAACGTCGTCCACGCTGAGCTCGAGATTCGCGCCCGGGTCTATGGCGATAGAATTCGCTCCGGCAGGGTCAACCATCACGAACCCCAATCCCGTCGGCGTGCTCGACCTCCTCACGAGCTCGGTTCCGATCCCCTCCGCCTTCCACATCTCCATGGCTGCGTCGCCCCTTTCGTCTCCTCCGATGCAGCCGACGAAGCGCACGCTGGCGCCGAGCCTCTTCGCCGCGATGGCCTGGTTCGAACCTTTTCCTCCCGGGACCTCCACGTAGCCGCTACCCGTGACCGTCTCACCACGTCTGGGGAGCCTCCCCACCCGCATCGTCTGCCCGGTGAGATAACTCCCGACCACGGTGATGGGTTTCACCTGGCGCGGCGCTCCTTCAGTTCTTCTATGATGGCCACCCCGGCCCGCGTGCCAAGGTAGTCGGCGCCCGCTTCGACAAGCGCCAGCGCGGTGTCGAGGTTGCGGATCCCCCCTGAAGCTTTCACGTGCACCTTGCTGCTCACGGACGCGCGCAGCAGCTTGATGTCCTCAACGGTGGCTGGTCCGCCTCTGCCCCAGCCGCTCGAGTTCTTGACCCCGGCGACGCCTGCCTCCTCGCTCAGCTTCGCCGCCTTCACTTTCTGCTCCCTGTCGAGGACAGAGAGCTCCAGCATCACGCGGACAGGCCTCCCCCCGGCTGCCGTCACCATCGCCGAGATGTCTCCCTTGAATTCTTCGTACATCCCGGACTTCAGATACCCTATGTTGGGCATGACGTCGAACATGTCCGCGCCGAGCTTCGAAGTCTCTTTGATCTCGAATGCCTTCGACTCGGTCGTCACCCCTCCCATCGGAAATCCCACGCCGACGGAGAGCTTGACCTCGTCGCCTACCGCCGCTTTCGCTTCTCGGACCCAGCAGCCCTGCACAACGACCGCTCCGAATCTATACGACTTCGCCTCCCTGCAGAACGACTCGAGCTCCGAAAGCGTTGCTTCAGGGGCGACGAGCGTGTTATGGATCCTCTTCACGAACTCGTCCGGCTCTGGAAGTGTTGGTGCTTGCATCGAGCCTGGACCCCGGAGACATCGTAAATGAGCTTTGCCGCGACCGTCTCACTTCAGGCCCAGACGGGCGGCTCGGTCGTACGACGCCCAGAACCTGTCCCTCCCCGGCTCGGAGCGCCTGGTCTCCCCCCTTGCTGAAAGCCAGAGCCCGGCCCCTTGCTCTACCCTCCCCACGTCGGTCGCCTTGATGCGCGCCCGGGTGAGCGCCGCCTTCAGCGCACTGACCCTCTCTCGCGCGCAGGTGATGACGAGTGACCCTTCTCCCATCGTCTTCAGCGGGTCAAGGCCGAACGCCCCGCACACCGCGCCCGCTTCCTCTGATACCGGGACCTTCTCCCGGTCAACCACGAATGCCTTCCCCGAAGCATGAGCCATCTCGCTGATGGCGCCGAGTATCCCACCTTCAGTCGCATCATGCATCGATGTGACCCCGCCCTTCCCGAGCCCCACCGTGCGGGCGGCCCGGGAGTCTGTGACGGTGCTGCAGAGCCTTGACATCCCGGCAGCCCTTCGCACGGCCCCCTCACCCGCGCGTCTGGCTAGGAACTGCGGGAAGGAGAGCGCCAGGGTCGCGGCCGCCTCCATCCCGGCGCTCTTTGTCACGAGCACCGCGTCCCCTTCTCTTGCCATTGACGGGGTGACATAACCGTCCTCCGGTGCGAAGCCGAGCATCACTCCAGACCCGATGACCGTGTATCCTCCGCCCGGGTAGCTCCCGGTGTGCCCCGCAACGATCGCCACCCCGATGAGCCTGCACTCTTCGCCCACGGCGCGGACATACGCTTCCCTCTGTTCCCGTTTCATCGATGGGGGGAAGTTGTATGTGAAGGCCGCGTACTCGGGGTCGACTCCAGACGCTGTGAAGTCGGAGGCGATGAGATGGACGCTCATCCTAGCGGACAGGCGCATCCCGAAAGCCGGGATTGCGGAGAGAGGGTCAGCGGTGACAAGCATGACCGACCCCTTCCACGCGGCGACTACTCCGTTGTCAAGGCCCCTCCCGGGTCCGACCACGACTCGCCCTGACTTCCTCCCGAGGCTGGCGAACACGACCTTCTCCATGAACTCGTCCTTCTCCTTCCCGCTGTGGGGCATGTCCGTCCCCCTCTATCGGAAACCCAGTCTTTTGAATGCAGGTCGGGCGACCCGTACGAGCACGAGCGCGACAGGTATGAAGGCGAGGTCAAGCATCGTGAGAAGGTCGGAAGAAGCGGTAGCGAAGCCTTCCGTCCACGACATCGGATTACCGTAGCCGAAGAGCCCGTAGGTGTAGAAGGCTGCGTCAGGGAAGAAGAACAGCAACGTCTCGAACACGGTTGCGCCGACCATCGCCGCGACCATCGTCTTCGTCCCTCTCCTCCTGGCCCATCCTACGATCAGGGCCTCTGGCGCCCTCGCCCAGACGATTCCAGGCGCGTAAATCGCGGGCCAGCCGAGGTACGCGACGTTCAGGGACTCCCCGACGAACGACCCAATTGCCGTCGCGGTGAACCCCGTCCACGGTCCGGCGAGGATGGCGAGGGCTAGGTAGACCGGAGGCGCCCAGGTGATCTCTCCCAAAGGTTCTGGGAGCTTGATCGAAAAGAACGTACCAAGGGCGATGAGCGAGGAGAATACGATTATCACGGCCAGGTTCACCGTCCCGCTGATTTGCCGAACCGACATCGTTTCCGGCTCTCCACCCATGTTCTTGGTCGAGGTGGTCGGCCTTATAAATCGGTGAATAAACCGCTTATACCATGCAGCCGCCGGACGAGCTCATGACCCAGTCCTTCCTCCCTGCCGTGCGCCAGCTGGTTGCCTTCAGGCTCCGGTCCAAAGCGCTCTCTCAAAGCCGGATCTCGTCTCTGCTGGGGATAACACAGGCGTCGGTGAGCATGTACCTTTCGTCCGACGCGGAGAAGGCGTACTCCACCCTCTCTGCCCTGCACGTCGGGAGGGAGGGCGCTGACCGGTACGCGGCGACGCTGGCCGAGGCGGCAGCAAGGTCCCCCGGGGACGGAGTAGCCGCTCTGTCCTCGATCTGGAAGGACCTCCTGGGCCGGGGGGCGGTCTGCGACGCCCACCGCGCGCTGCACCCTTCGCTCTCCGAGTGCGACTTCTGCATAGGGGAGTACGGCCGGGAAGACGGGGTGAAGGAAAAGGCGGTCGCCGAAGTTGCGGCGGCGGTGAGGCAGCTCGAGGGATCTGCTGACTTCGTGCTCGTGATGCCGGAAGTGTCCGTCAACATCGCGTGCGCTGCAGGAGACGCGTCCACCCCGTCAGACGTGGTCGCTGTCCCGGGGAGGATAGTAAAGGTCAGAGGGAGAGCAAAGGCGATGCTGCCGCCCGAGGCCGGGGCTTCTGCCCACATGGCCAGAGTCCTGCTCCTCGCAAGGTCCCGGAGCAGGGATGTCAGGGCGTGCATCAACCTGCGCTTCGACCGGAGGATGGACACGGCGATGAGGAAGGCTGGGCTTAGGTCGCTCGCGGTGGCGGGGGTTCCGAGGGAAGGGGTCGAGGACCCCACGGTCGCAGCGATCGAAAGGAAGCTGCGCTCTTCCCGGGAGAGCTTCGACGCTGTCGTCGAACAGGGGGGCGGTGGAATCGAGCCGAACGTGTACCTGTTCGCATCTGGGGCGATGGAAGCGGCTGACCTCGCGATCCGGCTGGCGAAGTCCTACTCAGCGGGTTAGCGTCCCGATCTTTTCAGCGCCCCTGTCGGTCTGCTTTGCGCGCTCTACGCACGCCTCCACGAAGGCGACATAGATGGGCTCGGGCGCCTCCGGCCTGCTGACGTACTCAGGGTGGTACTGGGTGGCCATGTAGAAGGGGTGCCCCTCGAGCTCGAGTATCTCGGCCCTCCTCCCGTTGTCGCTGAATGCGGTGTATCGCATCCCCTTGTCCTTAAGTCTCCTGAGATACTTTTGGTTCAGCTCGAACCTGTGCCTGTGCCTCTCTCTTATCATCGCTGTCTTGTAGATTTCGAAGGCCCTGCTCGGCTTGTTGATGTAGACGTCGTGTCCGCCCAGCCTCATGGTCCCGCCGAGGTCGGAGACCTTGCGCTGTTCGGGGAGGAGGTCGATGACAGGGTGAGGGGTGTGGGGGTCCGCCTCGGTGGTGTTCGCGTCCTTCAAACCGAGGGCGTGCCTGGCGAACGACACGCTCGCCAGCTGGAAGCCGAAGCAGAGGCCCAGGAACGGGATCCCTGACACCCTGGCCTCGTTGGCTGCGGCTATCTTACCTTCTATGCCCCTGCTGCCGAACCCCTGGGGGAGGACGACTCCGTCGTAGGCCTGCATCAGCTCCAGCCTCGACGGGTCCCTTTCGATCTCCTCCGATTCGATCCATGATATCCTCACGTCTGCTCCCTTCAGAGAGGCAGCATGGGACAGCGCCTGGTTCACGCTGACGTAGCTGTCGGCCAGGTTGGCGTACTTCCCGACCATCGCGATCCTGACGGTCGCCGGCTGGTCGACGAACCTCTCCGCGACTTCGTTCCACCCCCGCATGGCGGCCCTGGCGTGCAGGCCCAGCTGCTCATGGATGGGCTTCAGAAGACCTTCCCTTTCGAGGAGCCTGGGGACCTGATAGATTGTCTCGACGTCGGGGTCGGAGATGACGCTCTCGACGGGGACGCTCGCGAAGAGCGATATCTTCTCCTTCGCCTCCCGCGGCAGCGCCCTGCCGCCGCGGATCACTATGATGTCGGGCTGAATCCCGATCCTCCTCATCTCCTGCACGCTGTGCTGGGTGGGCTTGGTCTTCATCTCCCCGACCACCGACAGCTCAGGAGCGAGGCTCACATGAAGGAAGAGCGTCCGCGCCGACCCCTCCTCCATCCTCATCTGCCTGAACGCCTCGAGGAACGGCAGGCTCTCGATGTCCCCCACCGTCCCGCCGCACTCGACCACTATCACGTCGACCTTCTCTTTCGTTGCGAGCTCGCGGATCCGCCGCTTGATCTCGTCGGTGACGTGCGGGATGATCTGGACTGACTTGCCGAGGAACTTCCCTTTCCTCTCGTCGTCGATGACCTTCTTGTAGACCTGGCCCGTGGTTATGTTGTTCGACTTCTCGAGGTCCCTGTTCAGGAACCTTTCATAGTTCCCGATGTCCATGTCCGTCTCGCCGCCGTCGTCAGTCACGAAGACTTCCCCGTGGGTGTAAGGGTTCATGGTTCCGGCGTCGAAGTTGAGATACGGGTCGATCTTGAGACAGGTGACCTGCACCCCAGAAAGCTGGAGGAGCTTGGCGACTGAGGAGGTGATGACGCCCTTGCCCAGGCCGGACATTACTCCGCCCGTCACGAAAAGATACTTGGGCAAGTCGTCAGTTGAGGCAGTTCTCTAATTAAGGGTTGCTGGGCGTCCTAAGAAACCTGCTGGGTTATCACAGCCAGGTCCGACACGTCGACGAGGAGCCTGCTGATCCGCTCCAGTGACGCGAGGACCTCTGCCACGTTCCCGCCGTACCCGCTCGGTACTTTCGCGATCGCCGCGAGCTCGTCCGTGACCAGTTGGGCCAGCCCGCTCATCTGCCTGCTCACCGTCCTGGGTCTCCCTGCCCGCCTCGAAAGGAAACCCTGGGTCGCCAGCTCGTTCATCTCCTTGAGCCTCGTCACGCACTTCGCATACTCCTTTGCGAACTGGGGCCTCCCGCCGCTCCGCTGGAGTTTTCGGGAGAGCTCCGTGACGGCGTCACCGGTGCTCTCGAGGAAGGTCGCCAGCACACGGTAGTCGAGCAGGTCGACCGGCGAGAGTCCGTACCCTTCTGCGACCTCCGGGCGTACGACGGCAGCCCGAGTGGCCCTCACAAGCAGAAAATACAGCCGGTCGACTTCGTCGTCCCTCTCGGCGACCAGCCCGAGGAGCTTCGGGTCTCGCTTCGACAGCGCCTCGGCCGTGTCCTTCAGCATCCCGTCGAGCAGCCCAGACATCCTTCTGACCACCTTTTCCGGCGTGATCGCGGTGGGGTCGAGCAGGAACTGGAGCGTTATCCTCTTCGAGTCTTCGTCGAGCACCTCGAGCCCGACCAGCCTCCCCAGGGTCTCCTTGAACAGCCTCCTGTCCTCCCTGGAGATCACCTTGGAGCCTTCGACCTTGATGAGCGCATATCCGAGCAGGTATGCCCCCGTGACGTCGTTGGCTACCTGTCCGAAGTCTCCCCCGTCGTATTTGATCTCAATCTGCTTCGGCTCCTCCTCCATCCCCTTGTATGGCTTGACCATGAGCTTCCCCGGCGAGAGCTCCTCCACAGAAACGTCCGCCCCCTTCTTGATCCCGTTCCTCCTCACCCACTCCTTCGGCAGAGACACGAGGATCGTCCCTCTCCCCATCTCGATCGCCTTCCTCGCGGGCACGTCTCTATGACCCGGGCCGCTTCTCTATAGCTCTATTCGCACACGTCGAACGGGCCCCCGCCCACGAGCCGCAACAGGTCGCCGGCGCCGATCTGGAATACCGCGTTTGGCGCGCCGGCCGCGGCCCAGACCTTGGGGAACCTCGTCAGCGACTCGTCAGGCAGGACCGTCACCGCTCCGCCATGCGGGAAAGGAGGGACCCCCCCGATCGGATACCCTGTCCTTTCGCGTACCTCGTCGGGGCTGGCCATCCTGGCTTCGCCGAACACCTTCGTAAGCTTCGGTAGGCTCACCCGCCTGTCCCCCGAGGCGACCACCACGGCTGTCCCTTCCCCGACGAAAACGATGCTCTTCGCTATCTCCGCGACCGTGCAACCGAGGACCTTCGCGGCAAGGGCGGAGCTGCGCGTGCTTTCATCGAACTCCCTGATCTCGAATCCCGCTCCCGACCTGGCGAGGAACTCCGCAACGCGCTCGCGGCTACCCACTCTCTCACTGAGATGGACGGGGCTGCGGCTTGTTGACCTGCTTGTTCACCGCTTCTGCAAGGTAGTGCCCGCGAAGGGTTACCTTCGCGTCGGTGACCCCTGGGACCAGGAGCAGCCCCGCCTTGATGTCGGCCGCTATCTTCAGCGCGAACACAGGGGGGCAGAACGGGGCTGTCAGATGGAACTCCAGCTCCACCGACCCGCCGTTGATGGCGACCTTGTCGATAAGCTTGAGGTCGGTTATCGGCCTCCCGAGCTCCGGGTCGATGATCTTGGCCATCGCAGCGTCGATGGCTGGCTGTTCGACTTGAGACAAACATCGACAACCTCTTCACGATTTATTTATCCGTTTGGAGGCTGGCGCGCGAACAGATGTCGTTACTCGCGTCGTTCTTCGCCTTCGACGCCGTCCTCTTCACCGAAGCCTTCGTACTGCTCTTCGCCGTCATGGACGCGCTGGGGACGGTCCCCATATTCATCGGCCTGACCGAGGAGTTCGCCGACCACAGGAAAAGGATCGTCAAGCAGGCGGTGGTGATATCGACCGCAATCCTGGTCGTGTTCGCGCTCTTCGGCTGGCTCATCTTCGACGCGTTCGGGATTACAATCAACGACTTCCGCATCGCAGGCGGGATCATCCTGTTCGTGGTGGCTGTCGACCACCTGCAGGGCGGAACGACCCGGTCCCGCGGGCTCGAGCCGTCAGACATCGCCGCCTTCCCGCTTGCGACGCCGCTGCTCGCGGGACCTGGTGCGATATCTACCGTGATCATAATCTCGGCGCAGCCGTACAGCCCGTTCCTCGCTCTACTTGTCATCCTCTGCAACTCCGTGCTCGCCTACGTCATCTTGTCTGGGTCCCACTGGGTCAGCAGGTTCCTCGGACCGAACGGAACCGACGCCCTTTCCAGGATAACCGCCCTCCTGATCGCCGCTTTGGCGGTCTCCTTCGTGGTCACCGGGATCTCCAACATCGTCCTGTCAGTGGGCTGATGCGTTGGCGATCGCAAAGAGGATCAAGGTCCACGGATTCGTCCAAGGCGTGTCGTTCCGTGCCAGCATGGCGACGGTGGCCACGGCCGCCGGGGTCACGGGGTGGGTGCGCAACCTTCCGGACGGGACTGTCGAGGCGTTCCTGGAGGGCGACGAAAAGAGCGTGAAGAAGGTCGTAGGATGGGCGAAGATGGGACCTCCGAGGGCCAGGGTGACCATGGTTGACCAGGAAGATGCTTCGCCGAAAGACCACAAGGACTTCCGGATCTACGGCTGACCCGGCGCCGTCACTTCTGGAAGGACGCCCACTTCGCCTCTGTCCCAGGGTCTCTGAGCGCAGAGATGACGTAGTCTCCGAACTGGGAGGCGGTGGCTCCGTCGGGCCTCCCCGTGATGCGCGTCTTCTGCTCGTAGGTCCCGCAGACGTCCAGGGCCTTCGACAGTTTCGCGCTCTTTGAAGTCAGTCCGACGTGCTCCAGCATCATCACCGCCGCCCTCATGAGGC
>JAFMAU010000022.1 GCA_029784825.1 Nitrososphaerota archaeon | reverse complement strand
ACCTTGTCTTCCATGCGCCTCTCTTTGTCCCTCCTGTCGTCAACTCTCAGGGTGAAGTCCACCCTGTTGGCCCCTTGGCTGAACACCGCTTCATGCGCAGCCTCGACCGCCTTCAGGATGTCCGAGAGGCTGGCGGCTTCGATCACGGTCGCCATCGGTGTCACCTGCAGCCTCAGGCCTCTGGCCTTCCTCAACTCAGTGAGCGCCGCCCGAACATATCTACTGACGCTGGTGCCCTCGCCGATGGGATGGATGGAGAACTCGGCTACCACTCGGCAGCCTTTCCTTTGGGTCATGCCCGAAGGAAGGCCCAGGGCATGCTAAAACCGCTTGCCTCAAGGCGAGGCACTCTAGAAGACGGAATTCAATTCCGCGGGAGAACAACTACACCGCAGTTAGTGTTGGACTCGACCGGGTTCCTAGGTGCGATTGTCAATGAGCCGGCCCGGAGCGGTCTGCTTCCCCTCGCTCAGGCGGCGAGGAACCTGGCGGGACCATCTTGTCAATGCCCAGAGCCATGAAAGTCCCAGCGACGCCCATGCCATAGATTGCCAAGGAGTTGATGAAGTGGACCCAGGCGACTGCCTGGTCCCCGGTGTCGAGGGTGTAGAACCCGAGGACCACCTGCAGGACGAGGAGCAGAACCAGGCCGACCGACAGGCCTGTCAGCGGGCGGGGCCTAGGTTTCAGCCTTATGACAAACGCCAGCGTCACCAGCGCCAGGATGCCGACCACGGCTCCCCAGACGATGTGTGCCAGCGGGTCGACGAAGCCGAATGTGAGGAGCCCGCCCAGAGCGAGCTGGATGAACAGTGCAATGCCGGTAATTCGGAAGATGATCGAAGTCTTCACGCTAGCGCGTCATTTTCGAATCTCAGCCGCTTTTGAATCCTTCGTCCGATTCTTCCCCATGTTTCGTACAGAACCATCGCACCCGACCGAATACTTAACAGACTCGTCCACGTCGGATTAACCATGATTGTTTTCGGGGCCAAATCGGCCGAGCAGGTTCTTGCGGGGAAGAAGACGGTCACGCTGCGCAAGTGGCCCAAGGCGAAGGTCATGGTGGGGGAGGCCTACGATGTCGCCAGGATGGGCTATCCGCCGAGGAAGTTCGGCAAGGTGAAGGTGACCGGGCTGAGCAGGGTCAAGCTGGGCGCCATAGATGAGAAGCTGGCCAGACGCGACGGTGCAGGGTCGGCGGCCGAGGTCAGGGCCTACTGGAGCAAGCAGGGCTTCGCAGCGAAGGACGAACTCTGGCTCGTGGAGTTCGAGCTGGCCTAGGGTCCGGCCTACGCGTCATTCTAAGACGTTGGATAATATACCACCCTAAACATTCACCATGCCCGAGAGCCGTTGAAGACCGGGGTAACAGCAGGAATCGCGATTGTAATCGCCGCCGTCGTCATCGTTACTGCCTATGCGATTACCATGCCTGGCGGCAACGGTTCCCTCGCCATAGGAGTCACCGACTCTCCGGTCTCGAACGTCTCGCACATCTACCTCACCATCTCAGACATCCAGCTTCAGGGCCAGGGCAACAGCAGCGTCAACTTCAAGGTCAACTCGACCAGCTTCGACCTTCTCTCGTTCGTGAACGTGACGAAGATGCTGGGCTCCGAGAGCATACCGGCCGGCAACTACACAATGATCAGGTTCACAATCCTGTCGGCGACCGCCACCATAGGCGGAAAGAACACTACGTTGAACGTCCCTAGCGGCCAGGTCAAGGTCCCACTGAGCTTCCGAATCGCGTCCGGCAAGACCACCACCGTGGTGATAGACGTCACCGCAGACATGACCAACATCAGCGCGTCGGGCAACCTCAGGCCTGTGGTCACTGTCAAATCTGTCACGGGGCCGAGCTGAGTTGGAACAGGCGCCAAGCGACCTCGAGAAGATTCTGGGGCCGAACGAGCAGATTCTCATGCACATCAAGCAGAAGATCTACCATCCGAAGATAAACATCGATTCGGTAACCATCACCAACCAACGCATAATCCTCAGGCACCCGCACACGCTCGGGATGAGGAGAGACTACACAGACTACAACTACCAGGACATCTCGAACGTGCTACTCGAAAACGGGCTGATGAGGTCGACCATAAAATGCGCGCTGAGGTTCGGGGGAGACCCACTGGCGCTCAACGACCTGCCGCACTCCGAGGCCCAGAAGGCCTACGGGATAATCAGGGAGAACCTCGTCAGGTTCCAGACTCCGTACGCTGCGGTAGCACCGGGCGTTCCTCCATTCGCCCAGGCGCCTCCGAACGCGGTCTCGTCGGTCAAGTGCCGCGCGTGCGGCGCGAGCGTGCCGTCAAATCAGAAATTCTGCGGAGCGTGCGGCGCGCCTCTCGGAAAGGGCTGACTCCGGATAGGTCCAAGCCCGTGGGCGACTGAAACACGCGCAGTCTAGCCATTGGGCCTAGTTCAAAGCTTGGCGCGTTTATGTTGACGGCATGGTAACAGGGCGCTTCTCGCCCAGGAATCTCGGCCTGGAGAGCACGATTCGGGTGCTCGTGGAGGAGCACGTCATAATGAAAGACGGGCTTCGACGTGTGAAGGAGGCAACCGAAAGGCGGGACTTCAGGTCTGCCTCACTGGTGCTGAAGGAACTCGACATGATTTTCAGACAGCACATCGCCGACGAGGAGTTTCAAATCTTGGGGTTGTTGATAGAGAGGCTGGGCGTTGAGGGAGCGGCAGAGGAGATTAAGATATTCCAGCAGCATCGGCCGATTTACCAACTGATGAAGAGGGTGACCGAGCTGGCGGCCACGCCAGCTATCGAACTCGAAGCCGTCCAGGCCGAGCTAACTACGCTGCTCGACAGGCACACCGCCGCGGAAGAGCGCCAGGTTTTCCCCAAGGCCACTTCACTGAGACAAAAGTCCTAGGCCGGACGGCAGCCAGACGCATTCAACCCCCTGCGAAGGCTGGTACGAAGTCAATCTCATCCCCATCTTTCAGCGGAGTGTCCACCTTGGATGCGGAACCATTCACCAGAATCATCATGTTTGGCATCATGCCTGCCAAAACCGGGTGCCTGCTCGTCACCATCTGAAGGAATTCGCCGACCGTGGCTGGGGGCTTGACCGCGATGCACTCTTGGTGGACGTCGACAATTTGGGACATCTGAAAGTAGACGGCCTTGACGGTTATGGACGCGGAGTCGGGCGCACCGTCCGAAGTCGATGACGCAGCGAACAATTTGGTTGCGCCATCAGCCGCGGCCTGTGAGGTCTCCAACAACCGGACAGAGGCGATAACAGCAACTCCCAGTCCCATGGCCGCGAGCGCCATCCTACGTATCATGCGCCGCTTCGACTGATTAATCCGACCGTCGGCGTTCAAGACAAACCACCCGAGCCTAGCCTGATTCTACGACTATGGTTCCCCTCATCCACGGATGATAGGAACAGTAGTATGTGTAGGTGCCCGGGGCCGTGAAGGTGTATGTCCAGCTCTGACCTGCGTTCAAGTTGCCGGAGTTGAAGGAACCATCCGTCGCCGTCACCGTGTGGGGCGCGACATCGTTGTTCACCCACGTCACAGTGTTATTGACGCCTATCACCACGACGACCTTCGAAGGCGAGTAGTAGATCGACGTGGAGTTCGCAGCGGACCCGGAAAGTATACTGACCTGCGTCCCAGACACTGGCGCGGCAGACGTCGTTGTCGTCGCTGTCGAGCCTGAGGTTTCATTCTCAACCTGGAACACGCCAGTCGCGCCCTTCTGGGCGTAAGCGAACGCGTGGTTGACGAACGGATTCTTCCCGCCCATATCTGTGAAGTACAGGTCGACTATGGCGCCTCCCGACGGGGGTATGCTCACAGTCTGGAGACCGTGTTGCACGTTGCTCGGGTTGCCATCGATGTACACGGCGTCCATTATTGCCCCTATCACATGGAAGGCCTCCCAGACGTTTGGCCCCTCGTTGAAGACGTATAGTCTGACCAGCTGGTTGGGCTTGACCATCAGAGGCGAAGCCTGGTACCTGAACGCCTCTCCGTTGAAGACCACATAGTCTGGAGTCGCGGCGACCATCTTGGTGTAATTGCCGCTGTAGCTCCCATCCGAATTCGGATGGGCGTTCAGATAGAACTCGCTCTCGGTGAGGACGTACTGGCCTCCGGGGGCGGCCGGGAGAGCGTCGTTGCCAGTCCCGTTGACAATTATCACGCCGTACATCCCATTGGAGATGTGCTCCAGGACAGGTGGCACGCCACAGTGATACATGAAAATCCCTGGGTAGGCTGGGGCAAAGACGAAGGAGAGCGACTGGCCCGGCGCTACCGGCGCGTAGACGGTGGCCCAGTTCACCTGGGCTGCATGGAAGTCGATAGAATGGGGCATGGCGTCTTTGTTGATTAGCGTGAAGTGGACCGCCTCACACTGCTTCACCCAGATAGTAGGACCGGGAACGGTGCCGTTGAAGGTCCAGGCGTCATAGTAGACCCCCTTCGCAATCTCCGCCTTGGCCGTCTCAGCAATCAGAGTGACGCTCACGCTGCCGGTGGTGCTGCTGCAGTTCTGCTCCGACCAAGCGCTGCCTTGGGCAGAGGGCTGGGATGAGTACCCTGACCGGAGCGAACCGACCTCGTTCTGCAGAGCACTGATCTGGCTTTGGAAAGACTGAACGGTGTCAAGGTACGAGGTGCCAGACACGGCCAGGACCAGCACAATCGCTATGGACAGAGCCTGGACCGACGAGACCCCCTTCCTGCCTCTGTCGAGCTTCACTCTCCCACCCGACCAGGTTCGGACGCGGAATCAGGTTAAGGCTTGGCCCGATAATCTTGGGGATGCCGTCAGAACACGGCCCTCAGCGACCGATAACTATGGGGGCCTGAGATTTACCTGGCGCCTGGTGCCTCCAAAGAGATGAATGACGCCGGAGCGCACCTCTTATACAGTCCGTCTGGCAATAAGCAACCCGTGCTGGAGACGGTGCTGAGATGCCCGCAGCCGCACGGCTGGATTGACATCGCGGTGGGAACGTACTCTGCCGCGGTCGAGATTCTCGACTCGAAGATTGTGTCCGAGGGCGCCGTCCAGCACCTCTTCGACATAAGGGTCGATCCAGCTCTCACAGAGAAACTGATTGACGCGATTCGCAGGGACAAGGACGTCACCGGTCTGGAAATCATAAAGTCGGCCAGCGGGCACATCTACGGCGCGGCGTCGTCGAGGTGCACGGTGTGCAAGGAGGTAGCCAGGTCGAAGTGCTTCCTCGCCTCGGTGGCCGTCAACTCGAGGGAACGTGCCGAATGGACCATTCTCGGCAGTGACGGCCCTTTCAAGGAACTGGTCTCGGCCCTCGAAAAGAGGAGAATCCCCTTCGAGGTGAAGCTCAGGAAGGTCTTGGAGGACAAGGACCTCCTGACCGCCAGGCAGGAGCAGATTCTGAGTTTCGCATTCGAGAGAGGCTACTTCGACTTCCCAAAGAAGCTGGGCCTGAAGGAGCTGGCGGCGCAGACGGGGATAGGGACGTCCACCCTCGCGGAAATCCTCAGGAGAGGGCAGAAGAAGATACTGGCCGAGTACCTGGCAAGGCGCTCACTTCTCCATGAAGATCTTTGACGAGTGCGAACGATAACCGACTCGCCGTTCCTGCTGGAAATCTGGTGGTCGCCAACCGTTGGATTCTGTCGCTGGGGGTAATTTACGAGAGGGGCGTCTGCAGATGCGAAACGTGGTAGTGCGAGGGCCCAGGGTCAATCCTCGGCAACGGCACCTCGCCTCCAGCCCTGCCGGCCTGGTCTGATGGGACCAGCAGGCTTGAATCGTTCCACATCGCACTGGATAGTTAACGACCGCGTAACTCACCGCCCAGGCCGGCAAAGTAGCTAAATCTGCTCGGGAAGCTCCAGCTACCCGGATACGGGATGAAAGAGTACGGCCTGATCGTGGTAGGGAGCGGCTCCGCGATGAACATCGTCGACCCCATAATCCAGCAGAATCCCGACATCAGAATCGCGGTCATAGACAAGGACGAGCCGGGAGGCATCTGCCTCACCAGAGGCTGCATCCCCTCCAAAATCATGCTCTACCCAGCCGAGCTGGTCAGAACCTTGGACGAAGCCGAAGCACTGGGGGTTGAGGCGGAGATCAAGAGCGTGAGCTACGAGAAAATCATGAAGAGGACCAGGGCCCTAATCGACAGGGACATTGACGCAATTCGGCAGGGCCTCTCGAGTTCGAAGAACATCGACTACTACCACGCACAGGCAGAGTTCGTGGCTCCGTACACGATGAAGGTGGGTGACGCCACAATCAGCGGAAAGATGTTCTTCTTGGCCACGGGCTCGAGGGCCGTCATACCTCCGATCAAGGGGCTAGAGGTAGCGGGCTATCAGACCAGCGACTCGGTCATCCGGATGGAGATGAAGAAGCTGCCCAGGAGCATCGCAGTAGTCGGCGGAGGCTACATCGCTGCAGAGTTCGGCTTCTTCCTCGCCGCGCTCGGCTCCAAGGTGACGGTCATAGGAAGGAACCCCCAGTTCCTGCCAGAGGAGGAGCCAGAGATCTCGGCGCTCGCAAAACGAGTCTTGGGGAAGCACATGACCATAGTGACCAATCAAGAAGTGCGCGAGGTCGAGCGGACTGCAAGCGGGGCAAAGAGGCTGGTCGCGGTAGATAGGCAGACCGGGAGCAGGGCCGTGGTCGAAGCGGAGGAGATTCTCGTGGCTGCGGGGCGGGGGCCAGTCAACGACATACTGCGCCCCGAGAAGGGAGGAATCAAGACCACCAAAGACGGCTGGATACAGGTGAACGAGTATCTGGAGACATCGCAACCGAACGTCTGGGCCTTGGGCGACGCAGACGGAAAGTACCTCTTCAGGCACGTGGCCAACTACGAATCCGAGGTCGTATACTACAACGCGATTCTGAAGAGAAGAGTCAAGGTTGACTACCACGCAGTGCCCCACGCGGTCTTCACCTATCCCGAGGTCGCCAGTGTAGGATTGAATGAAAAGGAGGCGGCGGAGAAGCACGGGAACGAAGGCATCCTCATAGGCTTCCAGAGATACGAGGACACGGCGAAGGGCGAGGCGATGAACGTCAGGGACTACTTCGTGAAGGTCATACTGGAGCGCGAGTCGAGCAGGATACTTGGTGCGCACATCGTCGGGCCCCACGCCTCGGTCCTGATTCAGGAGATCATCAATCTGATGTACACATCTGACCAGAGCGCGCAGCCCATGCAGGACGCCATCCACATACACCCGTCGCTGAGCGAGGTGGTGCAGAGGGCGTTCGGCTCGCTGATGGAACCAGAACAATATCACCACACGATTAGGCACTACGGACTCGGCTAGCAGGCAACACCCACCGCCGTCTCGTCACCATAATCACAGGGCATCGGCAGAGACTCCGACGCCATCTGGGAGGCGACGGTCCGAGTTCGTCATGACGACGGCCCCGAAGAAGCGAAGCCGCAACAACCCTTGCCAGGACCACGGTAGAGCTTAAGACGTGGCCGGGGACCAATCGCCCCGTTGTCCTTCTCTGCCGCCGACGCGTGGACACGCGTCAGGGCGCTCGCTCCCTTCCCCGACCGTCTCCACGGCTACTACAAAGACATCCTCGGGCAGTACGAATCCGCTTACAACCTCGCGACCGAAGCCAGGTCACGCGGTTACGACCCCATCGACCATGTCGAGTCAAAGACGGTCTTCGACCTCGCCGACAGGGTGAACCAGATGCTCGGGCTGGGCCAGTTCGAGGGGTTCACAGAGAGGCTGAGGGAGCTGCTAAAGTCCACGAGCAAGGAGCGAGCGGCGCTGACCATCGCCCAGGAGATAGCTCTCGGCAAGTTCGGCAGCATGGTGAAGCACCAGGCGCTGAACCTGGGAATAAGGGCCGGGCTCGCGGTGATGACCGACAGCGTCACAGTGGCGCCCATCGAAGGCATCTACAGCATCGCGATAAAGCAGAACGACGATAACAGCGACTACGCCTCGGTTTCCTACGCAGGCCCGATGAGGTCGGCAGGAGGGACGGAAGCGGGCTTCTCGTTGGTGATAGCCGACATCACAGCCAAGAAGCTGGGCCTGTCGAACTACAAGGCGAGGAGCGAGGAGATAGACAGGTTCGCCGAGGAGCTGAGGATCTATGAGAGGGAGGTCGGCAACTTCCAGTTCAAGGTCACCGACGACGACCTCAGGCTAGCCATCTCGAACCTTCCTGTGGAGATCGACGGTGTCGAGACCGATCCGGTGGAGGTGGTGGTTCACAGGAACCTGAAGCGCGTGAGCACAGACAGACTGCGGGGCGGGGCGCTCAGGGTCCTGAACGACGGCATAATCGGCAGGGCCAACAAACTCGAGAAGAAGCTTGCCAGCCTCAACATCTCGGGCTGGGAATGGCTCGGCCAAATCAAGGGAGGCACCCAGCAGTCCACCAACGAGACCGAGCAGGCAGGCGCACACTTCGAGGAGGTGATCTCTGGGAGGGCGGTCTTGTCGATGCCTCGGCGCAGGGGCGGCTTCAGGCTCAGGTACGGGCGGTCGATGAACACCGGCCTCTCCACAGTTGGGATACACCCTGCCGTCTCCACACTGCTGGACTACCCGGTGGTGGCAGGGACGCAGGTGAAGGTGGACATGCCAGGGAAGGCGGCTACCATCGCATTCGTCGACTCGATAGAGGGGCCGACCGTCCTCCTGACCGACGGGACTGTCAAACACGTCTCGTCCTCGCAGGAAGCCGCGGAGCTTCGCGACAGGCTGGTCAGAATCATAGACCTCGGCGACGTCCTCATCAGCTATGGCGATTTCCTGGAGAACAACAAGAGCCTCCCGCCCTCCCCCTACGTAGCGGAGTGGTGGATCGAGGACTTCGAGCGCGTCCTCGGCTCCGTCCCAGACGCTCGAAGCAGGCTCGCCGAGGCTGGGCTCACCGACGAATCGACAGCGCGACTGATTTCGAGCCATCAGGAGGTTCCGACCCTGCGAGAAGCCCTGGCGATCTCCAGAGTCCTCGGGATTCCTCTCCACCCAAGGTACACGCCGCGTTTCGACAGGCTGACCGCGACCGACCTGCGTGCGCTGAGATCCAGCTGCAAGAAGATGAGGGACGAGCTCCACGTGGACATCAGCACCCGCCACATCCAGTGGATCCTTCAGAGCGCGCTTCTCGAACACAGGGTAGACGGTGAGGAGGCCATACTGGAAGCCGACACCGCGGCTGTCGTGTCAGAGCTGCTGAACATCGGATTGCCCCAGATTCCAGACACCGAGGACCCAATCGAAGCCGTGCGTCAGCTCTCGGGACTGCGGCTGGGGCGGCAGAGCACAGCGACCGTTGGCATCAGGGTGGGGCGGCCGGAGAAGGCGATGACCAGGCGCCTCAAACCTCCGGTCCACGGCCTCTTCCCTGTCGGCACCGCTGGAGGCCCGACGAGGAGCATCCAGACAGCGGCCCGGGAGGGGACCGTGAGCATCGACGTGGTCAACATGGTCTGCCCGGCTTGCAACGCGAGGAGGCTGTCGACGAGGTGCGACGTCTGTGGCGAGCCCACCAACAGATACCTGACCTGCCCCAGGTGCGGGCTCTCCACCGACGAGTCGACCTGCCCCAACTGCCGGGTCAAAACCGACACCCACTCCAACTTTTCCTACGACCTGAAAGCCAAGATGGAGGCCATAGGGGCCGTGCTGCCATACGACCACGCGAGGCCCGTCAAAGGCGTCAGGGGGCTGACCAGCGCTACCAAGACCCCGGAATCAATCGAGAAGGGGGTCCTCAGGAGCAAGCACGGCGTCTTCGTCTACAAGGACGGCACTCTACGCATAGACGTCACCAACGCCCCGCTGACTCACTTCAGGCCCGCCGATGTCGCGACAGGCATCGAGAAGCTCGTCGAGCTGGGTTACGACGTCGACCGCGAAGGAGAGCCTCTGGCTTCTGTCACACAGACTCTCGAGCTGAAACCCCAGGACATCATAGTCCCGCTCGACATAGCGGAGGACCTGCTTAGGATGGCCCAGTTCGTGGACGACGAGCTCCAGAGCCTATACGGTCTCGCTCAGATTTACAACGCGTCAAGGCCGGAGAATCTTATCGGACGAGTGGTCGTGGGTCTGGCACCGCACACCTCAGTCGGGGTGATGGGGCGGCTCGTCGGGTTCTCGTCCGCCCAGGTCTGCTTCGCCAACCCCTGCTGGCACGCAGCCAAGAGGAGGGACTGCGACGGGGACGGAGACTCTCTCCTCCTCCTGCCTGACGCGCTGCTCAACTTCTCCAAGGAGTTCATCCCGAACCAGATTGGCGGGCTGATGGACACCCCGCTCCTCATCCAACCGGTCCTGATCCCGGCCGAGGTGGACGAACAGGCGCACAACTTCGACGTCGCGTTCAGGTACCCTGCGGAATTCTACGAGAAGACCCAGGGCTCTCCGGCCGCGTCTTCGCTGGAGGGGCTAATCGAGAGAATCGGCTCAAGGCTGGACAGCGAGAGGCAGTTCTACGGCTACGGGTTCACCAACCCGACCTCGGCGCTGACGGTAAGACGCTCCAGGGCGGCCTACTCCACCCTCAGATCTCTCAACGAGAAGATAGCGAAGCAGATCGAGGTGGCGTCCAAGATAGAGGCTGTCTCCACCAAGGAGGTCGTCGAGTCGATAATCAAGACCCACCTGATAAGGGACATCATGGGGAACACAAAGAAGTACGCCAGCCAGGCCTTCAAGTGCAAGAAGTGCGGCGGGACCATACGCAGGCCCCCGGTGTCGTGGGTCTGCCCCTACTGCGGCGGCGAGATCAGGGAGACGCTGACGAGGGCGTCCGTGGAGAAGTACCTCTCCATTGCTCAGAGACTCGCGAGGGAGTACGACGTCGACGTCTATCTGAAGAGCCGGCTGGACGTTGTCCGAAGGGAGCTCGACCAACTCTTCCAGGGCGAGAGGAAGGCCGACCAGCTCGAGCTCACTGACTTCTTGAACCCCGCTCTAACGGAATGAATAGGCTGGCGTATCCCGGAACGAATACTTGACCTTCTGGAACCCTTTCCTGAGCTCCCTAATCCTGCGCACGATCTCGCGCTTCCTCTCCCCGCCGAGGCCCAGGTGCACCAGTTCAGCGACCTCTTTCATCTCGGACCTGCCCATGCCGAGCCGGGTCAGCTCCGCGACCCCCAGCCGGATTCCGCCGGGGTTGGTGTAGTGCCTCCCAGCCTGCAGGTCTCCCGGGATCGGCTCCCTGTTCACTATGATGTTCTGGTCCTCCAGAAGCTTCTCGATGACCCCTCCGTCCGAGTACTTCGTCACGTCGAGGGCGACCTGATGAGACATCGTGTATCCATTCTTCTCTCCCAGCACCTTCTCGCCGAGCTCAGCCAGCCTCCCCGCGAGGGTCTGGGCGTTGGCCACGACATCCTTCGCGTACCTGCGCCCGAACTGAAGGAATTCGGCGAAGACCATCGCCTTCGCCGCCACGCTGTGCAGGTGATGGTTGCTGGCCGTGCCTGGGAAGACCGCCTTCTTGAGAGGCTCAGCTAGCTCGGCCGTGGCAGCTATGGCGCCCCCCTGGGGCCCGAAGAGCACCTTGTGAGTGCTGAAGGTCATGACTTGGGCCCCCTCCCGGAGCGGATCCTGGAACTGGCCGCCGGCGATGAGCCCAGCCACATGCGCCGCGTCGTAGCAGACGACCCCGCCCTTGTCGCGGATGGTCTGCGCCAGCTCCTTCACCGGGTGCGGAAAGAGGAAGAGGCTGCAGCCGAACATAGCCAGCTTCAGGGACGGCAGCGCCGCGATTCGCTTCTTCGTCTCGTCTACGTCGATGTTCATGGCCTCCTTGTCGAAGGCGAAGTAGGACACCTCCAGCGAGTGGACGAGCCCAGCCGAACCGCCGAAGTCCTTCTTCCCGTGCGAGATGTGCCCGCCGTTGGGCACGGAGAGCGCCATCATCGTGTCACCGGGTCCGCTCAGCGCCGAATAGACCGCGAGGTTCGCATTGACCCCCGAAACGGGCCTGACGTCGAGGTGGTCGGCTTTGAAGAGCTTCTTCCCCAGGGCTATGGCCCGCAGTTCAATCTGGTCGATGTACCTGCACCCGGCGTAGACCCTCTCCCCCGGCCACCCTTCGGCATACCTGTGCCCCAGGTCAGATGAAAGCACGCGCCGGACCGGCTCGGAGGCCAAATTCTCGCTCGCTATCAATGGAAGGCTCTCGGAGAACCACTTCTCGTGGGACCTGATGTCCTTGACGACCGAATTGAAGGCAGACTGGTACTGGGGCATGGGAGCTAAAACGCCCGCGACACGTAATATATCTTTAACCCAAGGAAGCACCGCCCGACGGTACACTTAAGAACTCTGCAGCATCTGCTCCCAATCGATGAGCAGCAAGAAGAACAACGCGCCGATGCCCGCTTCAAGCGCGGGTCTTCTCACCTTCTTCAACGAAGAGACCGAGGGCGTCAAGATCAAGCCGGAGATTGTGCTGATCGGCTCCATCGCCCTCATCGCTGCGTCCATTGTCATCAACATACTCTTCAAGTGACGCGCCTTCGGCAGAGTCGCCAACCGAGGCTCTGGCCTCCAGGTACAGGCACCTCTTCGTCCTCCCGCGGCTGGGTATCCTCCTGGTCTACTCCGCCGTCGCTTCGGTTGTCCTGAGCCTGACGGCGGTCCCCTTCGCCGGGGCGGTCTTGGCTTTCCCGCTAGCCTTCGCAGCGGTCCTTCTTTCCTCCTTCATCATAGCGAGAGTTGCCAGACTGATGGACGGGGCGAGCATAGCCAGCTTCAGAAGGGCCGTCGCCGCAGTCTTCGTCGGCGAGACAGTCTGGTTCGTCTGCTCTGCGCTGGGCCTGCTCTACGCTCTCGCCCAGCCTTCAAGTCACTCGGCTGGTAACGCCCTTGTCTTCGGCGGTCTCCTCAGCGCCGGGTTCGAGTTCCTGGTAATCAACGGTGCGTTCGTCGAGAGGTCGTCCGTCTCCGGGCTCTTGGCAGCGGTTCACCCTCTGGCGACTGTGGGAATCTTCCTGACACTCGGGGCTCCGGCCTTCGACGCGTCAGCCCTGATTCCCGGGGCCAGTGCCCTCCTCATTGCCGCCGTTTTCACACCAATCCTCAGGCTGAGGAGGACGAGCAAGGGGTTCAGCAGCGTTAGGCTCTTCCAGGCCTTCATGAAAGCCTGGGCCAACGATGACTCCTCCGACCTCGAGAGGATAATCGACGCGCACGCCTCGAAGACAACCGTGTCGTCCAAGGTGTTCAAGTTCGCCAGGCAGACTGGTGACGTGTACGCTGTCCTCCCGGGCGTCCACCCGGGACCGTTCTACCCGGTCGGGAGCTACAACCTACCCGGTCTGATTTCCAACTCCTTCCAGGAAATCGGCGGTGTGCTCACCCTGCACAGACCTGGCGGTCACGAGAACAACCTGACTACCAACGAAGGAGCGAAGAGGTACGCCGCCGACCTCAAGGCCCTCGCCGAGGAGACGCGCGCAACCCAAACCCCAGCAATCAGGGGTCCGATTGCAGCCAAGATCGGGAAGGCCACGGCCTCTGCCTTCGCTTTCGGCGACGACCTGCTCCTCACCGTGTCATTCGCGCCCTACGGCTCCGACGACATGGACCCGGGGGCCGAGAGGCAGCTGGCAGCCGCCGCGGCCCAGAGTGGGCTAGACCTCTCTCTGATTGACGCGCACAACTCAATCGACGGAGGGAGAGAGGAGCCAGACCTCGGCGACCAGGGCTGGAGCCGGCTCATCAAGGACACTGCCGAAGCCGCGCCCAGTGCCTTCAGGCTTGGTTACGCCCACTCGAAGGGAACCGACTTCCCACGTTCACCCGACATCACGACGAATGGCATCGCCCTGTTGCTCCTCGAGGTCGACAAGACGAAGTGGGCGCTGGTCTTGGCAGACGCGAACAATGCCATCCCATCGCTGCGCAAGGAAGCCGCCGACGCCCTCGAGGCCGAGGGCTACAAACTCCTCGAGTTCTGCACCTCTGACAGTCACGACCTTGCCGCCCGGGGCCTCACAGTCGAGAGGGGATACCGGGCGCTCGGCGAGGCGACTCCGCCCACTTCGATAGTAGCGGAGACCGTCCGTCTGGCGCGCATCGCCGAGGTGGGGCTCTCCGAGTGCAGGTATGGCTCGGGAAAGCTGGCCAGCGAGGTCGGCGTCTTCGGCTCTGAGGCCCTGGACGAGTTCGCCGACGTAACCAGGAGGAACTCCAGGTTCGCCAAGAGATACGCTGCCGCCGCAGCCCCGCTGATTTTCATCCTGTTCGGCGCTGCCCTCGTCCTGTGAGAAGAAAGAGTTAGAACCTCAGAGGCTGTCCGTACTCGCGGTGGTCGGCATCTCGAAGCGAGGCGCTCTGATAGGCATCGAGGGCATCGACGCGGCCGGAAAGAGGACCCAGACGACCCTGCTCTCTTCTTGGCTGAAGTCCAGGGGGCTCACGGTCGAGGCCGCCTCCTTTCCCGACTACTCCACCAGCATTGGGCGTGAGATTCACGACTTCCTGCACGGCAAGAAGGCATACCCGGCCGAGGTGAGACACATGCTCTTCGCAGCCAACCGCTGGGAGAACAAGGCGAGGCTGGAGGGACTGCTCACAAGGTCCGACGTCTGCATCGTTGACAGGTACACCGAGTCCAACCTGGCGTACGGCATCGCCAACGGGCTTGGGTTGGAGTGGCTCCTGGGCCTCGAATCGGGTCTCCCCAGGACGGACCTGGTGCTAATCCTGGACGCGCACCCGGCCGCCACATCCAAGAGGCGCCCGTCCACCACCGACAGGTACGAGCTGGACGAGGCGATACAGGAACAAGCCAGGCAGGCCTACAGGAGGCTCGCCCCCAAGTTCGGCTGGAAGATCATAGACGCGACCAGCGGAATAAACAGGATACACATCTCAGTGATATCGGAGGTCGCCGAGCTGCTCCCCTCTGCAAGGCCTGTCAAGGCTCAACTGGGCGAGAAGGGATGAGGCTCAGACCGGTCGCGGAGATACGGGACCCGGTCCACGGGTACATCGAGATAACAGAGACAGAGCGGGAGCTAATCGACTCGCCGTTCGTACAGAGGTTGAGGAGGATACACCAGCTCGCAGGGGCTTACCTTACGTACCCCGGGGCGGTCCACACCCGCTTCGACCACGTGGTGGGTGCGATGTATGTCGCCGGGGAGCTAGCCGAGTCCGTCGCCCACCGCGCCAGCGTGACCGCGGACCAGATCGAGGAGGTGAGGCTCGCCGCCCTGCTGCACGACGTGGGTCACGGCCCGTTCTCCCACATGTATGAAGAGGTGCTGGCTGACAAGACGACCATCACGCACGAGGACATATCGCAGAGGATAGTGAGGGAAACCACGATTAAGGACATCCTGACCAAGCACGGCTTCTCCGCCAGGAAGATGTCGGAGCTCGCCGTCGGCAAGGGGAAGTCGTTTCCACCTTTCATGAACGAAATCGTGGCAGGCGGATTGTCGGCAGACATCATGGACTACGTCCTGCGTGACTCGTACTTCACCGGGGTCGAGTACGGACGTGTAGACATAAGGCGTGTGATAGACTCCCTGAGCGTCGCCGACGGACACCTCGCCCTGGACGACGCCGCGCTCTACGCCTTCGAGGCCCTCCTGCTGGCTAGGTATGAGATGTTCAAGACCGTCTACTTCCACAGGACGGTCAGGGCCGGGGAGCTGATGCTGGTCAACGCGATGAGGCTAGCGGACGGCGCCCTCGGACTAACAGACCTCTCCGACCTCGACAGATACCTCGACATGACTGACGAGATAGTCCTGCACAATCTGATAACCATGGACGCGACCACCCCCGACCTCAAGGAGGCCAAGAGGCTGGCCGCGGACTTTCGGAACAGGCGGCTGGTCAAATGCGTCTTCGAACGCGTGGTCCAGCGCAGGGACCGGGTGATAGAGGAGCTCTTCGGCAAGAGCAGCATGAGGAAACAGCTTGTCCTCGACCTGGCCAAGGAGGCCAAGGTCAGCAGACTGCACATCTACTTCGACGTCTCGACGACCCCCTCGGTGCCGTACACCTCCTCGAGGCAGGCGCTGACTACCATCGAGCTCATTTCGGGCACGGCGAAGAAGGCCAGGCACAGGACAGTCAGGCTGAGCGAGCTCCCCCTGGTCGGATCGATAGCGGGTTACATGGACATCCTGAGGATCTATACCACCCAGAAGGAAAGGCAGGCCGTGGAGCGGGCCGTGGCGAAGCTGTTCTCCGACGAAGGCTACATGACCAAGATATCCGTCTGACGAGGGCGCTCAAATAGCTAGTTCGAATCTAATTCGTTGGAGCTGGAGCGCTTCTTCGCCTACGACTCGTTCCGCCCGGGCCAGAAGGAGCTGGCGACGCAGGTCTACCGGCAGTGCACGGGCAGAGGCACGATTCTCGTTGAGGCGATGAGTGGTTTCGGGAAGACTGCCGCTGTGCTCTGCGGCGCAATCGCAGCTGCGGAGGAGAACTCGTGCAGGATAGTCTACGCCTGCAGGACAAAGCGCCAAATCAGAAGGGTAGTCCAGGAGCTCTCTGAACTTCAGAAAAAGCTCCCGCTGAAGGCGGCCTCGCTCCACTCCAAGTTCGACTACTGCCTCCTCAAGAGAGGGGTGACCTATGCAATAACTAGGGAATCGTTCGGCTGGTACTGCGGCTTCAACGTCAGCAACAACCTCTGCTCCTACTTCCTCAACGTAGCGCTGCTCGGCCAGGACCTCGACACGGTGGTCAGGTCAATCGGGAGGAGGGTGCCTGAGCACCGCGAGCTGCTCCTGAAGGCAGAGTCGATTCACGCCTGTCCCTACGAGCTGATTCGGCTCTCTGCCCAGGAGGCGACGGTGCTGGTTGTCCCCTACCAGTATGCGCTCGATCCTGGCAAGCTCGCCCTCCCAGGCTGGGCCGAGGCCGAGCAGCCCAAGACCATACTGGTCATCGACGAGGCTCACAACCTCAGGGATTTCTTTCGGGAGGCTCGCTCGGGCAGAATCAGCTTCTGGGAGCTGGACGAAGCGATTCGCGAGGCAGACACGATGATGCTGGAGGAAGTTGCGTCCGCCCTCAGGACGCTGAAGGCGGAGATGGAGGCAGCGACCGGCGCGGTCACGGGTTGGTACGTCGACAGGGAGTCGCTAATCAGGAAGATCGCGAGAGATCAGGGAGATGTCTGGCTGCAGAACCTGGCATTCGTGCTGAACTCGGGCTCCGAGGCCGCGTGGAACTCGATTACGTACGAGAGAAAGCTTCCCTCCGCCATGCTCAGGGTCGGCAGCTTCCTGCTCAAGCTCACTTCTTCGGAAGACGGAGTGCTCGCAAAGTGGGACGATGTCCTGGGACTGATTGCGCCAGACCCGGTGAAGCCACTGAAGGGATTCCTCGATGGGTTCAGGAGCTCTGTCCTGCTCTCCGCGACCATCAATCCGTCCTCAATCTTCGTCCGCTCGCTCGGGTTGGACGCAACCAGGCTGAACATCTATCAGAGCGAGACCGAATCCCTGGTCAAAGTCCTCACCATCATAGACACCGGGGTCACGACGCGATACAAACGTCGTGACCCAGCGATGTTCTCCAGAATTGCGAAGAAGGTCTCCTGGGTGGCGGACGCGGTCGACGGCGCGACCGGCGTCTTCCTCCCATCCTATGCGGTCCTCGAGCCGGTTTCGGAGGTGGTCGCGAGGATGCTCCCACATAAGCGCCCGGTCGCCGAGTTCAGGGGGATGTCGACCGAGGAAGCCTCGGATGCGGTGGCTTCTCTGTCGAGTGATTCGATTCTCTTCGCCGTCCAGGGAGGGCGTTTCGCCGAGGGCGAGGACTTCCGCGGGGACACCATGGACGCGGTGGTGGTCGCGGGACTCTCCTTCCCTCCCCCTTCGCCGATGCTATACGCAGAGTACGCATCCCTGAAGAAGGCAGGCGAGACAGACTCGTTCCTCATGATAGGAAGGCTGCCTGCGCTGAGGAAGGCATTCCAGTCGGCCGGGCGCCACGTCCGGGAGCCGGGAAAGCGCGCGGTCGTCGCGCTGCTGGACGAACGCTTCAACTCGCCACAGGTCCTGGAGCTGATGCCGTCCTGGCTCAAGACCGACGTCAGGGTGGGCGACTTCGGCCCTGACGAGATTCGTTCTCTCGTCGATGCCTTCTTACGACCTTCGCGCCTCCGCTGAATTGCTCGCCGCGCCGGAAGGCTATCCGGGCAGCCGACCCCTGGTCCTTCCTGAGACCGCTGATGTTTGGGTTCTTGGATGTCCCGGACTCGTCCACTATCTCCACCACCGCGTTCTGCAGCCTTCCGGCCAAGTTGTCCGCGAGCCAGGCCGCCAGCGCCGGGTCTCCGTCGCCAATCCTGATTACCGGCCTCTCGGCGGACACGCCTTCCACCAGGCGGACCACGCCGTTGCACGCACCGCTCCTGGAGTTGAACGTCTGCGAAGCGAGCCGCGTCTCTCCCAGAAAAGCTGCCATCCCGATTCTGGAGCCTGGGTCTATTCCGACCAGAAGGGTCCGACCTTCCTTCGAGAGACGAGATAGAATTTGGGCCCTGAAGACGTCGCCGCTCTCGTCCAAGTTCTCGAGCGCCACGGCAACGGCGCCATACTGGCCCGCTTCGGCGCTCGTGGTGAGTACCAGATCGCACTCCCCAACACTGTCGCCAGGCGAGAGGCTGAGGAACGGGATTCCCGCCTTTCGGAGCCTCGAGACGAGCGCGTAGTATGCCCTGCTATCGGCCGTCGCAACACAGATGCGACTCATTGGTGTGGCAGTCCTGTCGGCCCTTCGAGCTTCTGAGAGGTATATACAGGCGACAGACTTGTCCCGGAGGGTCGCGTCGCCTCCGGGCTCCCGATTCTAGAGGGCGCGGGTCGGCAGAGCCATATACGCCGGAGCTTTGCCAGGTCTGTTGGCGAACTTTGAGCCTCAACGAGAAGGCCCATGACCTACTCAGTCCGCTGGTCGGAAGAACCTCGGCCTTTCTCGTCAGCGAAAGAGGACTGAAGCTCAGCTTCGCCCGTGCCATTCTTCCTCACCTGGCCGCCCGCGGCGGAGGATGCCGCATATTCGACCTCGACGCCTTCTTCTCGTCCAACCTCGGAGAGGTTACCAGAAACGTCCCCCGTGCAGCGGTAAAGAACGTGGAGCTGATAATCCCCGAAGTGGGATTCGACATCGAGTCCGAAATCGCAGACCTATTCTCAGACGAGTCGGACAGAGCCCTAATCATAGACAGCACCAACACGCTCAACCAACTCCTAGCCTCGCAGAAACCCAGGTCGGCGAGCAGGGAGCTAGCATTCGTCTTCGCGGCCCTTTCGAACTGGGCGAGGATGAACTCACGCGTGGTGGTGGCCAACACCTACGAGCGAAACCCTCCAATTCCCAGAAGGGCCGCAACCCCATTCTCCCGGTTCTTCGACCTTACAATCTCAGTCTCACAAAGGGTCGGGGGAGTGAGCCTACACTGCAGGAAGGGAGACGTCTGGGCCGGAAGGCCCTTCTTCCTATCCTTTCAGGATTGAGAGGTACGTTCCAGTGAAGATGGAGAGCGCTATCAGCAGCAAAGCGATTGCCAGGTAGAGGCTGACCATCCTCGGTCTCGTAGTCTGCCTTCCGCTGACATAGGCAGCGTAGATGCCCGCGGCGCCCACTCCAATCACGAAAGCGTCGATCACCGCCTCCGGTATTGTCTGCGCCCCCGGCCCGGGCTGGACTATCTGGGCCTGATTTGGGACTGGAAAGAAGAACGCGTCGATGAAGCCTGCCATCAGTGCCACGACTGCTATCACGTAGAGCGCCTGAACCAGCGCGGTCCTGCTGGCCAGACCACCCAAGCTCCGCTCCAGCCTGACCCTGGCGGCCACGACCGACCTGCCATACCACTTCTCGAGAGTCTCTCTTATCAAAGTCCACCTGCCTGAAGGAAGCCTACGACCACTGCCCCGTTCCGAGGTCACGTTTAAGATTTGAAGAAGAGGGCTCATTTTCCAGATTCCAGCATCATCTTCGCCACTTCGACCGCCCAGGCACCCGACTCGGGATTCTTCGCGACGCGCCTGAGATATTCCTCATGGCTGAGTGACCCGTAAGCCTCGACCCAGTGGGCGTACGCAGCCTCCAAGTTTCCCTTGGCTTCCAGATGATAACGGCAGAGGTCGTTCTCCGCCTGCCTCTCGCAGAGCCTACACTTCATCCTTCTTCACGTCCTTCGACGGACAGTTGGGATTGACGCAGCTCGTCCAGGGTCGCCTGACCGCGACCACGTGTACCACCGGCCAGGAGCAGGAGGGGCACGGCTTCGCCGCAACTTTCAGTTTCCCCTTCTGGGGCAGCGGACCAGACGCCCTGCATCCAGACGGGTAGTTCGTGCAGCCGACGAAGCGTTTCCCGGACTTTCTGGAGCGAATCACCCTCAGCCTGCCGGTCCTGCAGACCGGGCAGGCCCCCAGCTCAGCCTTGGCTGGGGTCTGCACAGCAAGGTCTAACGCTCGGCCCACATCCAGCTCATTCTGGTTGAGCCTCAGTAGCTGATCCGAGATCGACCTCACCGTCTCCCTGACCAGTTCTTTCTCGTCCCCTCCCCTGTCTTCGATTGCCCCAAGCTCCTTTTCGACCGACCTTGTGAGAGAAGTGCTGATTATCTCCGGAGCATAGTGCTCCATGGCCTCGACTACCGCGAATCCCAGATCATTGGCTGCGAGGCTCTCCCCTCCAATGTACCCCCGTCCGATGAGCGTCGTAATCACTTCGGCTCGCGTGGCCTTGGTCCCTATCTCTTCTTTCTCCATCTTCTCGAGCAGGGTGCCCTGATTGTACCTCGGAGGTCTCGGCTCGAACTTCTCGTCCGTGGTCAGGCTCGAAACTGGGAGCCTCTCGCCTTCAACCAGGCGGGGCAGCTCGACATCCATGGTCCTCCCGTAGGGAGCGTAGTACTCGAGCCAGCCTCGGTAGACGGTCCGGCTTCCCCCGAGCTTGAACGTGTGTGCACCGACCGAGACGGCGACCGACACGCCTTCGCGTCTCGCCGGAGGAGCGAAGGAGGAGAGGAATCTCTTCACCACAAGGTCGAAGACGTGCGCCTCCTGGGCTCTGAGCGGCCTTCTCGGCTTCTCTCCGGTCGGATGGATTGCCGGGTGGGCCGGGTCGTCCCTGCCGCCCTGGACTGGTCTCAGGGGGCCATGGAGGAGCCTGCTCGCATTGAGCGAGTACTCCTTCATTTGAGCGAGCCCGCGGATAATTTTTCCACAGTCAATCGACGCCGGGAGCTTCTGGCTTCCGGTCCTTGGATACGAAATCAGGGCGTCCAAGTAGAGCCTCTCCGCCACCAGAAGGGTCAGAGTAGGTGAGTAGCGGAACAGCTTGTGGGCCTCCTTCTGGAGGTCGCCTATGCTGAAAGGGAAAGGCGGCGGAGATTCGAACGACCTCGTTGCGACGGTTGTCACCAGGCCATCCTTCCCTTCGCATTCACGCGCGACCGCCTCCACATCCGCCTTTCTGGCCAGCTTCTCCATCGAATAGGGCGCCAGGAGCCGCACTCCGTCCTTATCGAACGCGCATTTCGCAGTCCAGTAGGGCCTCGGCACGTAACCCCTAATCTGCCGCTCGCGCTCGACCACGAAAGCCAGGGTAGGACCCTGCACCCTCCCGACGCTGACTGTCCTGTAACGACGGCCAGATACCGCAGCCGATTGCGAGAGGGCGCGTGAGAGGTTGACGCCCCAGGCGAAGTCGACGAAGTGCCTCGCCCTGCCGGCGGTAGCCAGCCCGCGTCCTTGTCCTCTCTGAATAGAACGGAACGACTCGACCAACTCGTCCTTGGTCAGAGTGGAGAAGGTGGCCCTCCCGGCCCCGTCTTCTTTCCCTCCGCAGGCATAGCGAAGGACGTTGAACCCAATCGTCTCCCCCTCGGCGTCGTAATCGCAAGCGTTTACGAAACTGGAAGCCCCGGCTGCCAGCTTCCTTATGGCAGCAATCCTGGCTGCCGCCTCCCGCCCCCTGACACCGACCGACTCCAAGTCATGCCATTCGACATCGAAGACAGGGTAGACCGACCGCTCCGCGAACGGGTCCGAGACCGAGTAGAGGTGGCCTTGGGCGGCGCAGACGACGTACTCTTCTCCGCCCCGGTCGAACCTGAAGACTGTAACTCCTTCGGCCGTCGATCTCGACGCCTTCCCATCGGAGAGGGCGTCGGCTACCCTCATGGCCGAGTCCGGCTTCTCGCAAATCACCAGGGTGTATCCGGCCTTCAAACCGCTTCCCGCACCGTCCCCAGATGGTTATGAGAACGAGCCGTCTATCCTCTTCACGTCCACCTTGAACTTCCCAAGGTTCAGTTTGACTCCGCACTTCTTGCACTTGAACCCGTACACCTTGAGGATGTCGTTCGGAGACCTGAGATCGAAGCCCGAGTACAGCGGGCTTCCACACGAAGCGCAGACAATCTCGTAGGTCAACCGCCGCCGGGGGCGAGCACGAATAGAAAAGCGTGTTCATCCGCGCCGGCGGCCGTCGTAACCCAGACTTCTGAGGTAGACGCACTCATCGGCCGATATCGAGAACCTCGCAGATGGATACTCTTCGTCCCGAAGTAACTTCCTGTCCATCCCGCGCACTAGCACTATCGGTGTCCCCTCGCTCGATTCGCCCATCAGGACCTGAGCCGCCGAGCCCAGGTCGTCTGCGATCGCCTGCGACGTCACCTTCAGCACATTTCCAAAGAGATCTCTTCTCCCCCTCATGTCGACTATTGCGTCCAACCCCGAGCTGGCCACCGCCACGCCAGTGGTGCCTCGCCTCATCGGCATCAGCCTGCTGTCGCAGACCACCACCGCAACGTCGACCCCCAACGAGAACTTGAGGCCGCGCCTTATCATGGCCGCCAGCGCCTCGGTTCTCCTCGGATAGAGGACGACCATCCCATGTCTGACGTTCGACTTGTCGATGCCGGCGTTGGGCGTGAGCAGCCCTTCTTTGATTGTGAGCAGGAAACCGGGGACCCCGCCGATGACCTCATCAGACTCTCTCACCACCAGCTCGCAGAGCCTCGGGTCCATTCGGTACCTGTCGGCGAGTTCACTCGCCTCGGCCCCGGGCGAGACCCCGCTCAGCCGGACTACCCTGCCCTCCGAAACCGCCAGGAACTTGCTGGAGATGACCAGGACGTCACCCGACTTCAGCTTCCCGGCCAGCTTTCTCTCGAGGAGTTCCAAGATGCCGAACCTCTCGACTGCCGGCTTGACTCGCACAGGCACCAGGGTGAGCAACTCCCCCCCGATCATTCGCTGTCTTAAAATAGAATTTGCCTTCAATCGGCGACCGTTGAAGAGGACACAGCTCTACGATTATCACGCGTCGCACGCCAAGCTCACAGAGTTCGCGGGCTACGAGATGCCGGTCTGGTACACCACGACACCAGAGGAGCACATGGCAGTGCGGACCAAGTCGGGAATCTTCGACGTCTCGCACATGGGTCGCTTCACCGTAAAGGGGAAGGACTCCGGAAAGTTCCTCGAGGGCCTCGTGCCGACCCGGGTCCAGTCGCAACCCAACGCCAAGTCGTTCTACACACTGCTGCTCAACGACAAGGGCGGAATAGCCGACGACCTGATCATCGTCAGGAAGGCGGACGAGGACTTCCTGGTCGTGGTGAACGCCGCCAACGCAAGCAGGGACCTTGGCCACATGCGCGGACACATGGGTGGCTACGACGTGGAGCTTGACGACGTCACTTCTGCGAGCGCTATGATCGCCCTCCAGGGTCCAGAGGCAGCGAAGGTCCTCCAACCCCTCGTCCCAACCACTCTGAACGAGCTGAAGCGATTCAGGAGCGTCGAGACCGAGGTGCTCGGCGAGAAATGCACGCTTTCGAGGACCGGGTACACGGGCGAAGACGGGTTCGAGATGATAGTCTACGACGCCACCCTCGACGACCCCTCGCCAGCCTCGAAGATCTGGAACGAGCTCGCAAAAGTCTCGAAGCCTTGCGGCCTAGGCGCGAGGGACTCCCTCAGACTCGAGGCCGGGTATCCTTTGCACGGGTCTGACATCGACGAGGAGACCAATCCATTCGAGGCTGACCTCGCATGGGTGCTCTCGGCCGACAAGACGGGGTACGTCGGCTCCGAAGCCATCTCCGAGTCAAGGACCCGTCCTCCGTCACGAGTCAGGAAAGGCGTGGTCCTCGACGAAGGGGTTCCGCGCCACGGCTTTGAGGTCCTCGATGTGGACTCGCGAACTGTGGGCCATGTGACAAGTGGGACGTTCTCCCCGATTCTCCGCAAGGGAGTGGCGCTCGCAAGGGTAAGCGCGGATGTCGGAGACCAAACCGCCGCTTGGGTGAAAATCAGGGACTCCAAGAAGCTGGGCCACTATGTCAAGCCGCCTTTCTACGACGAGAAGCTCTACGGATGGAAGCGACAACGCAACGGTATATAGTCCGCTGAAGGAGGCGCACACATGAAGTTCAAGGACTACGAAATTCTCGAAGGGCTCCGCTATACGAAGGAGCACGAGTGGGCGAAGCTGACGGGCGCCACCGTCCTGATCGGAATCACAGACTACGCGGCCAAGACCCTCAACGACGTGGTCTATGTCACCCTACCCAAGGTGGGCGGCGCGGTCGCACAGTCTAGGTCGATGGGCACCGTAGAGTCGATCAAAGCCGTTTCTGAGCTCTATTCCCCTGTCTCAGGCACTGTCACGAAGGTGAACGAGAAGCTGGGCAGCCAGCCCGAGCTGGTCAACGCCTCGCCCTACTCAGACGGCTGGCTGATAGAGGTCAGCCCGACCAACCTCGATAAGGAGCTCAAGAGCCTCCTCGACGCCCAAGGATATCATGCTTTCCTGGGCACTTTGCCAAAGTAGCAGGATTCGTTAAATACCCGTCCGGGTGGTTCGCGCTCCCAAATTGGAGTTCCGCTCGGCGCTCTCGAAGCTTCACAGGCCCACCGTCTCCAGGCGTGCGGCCATGATAGCGCTCGTGCTGTCCATAGTTTTCGCGGTCGCTGTCACCATACGGGCCTACGCAGCTAGGTACGGCTTCTACCTGAACGAGTTCGATCCCTACTACGACTACTACGCTGCAAACCACATAGTCACCCTTGCCCAGCAGTACGGCCTAATCTACGCTCTCTTCAACAACCCGGCCAGCTGCGGCCCAGCAGTACTTACCGCCTGTCACTCGCTGCAGGGCTACTTCTATTGGCATGACATCACGGTCTGGTTCCCATACGGGAGGAACGTGGCCGCCAGCTCGCAGGACGGGCTTCAGGTGGGTGGTGCGCTCCTCTACCTGCTCGCCCACAACATCTTCGGCGTCCAGATCTCGCTCTACGACTTCCTGGTGCTGCTCCCGGTCTTCTTCGGGGCACTGACCTGCGTCCTGTTCTTCTTCCTGATGCGGAGGATAGCCGGGGATGCGGCCGGCCTCTTCTCTGCAATGATGCTTGCAGTCTCGCCCCCTCTAATCGAGAGGGGAAACCTGGGCTGGTTCAAGTCCGAGCCCCTCGCCCTGCTCCTCTTCGTGGGCGCCAGCTACCTCATCCTGACGGTCTTCGACAAGGAGAGGAGCCTCCGGAGCCGGGTGTTCAGAGGTCTCGCAGCCGGTTTCCTCGCTGGGTACTCCAGCACGGCATGGGGAGGAGGCGACTACTTCAGCGCTGCCTTCGGCCTCATCTTCCTTATCCTCCCGTTCATGAACTTCGACCTGTCAGCGCTCTCCCCCGCTATAATCTCGTTCACCGCTGCCGACATCTTCGGCAGCGCAATCTTCCCAAGGCCCGGGGTGGGCATAGTGACCAACCCGGTCGGGCTCGCGCTAATCGGCGGTACCGTCTTCGTCCTACTCGCGCAGTGGGCCAAGTCGTGGGTCAAGCCGCTGGAGTACAGGAGGACGCTCGCAAAGTTCCTCCTCGCCTTCATCCTCGTCGGGATAACTGTGGTGAGCTTCGGGTTCGTCGGAGGGATCTCGGTCAGGTACCTGTCCGTAATCGCTCCCTGGGCGAGAAGCGGAAGCGCCCTCGTGCAGTCCGTCGCCGAGCAGAGCTACCCGACCGGCCAGGACTACTTCACCTCCTACGTGCTCCTGCTCTCCTTCGGGGTCGCCGGCGCGCTGGTTGCCTTCAGGCGCAGGAACGTTCCAATGATCTACGCCCTGGTCATAGGCCTCACCGGACTCTATTTCTCGGCCGCCTTCTCCAGGCTTCTAGTCTACTCCTCGATAGCTCTGGGCCTGCTGGGGGGAATAGGCTTCGCCGAGCTCGCGTTCGCTCTGGTCAAACCGAGCACTACGCCGTTGGTGAAGAAGAAGCCTGTCTACGCGACCAGGAACGAGATGAAGGTCGTCTTCTCGGTCGCGGTCATAGCTCTCTTGGTCATCCCTGCCGGGACATACTGGATACCCAACCCAATCGCCTGCTCCAACACGGTCACAGTCTTCTGCGACCAGAGCCCGGCCGACTCGGGCGTCAGCCTGACCAACGGCGCCACGACCTTCACCAGGTCGCCCTTCAACGACTGGATCTCCACTCTCAGCTGGATTCGTCATGACACTCCAGCCAACGCGGTGGTAATCTCATGGTGGGACTACGGATACTGGATTACTGTGATGGGCAACAGGACCAGCGCCGCCGACAACTCAACCATCAACGGGACGCGGATAGCCCAGATTGGGCGCATGCTCATGTCCAACGCAACCGCGGCCGCGGCCATAGCCAGGAAGATTGGCGGCGACAGGCCGACCTACGTCTTACTATTCGTGACCGGCAGCATCTTCCCCACAAGCTCGGGTGGCCAGTACTACATACTTCAGGTGCCGGCAGGCGGGGGTCTGACCGCAGGCGGAGGCGACGAGAGCAAGAAGCAGTGGTTCATCAGGATCGGAGGGCTGAACGAGTCTCAGTACTTGGACTGTCCCAAGCTCTCGGCCACCTGCACCTCGATCGATGACTACAACCTCACGCCGTACGCGCTGCAGAACTCACTCTTCGCCGACCTGCTCCCCTTCAGGTTCGCTGGCTATCTGGTGGCCCAGAGCTCGAGCAGCTCGGCCAGCGGGTCGCAGGTCGTCCTGACTGCGAATTACTCGCCAGGATCAGTGGAAGCCTTCAGTTATCCCTCGCA
>JAFMAU010000021.1 GCA_029784825.1 Nitrososphaerota archaeon | reverse complement strand
CAGGAAGCAGATTTCGATGTCCGACTTCATCCAGAAGCTAACGCTTGCGTCCAAGGCCGCCGATCCGCGCAAGGGGCTGGAGTCGTTCATCACGACCTATCTTTCGACATTTCCTGAGCACACGTTCGACATCGGGCTCTACATGCGAGATTCTGCCACCATGGACAAGCACAGCGCGCAGAGGGTGTCGGACGACCTGGAGCGGGTGTCTGGGATAGCCGAGGGCCTCGTCGCAAAGGGGATCGCGAAGGGGCTCTTCAGAAGAGCCGACCCGAAGCTCGCTGTGGACTGCCTGATGGGCATGCTGAACAGGGTGATATTCCAGCACATCCACTTTGCGAAGAGCTCCGACCTGGACTCGTACAGCAGATTCGTGACCGACTTCTTCATCCGGGCGATGAAGTAGCTAGAGGTCCACGAAGACCCTTTCTGCAGTGATCTCGATCGAAACCCTCGGCTGCTTCCAGAAAGTCTCCCTCGCAGACTTCCTCCCCCTGGCTTCCCCCGTGTATCTTATGGCGAGCGCCTCGATGTCTTTCTTCGCGTCCCGCTCGTTGGCTATCCGCGCCTTCCCAAAAAGGACCACATAGGGGTACCCTTCGTCAACCAGGAAGCACACCCTGCTGTCTCTCTTGATGTTCTGATACTTCACCCTGTCCGTGGTGGTGTTGATGATGACCTTACCTCGGTGGAGCATGTACCAGATAGGGGTCACTTGAGGGGAACCGTCTTTCATCACCGTCGCTAGCTTCCCGAAGTGCTTCTCTCGAAGGAATCTCGCTACGTTCGGTGCAAGCTTGACCAAGATTCTGATGAGCGCCCCTGCGATGTTTCTAGTTCGCGACGTCCAGCGGCTTGAACTTCGAGACTGTCTCTGACAACTCTCTCTCCAGCCTCTTCTGCCATTCGCCGAACCCCTTGGGGGACTCGGGATAGCCGAGATTGATCTCCACAAGAGCTGCGCTCTTTTTCACCGTGTACCTGAGGCCTCTCGCCAACGGGAGCTGGCTGAGGATCCTGAACCACATGGTCGGGTTCATGAACCGGGCCTGGTTGAACTCCGGGTGCTTCCGCTCGGTGATTGCCAAGACGTCCTCCTCGGACAGGAAGTGCTTCATCCCATAATTGATCTGGTCGTTTGTGACTGTCTGCAGATACCTCCTGAGCACTTCGAAGCTTGCCATGGGGTATCCGTGGGTGCCCATGTACTCGACGTTGTACTTCCACAGCCCCGCCTCGCTGGTGTCCCCGGCCTCGAGGGCTTCCGCTACCACCTTGCCGAGTATGGTCCCGCCGTAGATCGAGGGACTGATCCCGCCTGCGTCTATCGGCCGAGGCATCCACGCCGAGTCGCCTACGACCGCGAACCCGTTTGCCACCATGCAGTCGTTGTGCCGTCTTACCGGGACCTGCCAGTTCCCTTTGGTGTTCCCCGAGTTCGCGTCGTCTGCAGGCTGCGTGTAGTTCTTTATCACTGGGTTGTCGGCCAGATACTTGTCGATGAGGCTCTGGAGGTTGTCGTTGAGACCGAACCTCCTGTTCCTCCTGGCCAGGCCGGAGTGAGAAACCCCCAGCCCGATGTTGACCTTCTTCTTCCCTTTGGGGAAGACCCATGCGTAGCCTGCTGGCGCTATGAACTGGTCAAGGTGGATGATGCAGTAGTCTGGGGAGAAGAAAGTCGGGTCTTCCTTGGAAGGCTCGAAGTCGAGGATGTACCTCCCCGTCCCCACGACGTCGTCCGGGTCTATTTCCTTCTCGATCATGGAAGGTATTGGGAGGAACCGCCTAAGGGTCGAAGAGGAGCCGGTAGCATCTATGACCATCTTCGCCGTGAAGGAGAAGGAAGTGCCGTCGGACTTGCGCCCCGTCACCCCCGTGATCTTATCGCCTTCCGAAAGGAGCCTCTCTGCAGTTGCACCGAATAGGAACTCCGCACCGGACTTCCTGGCGTCGTCGACCTGCCTCCGTGGAGCGAGCTTCCTGTTGAAGAGATAGCCCTCCCCCTCGAACAAGACCTTCGACTTCCTGTCCGGAGAATACACGTAGACGCCTTTCACCGGGTGCTCGAGCTCGGGGGCTCCGTACCTTATCCCGATGTGGTCAGCGAGGTAGTCCAGCGACCGCTTGCTCGTCGCGTCGCCGCAGGTCCAACCGTTGTTGGTCTTCCTCCCAGGCTCCGACTCCTTGTTCCTGTCGACGACCAGGACCCTCGCACTCCCCTTCGAGTTGTAACCGATAGAAGCCGCAGTGATCAGGCCCGCCATACCACCCCCTGCTATGACGACGTCATAGTCGCTCTTGGGCATTTAGTGCGAACGCTACGAAAATGCTATATAAGTGCTTTGGCGTGTTGGGAGCCATGAACCGGTCCGAGGTCGTCGAGCAACTGCAGGACCTCGGCCTCACGAGCTATGAAGCGAAGGCCTACGTCGCTCTCTCAGGCCTTGGACCTTCAGAGCCGAAGAAGGTCGCAAGCGATGCCCGGATCCCCTATCCAAGCGCGTACACGGCCTTGAGGACCCTCGAGTCCAAAGGCTGGGTCGAGCAGGTGGTGAAGAAGCCGGTTACGTATAGGGCCAAGAAGCCAGCCAACGTGAGGGCGATGGTTTCTTCGAGACTCGAGGACACCTTCAAGGAGCTGGAGCGGGTTTACAAGACGGAGCCAACGGAAGATGCAGAGCTTGTCTACACAATACGGGGAAGGAGCAAAGTGCTGGACAAGGTGCACGAGATGTTGAGGGGGGCGAAACAGAAGGTGATTGTAGTCGCGCCTAGCATGGGGTTCGAGGACGCCAAGACAATGGAGCTCCTCGCAGAGTCGGTGAACAAGGGGGTCGAGGTCAGGGCGATTTGCGACGACGAAGGCATAGGACTGCTGCCACCCGGCGTCGAGATAAGGACCGGAAACCACGTGGCGTTCGACCTTCTGGTCGACGACAGCATCGCGCTCATAGGGCTCCCCGACCATTCCGCATGCGGATGGGTCGACAGCCCGGCAGTGGCCAGCCACCTGCGAGAGTTCCTCGAACTGCTGTGGAGTACATCGTCGCCTGCAGGATAGCGGACCAGGACGCGGGTACTGGTCGTCGAGCCCCTGGTTCGTCGAGGTGAGACGCACGACACTCCGCCACCGACCCGAGAAATCTTCGCGACAGTGAGCCCTGACTTTGGCCCGGCGACCGCTCCGCTCGCGGGCTGCAGACATCATCGTCGCGGCGCGCAGCGACCCGCAGTGGTTCAGTGGAGAACAAGAGGTCTGCTGAACAGAAAGAAAGGCCGCCCGGCTTTTGGGCCGAGCTGCCTGGGGGTGTGCTACTCAGTCGTAAAGATGGACTGACCCGCCGTGTTCGGCACTTCCGGGAGGTTCTCGGCCATGCGCTTCTCTGCGATGGCTGACGCCTCTGCCAGTATCTTGTTGGCTTCGTCGCTGTTCTCGGCCTGGTAGAAAGTCGTGCCAGTTATCTGGCCAACGTCCACCATGATCGAGTTGAGCTGAGCACCGATCTCTCCGAGTGCTCCTTGGGCGTCAGGCATCGCCTCGCCAAGGGTCGCACGGACGTTCTTGATCACCCCGATGGCCGGGGCGATGGTCGATGCGAAGTCCCCGATGTCAGTGACCGTCTGAAGCCTGGTCGTGATCTGCTCAAGGGCGATCTTCGACTGGGTGACGATCTTCTGCATCTTGCGGACTTCGGCCAACTCGTTGGAGTACGCCTTGCTGGACTCCTGGTCGTGTGCCTGGACGGCAGTCACGGTCTTCTTGAAGATGGAGTTCTCGCGCTGCTTCAGCCTGTTCATCGCCTGGTCCAGTCGGTTGATCTCCCCAGTCAGCTGCTGGGTTGCCTTCTGGATTTGGGGACGCATCGGCTTTGGCCCGCGAACGGTTTCACGGACCATCTTCCCGAAGGGCTCGGTTTCCTGGGTCTTCCATCCCTTTTCGAACTTGCTGCTCATCGTGATGCCACGACCGAAAGAGGCGGGTATGGACAATACTGTCTGAGGCAATTAGCGTTGACAGTCTGCTTAACGAATTGAACCTTTCAGGCCAACGATAAAGGAGGGTGAGAGCCCCTATTCGAGCTTGTAGTGTTTGGCGATCTTCACAATGAGGAAGATCACGAAGGCGACTATCAGGAAGGTGATTACCGCGTTCAGGAAATCCCCGACCAAGAAGCTCTGGTTGGCGTAGAGGACCGCATAGGAACTGAGGTTCCCCAGTCCGCTTAGTGGAATGCCGATCAGGGGGAGTACCAGGTCTTTTACGAGCGCTTGGACCAGCATCCCGAGATAGACGCCGAGGATGAAGGCGACCGCGAGTCCCAGGACCTTGTAGTTCTTCAGGAATTCCTTGAACTCGGCGGAGATGCCCTTTGCTGCTGGAGGAGCTGGAGGAGTGGGCTTGGGAGTAAGGAGCTCTCTAATCTTCTGCAGTTCGGACAGGACCTCTTTGTCAGAGGACACGACAGACGCCGTGCAAATTCCCCGCTTAAGGTTTCGCCCCCGAATGCGTGCGAACGTGGACTCTTCAGGGTTAATTCTCCACCCTCCGAGCCTATCTGACGAGGCGTTTGGGAGAGAAGCCGAGCTCTGAGGTGACGAAGGGGTACATCTATGCGATCATAGGATCAGTCTGCGCAGGTTCCGTTTCGACCCTGGCGAAGTTCTCTTTGAACTCCAACGACCCTGTCGTGGTCACCGGCCTTTCGATTCTCCTCTCCGGTTTCGTCCTCCTCTCCTACAAGCCTACGAGGTCGCCCGAGCCCGGCTCTCTACGGTACCTTCTCTTCTTCGGCCTCGTGGGCGCGGGGCTCGCTCCCCTGATGTACTTTGAGGGTCTGAAAGAGACCACGGCGGTGAACGCATCTCTGCTCGCGAATGGAGAGGTGCTGTTCACCGCTGTCATCGCCTACACTGCATTCAGGGAGAGGCTCAGCAGGGGGCTTGCTGCCAGGGCCATGCTCATCGTCGCGGGGTTGGTGGTCGTCTCAACGAACCTGGACTTGGCGAACATAGCGTTCTTCCAAGGATTCAGCGGGAACCTGCTCGTCCTCGGGGCTACGATTTGCTGGGGAGTGGAGAACAACATCATTGCGGTCGCGTCGAAGCGGTTTGACGTGGCTTTGCTGAGCAGGTTCAGGAACCTCATCGGAGGGGGAGCCATTGCTGCTGTCGCGGTGGTGGCGATGGTTCCGACTAACTTCGGCGTGGTCAACTCCCTGGCGCTGGTGCTGCTTGCGCTTGCGGTAGCGGGGGGCACCTATCTTTTCATCGCGGCCGTCAAGCGGCTCGGTGCGATCAAGATGCTCCTCGTCTGGTCGAGCTCCACGGTGTTCGGCGCCGGCTTTGCGTTGGTGTTCCTTGGGGAACAGATAACCCCCCCGCAGTTCCTTGGGGGCGCGCTGATCATCCTCGGGATCTACGTGTTCCACAGGGGTGAGAAGGTCCCCGAGGCTGAACCGTTTTCGCTTCCGGCAGGGAAGTCAGAAGAAAACTAACGGTCAGACTCGACAGGCCAGTAGTTCAGACCCCAATAGATGGGGGGGATGTCGGCCACGTGGACGTTCCTCAGCAGATGGGGAAGGACCCCGAGGTTCTTGGCTGATGGGACGCCGATCTTCAACCTGTACGGCCTCGGGGAGCCGTCGCTTACGATGTAGTATGACATCTCCCCCCTTGCGGCCTCGGTGCGCGAGTAGACCTCCCCAGCGGGCACGCGCGGCTGCGGTCCGAGCTTCAGGCGGACTGGGCCCTGTGGGAGCTTCTTCAACGCCTGCCTGATTATCTTGACCGATTCCCTCATGTCCAAAAGCGCGACGTACGACCTCGCGTAGACGTCCCCCTGGGTCATCACCGGGGTCTTGAACTCGAAGTCCTCGTAGGCGCTGTACGGTTCGTCCTTCCTCACGTCAACTGCCAGCCCAGAGGCCCTGGCCACCGTACCCGTAGCGCCGAACGCAATGGCGTCATCCCGTGAGAGCACCCCGATCCCGTCCGAACGCTGGTGGACCATGGGGTTCTGGAAGAATATCTTCTCGTATTCGTCCATCCGCTTGTCGAACCAGTCACACGTCTCAAGCCCCTTCTTGATGGCGCCGGGAGGGATATCGTTCCTGACCCCCCCTGGGATGATGTAGGCGAACGTTACCCTCGCTCCTCCAATCCGCTCGGCAAAGTCGATCCAAAAGTCGCGGTCCCCCATGCACCATGTGATCAAAGTGGTGTGGCCCAGGAACAGCCCCTGAATCGCGATGAAGTACATGTGCGAAATGATGCGGTTTGCTTCCGACATTATCACCCTGAGGTACTGCCCCCTCTGGGGTACCTTGAGGTTCATCAGTTCGTCAACTCCGAGCGCATATGGGAAGAGGATGTTCGAGCTGTCGAGTATCACCGGCCTCTCAAGATGCGGCACGTTCTGGATGTAGTTCCTGTACTCACCCATCTTTTCCTCCCCGCGGTGTACGTAGCCTGCGTCGGGCTCAGACCTCACGACGTAGTCACCGTCGAGCCAGAGTTTGATCCTGAAGTGCCCAGCTCCCGGGTGCTGCGGACCCAGTGAGACGGACATTATTCTGTCGGCGTCGGGAGAGTATTCCGCCTGCACTGTCATTCGATCATCGCCCCGGGGATACGTAGTCCTTGCGCAAGGGTGGGAGGTCGTTCCAGTCCTCTGGGAGATACAGGTGGTTCTGGTTGGGATGTCCCTGGAAGTTGATCCCGAACATCTCGTGTGTTTCGCGTTCATGATACTCCACGCCCCTCCAGACGTGCATCAAGGTGGGGACGACGGGGTTGCTTCTCTGGACGTGCTCTGAAAGTGCGAGCACGAAGTCTTCCTGCCCGGGGGTTGTGGACCCTATGAAATACACCACTTCGAGCTCGTTCTTCGCGATCCAGTCGATGCCGCTCACGGTGCTGATGTGGTCGAACCCGAGTCCCTCTTTCGCGAAGACCCCGACCTCGGCTATTCGGTCAGCTGTCGTGGATACCTTGAGCCGCCTTTCCTTCATCCAGTCCACCTTTACGTCGGGGAACTTCTCCGTTATCCTGGCCGCAAAAGCCCTCGCTCTCAAAGGCTCTGGCTTGGGAGCTGGGGGTGCGGCTGCTGGGGGGGCGCTGGGCTGCGCCTGAGGAGGCGCTGGCCTGGGGGGTGCGGGCGTCGGTGGGGCTGTTGCGTTGCTCACAGAAGTATCACCGGCCGCTTAGCGACGGCGCTCTGCGGATCTTCTCTTGAAGCAGGACCAGTCCCTGGAGGAACGCTTCAGCCCTCGGAGGACATCCGGGCACGTAGACGTCCACTGGGATTACGTCGTCGATTCCTCTGAGGACGTTGTACGAGTCAAAGTAGAGGCCGCCTGTAATGCTGCAGGCGCCCATCGCGATGACCCATTTCGGTTCGGCCATCTGGTCGTAGACGAGCTTGAGTCTTGGTGCGAGCTTGCGGGTTACCGTCCCCATCACTATGAGAAGGTCGCATTGTCTGAGCGACCCAAACGCCTCGAGGGCGCCGAACCGTTCCATGTCGAACCGCGACCCTGCGGCGGCCCCAATCTCCACCGAACAGCAGGCCGTCTCGAGGTGGACCGGCCAGAGGGAGTAAAGCCTCCCCCAGTTCGCGAGGTAGCGCATCGGGTCCCCGATCGCGTATTGCAGGACGTCGTCGATCTTCCCCACCAGGACCTGGAACGCGCCGTCCTTCTGCTGCTGAGCCACTACCATAGCTCACGCTTTCCTGCTAGTACGAGGGCGAACGCCATGGGGAAGAAGAGGAGGCCCATGAACAGGGTGACCATCCAGTCGGAAGACAGGCCCAGTCCCAGAGGCTGGTATGCCGCTGCCCAGGCGTAAAGGAACATCGCGAGGACGTCGAATACGATGAACATCAGTAGGTACGAATAATACTGCATCATGAAGTGCATCTTGCCAGCCCCCTGGGGGACTTGGCCGCACTCGAACGGGGCGTTCTTTATCGGGTTCGGGCGCCGCGGAGCGAACAAGCGTGGAAGGACGACAACCGGGAGGGTGAACATCATGCCGACGAGTCCCATGATGAAGACAGACCCGATATCCCCGAAGAGAGCCATCTTCGAAATTGCGACCGTCTCACGCTATTTAAGATTGGTGGGTTTGGTCAGTAGATGGGTCGGCCACGAGCATTTTCTGTCGACGTAGACAGCACATCGGATCGTCTCGCCGCCACATGAAGACACCTCACCTCGGGATGCAGCAGAAGAGTGTGTACGCCATAGAGACTGAATCGTTCGTAAAGCAGTACGGGAAGGACTTCCGCAGGCGACGGAAGCGGTCGTAGCGCTCCGCCTTACGCCGGTGGCTACCAGGCGGGTCGGGGCAGGGGTTACCTGATCAAAGAGTGTAGAACTAGTCGACGCCGTGTACGTCTTCGGCCTCGTCTCTGAGGAACGACTGGAGGAGCTTCGTCTCTCGGAAGAAGTCTCTGATGGAGATGACTCCGAAGAGGGTGCCGTCATCGTTCTCCACTATCAGGTGGCGGATGCCGTTGTCCATCATGAGCCTGACCGCCTTCGAAGGCATGTCCGAGCGCTTTACGCTGATGAGCTTCTTTGAAGCCACGGTGTCGAGCTGAGCAGTTAGTGGGGTCCCCTTGGCCACGGCCCTGACTACGTCTCTCTCAGAAATCACCGCGAGCGCGCGGACCGGGCTGACCGAGGATGTGACGACCAGCAATCCAATCTTCTCTCGTGCGAACACTTCGGCGGCCTGGCGAATCGTTGCGCTCGGGCTGATCGTGACCGGGCTCCGCTTGATGAGGGCTTCCACTCTCAACGACGTACGCCTGAAGTCGCGCGTCTTTCCATAGGGACGTAGGCGGTCAGCGGAGCGCCGACGTAGTCGGAGATCGGCCTGATTATCCTGTTGTCGGAGTACTGCTCCAGCACGTGGGCGAGCCAGCCGGGGGAGCGCCCGACAGCGAACACGGGCGTGAAGAGGTAGCTCGGGATTCCGATGTGGTTCAGGGCCAGTCCTGAGAACAGGTCGACGTTGGGATGGAGGTTCTTTTCCCTGAGCATGATCGTTTCGACACGTTCGATTATCTCAAGTGACTGCTTCTCCTTCTCGGTGCTTACGAATTTCTCAGCCATGTCCTTGAGGATCCTCGCCCTCGGGTCCATGGTCTTGTACACCCGGTGCCCGAAACCGTTGATCTTCGCTTTGCTGGCCAGCTTTGCTTTGACGTACGCGTCGACCTTGGACGGGGAGCCGATTTCGTCTGTCATCTCCACCACTTTCTCGTTGGCGCCACCGTGCAGCGGCCCCTTCAGCGCACCTACCGCACCGGTTATGGCCGAGTAGATGTCTGAAAGGGTCGATGCGATGACCCTCGCGGTGAACGTCGAGGCGTTGAACTCGTGGTCGGCGTGGAGGATCAGCAGGACGTCCATCAGGCGGGCGTCAGCTTCGGAAGGCACCTTCCCGGTGACCATGTAAAGGAAGTTCGAGCCGAAAGAGAGGTCGTCCTTCGGTGGGATGAACTCCTGGCCGTGCTTGTGCCTGTGTATCGCGGCGACAACGGTGCCGATCTTGGATGCAATCGACATCGCCTTCTCCTGTTGGGTGTACATCGGGTCGTCGAAGACTCCCAGGGCCGACACCCCCACCCTGAGGGCGTCCATGGTGTCGCAGTTCTGCGGGAGGGTGGTCAGAATCGACACGACTTCGCGCGGGATACGTCGCTTCCCGCCCAGTTCTTCGGTAAACGACTTCAGCTCGAGTGAAGTGGGGAGATGGCCGTTCCAGAGCAGATAGGTGGTCTCTTCGTACGTAGAGTGAACTGCCAAATCCGCGATATCGTATCCGCGATAGAGAAGGCGCCCTTCGCGGCCATCGATGAAACAGATCGAGCTCTTGCCCGCCACCACGTCTTCGAGCCCTTTAGCTTGCGTAGTCAGGCGCTGGATGATCTGGTCCATGGTCTCTCCGTATTTTCCCAGCGCCGCGAGCTTGGCCTGGGTCTCCTTGGACAGTTTGACGGTGGTGAAACCGACGTCCGGGTTTTGTGGGCGTGGCATGCGCGTCATTATATTGAATAGTTTACGTATATTAGGCTTTCATCGGTCTCATGAAAGGAAGCGAGTTAGGGCGACAGGTAAAAAGAGGGCTCGAACGCGGGGAATACAGGGGATTCTATGGTGACGAAGATGGCGGTCGTGGGGACGGGGGTGGCGGGCGCCTACCTGCTGAACAGGCTGCCTTCCGACGTGCAGGCGGAAGCGTTCGAGGCAAAGACCGAGAAGAACTGGTACACCGTATGCGCTTGGGGGACTAGCCAGCCCTTCATCTCCGACCTGGTCAAGAAGGCGGGGTTCAGTTTTGACGACTACGTTTTGCACAAAGGAAAGAAAATGGTGGTGGACCTTGGAGACGAGGAGGTCACCATCCCCCTCAGAGGACTGGTCACCTACGACAAACACAGGCTGACAGAGGACATGCTGAAGGGCAAGAAGATCCACTGGGGGACGCAGGTCAAAGCGGCGAACGGAGACTTCGACGCATTCGACTCCGTGGTGGACGCCACCGGCCTGCACAGGTCGCTGCTTCCCAAGGTCAAGGACGACCTTCTGGTCCCTTCGCTCGAGTACCAGGTGAAATCCAAGGAGCTTCCCTATGACGACTTCGTGATCAGGCCATACCCTGGCCTGACAGGGTACTGGTGGTACTTCCCGCTCGGCGACGGCATGGCCCACGTTGGAGCCGGGGACGTCAAAGGGAGATACCGCTATGAGCTCGACGAGTTCGTGAAGAAGCACCACTGTGAAGTGACGAAGCGGATCGGCAGGCCGGTGAGGGTGACTCCGCCGAAGTTCATGGAGCCATTCTTCGAAGGAAAGGTAACAGGCGTGGGCGAGTCCATCGGGACTGTCTACCCGATGCTCGGAGAGGGGATCATCCCGAGCATGCAGTGCGTCGACCTGTTCGTCGACCACCTCGGCGACAGGGAGGGATACCGGCGCGCGGTCCTCGACCACTACGCCGTCTATGCTAAGGTCTACCAGTTCATCAAGGCGAAGGTGGAGGATAGATTCAGCCTCACAAGGATGCTCCCGACCCTGCTCTCAATCTTCCTCTACATGCGCGGGAATGAGAGGAGATACGGCATGCAGACGAGGCTCTCCGACTTCTACAAGATCGTGACGAGGCTCTAGTTGAGCGACGAAGAAGTTCGGGCTCACACTGCCGTCCACGTCGTGAAGGGTGCCGTCCAAAGCGTGTTGGGCGCGAAGTGGACCGCTTCGGTCCACGTGTCTGGAAACCACGGACGGCTGGTAGTGCAGTCCGACCGCGCGCCGACCCCCCAAGAGCTGGACCGGATTGAGGCGACAGCCAACGAGAAGGTGGCCGAGAACGCGGACGTCCTGGAGTTCGAAATGGAAAGGCAGGAAGCCGAAGGGCACTTCGGGGACTCGATTTACGACCTTTTCCCGGTGCCGGTCGAGGTTACACTCCTGAAGATCGTGAGGATACCTGACTGGAACATCAACTGCTGCAACGAGCGGCACGTGGACAGCACCTCTGAGATAGGAAGAATCAAGCTGGGAAAGCCAAGGTTCAGGAACTCGAAGCGGGAGCTTGAGGTAGAATTCGAACTGGCAACCTAGACGGCCAACCCCCCCTCTCGGGTCTGTTGACCCCACGCCGCGCCATCCCTGCCCCTACCAGGCTTACGGAGTAGGAGCATCGAGTGGCAGCGGGGTGGGCTGCAACGCGCAGGGAAGGGATGAAGGAACGCTTCACGCCCGTCTACTCGACGCGATGGGTCCGCTCACCGCATCACGTCCCGGTCGCTTACTTCGAGCGCGAAGTGGGGCACACCGAAGTCGCTGGTTTCATCGAAGCTGACAAAGGTATTAATCGCCAAACCTGCGGCCCCAATGCGGGCCCGTAGCGCAGATCAGCGTTGGAGCGAAATACGGACAGCGCGGCAGAGCGCCTCGCCGAACCTCCTAAGCTGTAGAGAGCTAAGGCTCGCAGAGGTCGTGCGTTCAAATCGCACCGGGCCCGCCTCTCTTAATCCAGTGGAGCGGCTTTGGCGGACGCCGAGAGTCTTACTCGTCGCGAAACGAAGTGCTCCAACGAGATTGGGAACCAAGTCCGTTGAGGCAGATGCTTGTTGCTCGTCATCGGTGACCTTGCGAACGTACTGACTCAGCGGCGGCGATTTGGAGAGATGTTCGCCGAAAAGCGTTGGGCGATGGCATACGACGCGTGGGGACGGGACGCCGCGTCAAGCTGAACGCCCATCAGATCAACGGGCCGGCGGGGGTGGTGCGTTCGGACCCTCGGCTCTCCGGCGCCGCAAGTCTCCGCTGGATGAGACGCCTTATCTTAAATGGATGCGACCCCTAACGAGCACGTTGGCTGCTGGCGAAGGGGCATCCGAACGTGGAGCCCTCCGCAAGGTCATCACTGTGAGGCACGCGGTCGCGATATACGTCAGCTCTGTCCTGGGCGCTGGCATACTGGTGATCCCGGGCCTTGCTGCGAGGACTGCGGGTGTCGGGTCCCTGATCGCCTGGGGAGTGCTCGCCCTGGCCAGCTACCCCTTCGCCTACACCTTCTCCAGCCTCTCGGCCAGGAGGCCCGAGTCTGGAGGGATCTACTCATTCACGAAGGAAGCGTTCGGCGCAGGCACGAGCACGATGACGGCGTGGCTCTTTGTCGCCTGGGTCGTTCTCGGCGCGCCTGCGATAGCCCTCGCCGCTGGTACGTACGCGGCATATGCATTCCCGCTGTCGGGGCCGGGAGTTTTCGTTGTGGCAGCCATGATACTTTCTCTAGCCTATGTGATCAACCTCAGAGGAATCAGGTTCAGCGGCAGGGCGCAGGTTGCGTCTGTGGCCGTCATGCTGGGGGTGATCGCCTTGGCAGTAGCTGCATCCGCCCCCGGGATCAGGGCTGTCAACTTCACGCCGGTCGTCCCTGGAGGGATAGCGTCCATCGGGGTGGCGTCCGCGCTCATATTCTGGTCGTTTCTAGGATATGAAAACGTCTCTAACGTCGCCGAGGAGTTCAAGGATCCGAAGCACGACTTTGGGAGGAGCGTTACGATTAGCGTCGTCCTGATAGGGGTTCTCTACATGGCAGTCGCAGTGACTGTGGTGGGCACGGGTGCCTACGCGGCCGGCAGAGGGGTGACTCCTTTCGCCGCGATGATGTCTAACGTCTTCGGCGAATATGGCGCCGCCGCCGTCTCTATCCTGGCGGTGGTGATTATCTTCTCGACCGTCAACGCGTACACTGCCGGGATCGGGAGGGTCGTCTATGCCGCTGCCCAAGACGGCAGCCTCCCGAGGTTCCTCGCCAAGGTGGATCCGAAGTCCGGGGTCCCGCGCAGAGCGCTCATCGCACTTTACCTAATGATAATGTCAGGGCTCGTAGCGTACTACCTTACAGGCGCGGACATCCAGGTGGCCTTCCTGGCCACCAGTGGCGCCGCCGTCCTAACCTACGTTGCCGGCTCAGCTGCCGGCGCGAAACTCCTGTCGGCCCGAGGGTTGCCGCGGATCTTCCCTTGGATATCTCTCGCGGTGTCGGTCGCCATCCTCCCCTTCATAGGGAACCTTCTCCTGGCGAGCATACCGGTAGCAGGGTTCGGGTTCGCCTACGGCCTGATGAAGGACAGGTCACGCCAGAGACCTCGACCCAGACAGTCTGAGCGTGAGGAGGGACGGAGCGTGCTAACTGGCTGAAGGGCTGTTCAATACCATTGGATTAAGTCGGCACCGGCTCTGCGGAGAGTGAAAATGCAAAGAGCGATAGCGCTTTCGTTGCTCGTCCTGCTGGGCACCATCGGCGTCTCGGCGTACACTTACACGGTCTATCTGCCGAGCCTGTCGACAGCCTCGCCAGGAAGCGGAACTCTCAACATCTACCTCGCAGACCCGCCGCCAGCGAACCACACGATCAAGTATCTTCTGGTCAACGTGACCAGCGTTACTCTGAAGTACTCGTCAAACACCACAGAGCCCACCACATCCAGTTCGGTCAGTAGCGCTGTAAGCAGTGCCACTTCGAGCACCAGCACATCAACGACAGAGTCGACTTCGAGTGAGAGCGGCTCCTCGAGTAGGTTCGTCTACAACATATCCGCGAGCGTCGGGACCAACGTCAACCTGACAAAATACCAAGGTAGCCCCCTGTTCCTCGGTGCCGCTAAGGCGCCGACTGGGAACGTCACTGGAGTGATCCTGAACATATCAGGCGCCAGGGCGTTCTGGACCAATGGGAGCTCTACGCAGCTCGACGTGGTGGCAGGTGGGAAGTTGATGGTGAACGTGCACTTCACGGTGCAGACGGGTGGAGCAGCCGACATGAACATCAGCATCACTCCATCGTCGGTCCACGTGAGCCAGGGCTATGTCCTGAGGCCGGTCCTGCTTGTCACGGTGACCCGCAGCGGCACGGCTACCACGACTACAACTGCGTCCAGCACGACAACGAGCGCGACATCAAGCAGTTCGTCGAGCCAGAGCTCGACTTAGGAGCCAGAGGGTTGCAACACCCTCATGCCCCCTTTTTTACGCGGAGAGCGCTCTAGAATCCGGTCGGGATACCGTCTCCACGTACATCGCAGACAGCCCTCTTGTACGACATCCCGATCTCTACCGCCTGACATTTCCCGGTCTCTCCGGGCATCGCCAGCTCATTCACATTGTAGGAGCCGTCGGTGGGAAGTTCGTATCCTTCTTCGATGAGCAGCTTCTTCCCCCCTCCCCAAAGAAACCTCGGGTGTGCGACGACTTCATCTGCCGACATCGAATAGTCGACCGAATTGGTGACGAAGAGCGCGTGCTGCAGCGGCCTATAGTCCGCGCCGCTAGCGCCGATAGCAAGGTAGGGATAGCCGTCCCTTTCGAGTATGAGGGACGACAGGGTGTGGAGAGGCCTCTTTCTCGGCTCTACCTTGTTCGGGCCATTCGTTCGGAAGGCGGACGCCCTGCTGTTCAGCATTATGCCGCATTCGGGGACGAAGACGTGCGAGCCGAACGGCTGGAACAAGCTCTGGATGGCTGAGACGAGGTTGCCTTCGGCGTCCGCCACCGAATACGCGGTGGTGTCTCCGGCCCTGACCTCAGACGCGCGGGACCTGGACGCTGACGTTGTGGACATGAAGGCCTCCATGTCTATCTTGCCGAACCTCGGGTCGCCAAGCATTTCATCGCGGCGGGCGTAGGCAAACAGCGCCGCCTTCATCGTCAGCTCCACCCTTTCTTTTGAAAGCGCCCCGGTAGGAGCCCGTCCCGCTTCGAGCAGCTGCTTCAGGATCAGAAGGCTGGTGGCGCCCATGCTGTTCGGCGGCATCTCGAAAACCGTGGTCCCGCGATAGTCGAGGGTCAGCGGCGTCACCCACTCGGGCTGGAAGTCTGAGAAGTCAGACGGTTTGCAAGGGACTCCGCCCGAATCCAGAGCGGAGGCCACGGCCTCGGCGGGCCAGCCAGAATAGAACGCGCCTGGCCCTCCCTCGGCGACCTCGGCTATGACCTTCCCTAACGCCTCCTGCTTGATCACGGTCCCCGGGGTGGGCGCGCGCCCCTCCGGAGCGAAGATCTCCCGAGCTTCTCCGGAAATGTGTTGGATTGTGCCGCCGATGGCCTTTGCGAACCCCTCTCCCAGGGGAAAGCCCTTGTCCGCGAGCCTGACAGAGGGCTGCAGGAGTTGGCCGAAGGTTGTCCGGCCGAACCTGCGGTGCATTTCCCAGACGCCCGCGATTTGGCCTGGCACCGCGACGCTGAGCGGGCCATGCTGGGGAACATTCCCACCTTTCTCCGCTATCAGCTCCAGAGTGAGCCCTGACGGTGACCATCCGCTCGAGTTGAGGCAATGCACCTTGCCGGTCTTTGCCTCGTAGAACATGACGAAGAAGTCCCCGCCCAGTCCTCCTGCGGAGTGGAATGTTACGGCAAGCGCGAAGCTCACCGCTGCGGCGGCATCGACTGCATTGCCTCCGCCCCTGAGGACGTCATAACCCACCATCGAAGCCAGTGGCTGCTCGCTGGCGACCGCGGCATGCTCCGCCACTAACGTCCTGCTGAGCCCCATCAAGCTGACGCCGAGGCTGGCGGGAATTTAAGAAATCGCGAAAGAGCGGGCCGCCGTGATATTGAGGGCGCGCAACCGCCCGGGAATCTATTTATACGGTAGAGCGTCACAATACGAGCCCACAACCAATGAGCCAAGCTGAACTTGACGCTGTCCTCGGTACTGTCGAGAACCCGATAAGGCGCAGAATCATCTCGAAGATTAGCGAGGAGCCGAACTATCAGCTGCAGCTGTCCAAGGACCTGAAGATCAGCCAGCAGCTCGTCGCCAAGCACTTGTTCACCATGGAAAGAGCCGGACTTGTGAGCAGCGTTTCGCAGGACAGCCCAAGGGGACCTCAGAGGAAGGAGTATCTGCTGAAGAGTAGTTTCTCGGTCACCGTGGATCTGGCGCCAAACCTGTTCAGGGCGCGAATCTTCTCCTTCGGGGCGGTGCCGGGAGTTGAAGAGACCGACGAGCATGCACAGATGATGACCCAGATCAGCGAGGTCATGAAGTATCCCGACGGCGCGTCGAAGATAAGGCCGCTTACTGAGGTCGTAGCAGAGGTAGACAAGAAGCTCACGGAGATGGAGGAAGAGAGGGCGGTCTTGCTATACATCCGCAGCCTCGCCCTGAGGGAGGCCGCGAGGATCACGACGTCGATGCCTATAGTTGACAGGAGGAAGGTCCTCCGCTACCTGATGAGGGAGGATGGGGACGATCTGGGGCCCATCTGTTCGTCTCTCGGCGTCCAGAAACAGGTCGTCGGAGACATTATCGAAGAGATAGAAAGAGAACTGGGCGGTTCCGGGTAAAAAGGGAAAGAGGAGCCGTGCTCCTCTACATTCCAATGTTCGGAAAGCTTGCCTGAGGAACGCCAAGCTGGCCTTGGAGGGTCTTTATGCGAGTGGCATACTCCCTCATGCGGGCGTTGTCGCCCTGGACCTTCGCTATGCGGTAGCCCTTCCATGCCTTGCGGAGGGCTCCCCAGACTTGCCCTTTCTGGTATTCGGCCATGTGTTAGACCTGTTCCCTTTCACTCCTCGCGCGGTATTTTGCGAGCGTAGTCTATGTTAGTTGAGTCAGTAATCAATGGCGGCTACTCGTCACGGTCAGACGAGCGACCTTACCAGTAGCCAGATGTTGCTCGGATGTTCCTTGATCCTTCTTTTGGAATACGCCCACCAACTGTCGCCGTATGGGAGATATTCGTAGACTTTGTACCCCGATTTCGTGAGCTCTTCTTTCAGGTCGTCCCTTATCCCTTTCAGCAGCTCGAAGTGGAACTGCACCTGCCTCTTTGCCGCCAGCGTCTTCGCACGCCCCACCAGCCCCCCGTCGTGAGTAGCGATGGCGAACCCGCTTCCCCTTTCGAAAAGTAGGTCCATCAGTCTCTCGTAGTTCGTCCTGACCTCTGCCTTGGTGGGAAACACGAAGTCCGGGCTCTCTCCGTATGCTCCTTTTACGAGCCGGACCTTGCCACCCTCGTCTAGGATGGTTTTGACGTCAGATTCACTCCGCCGTGCGTATGCCTGGATGGCGACCCCCGACTCCGGATGCTTCCTGTGGAGGTCTAGGTAGGTCTGTATGGTCTTTTCGACGAACGCCGACCCCTCCATGTCGATCCAAAGGTGCTGGGAAAGCCGGTCGGCGTTTGACGCTATCTTTTCGAGCCGTCCGCGCATCCCTTCATAGTCGGCGCCCATGCCTAGCTGAGTGAGCTTGACTGACACGTAGCCGTCGATGCCGTTATCTGAGATTGACTGCTGAAGCCGGAGGTATTCATCAGCAGAGGCGTCAGCCGCCCTGGGGTCGGTGATCTCCTCCCCCAGGAAGTTGACAACCACCCCGACGCCGCTCGAGTTTGCCTTCTTGGCATCCTCGACCGCCGCGTCGAGGCCCACTCCGGCGATCCATTTCTTCGCCAGCGGGAGCACCACCCACTCTTTCAGTCCCAAGTCGGCCGAGCGCAGAGAATACTACATATTAACGATGCACGCTAAACTCAAACGCGAGAATGAAACCTGGACCGGATTTCGCGGGCCGATTCCGGAAGCTGGAGAGAGGGCTTGAGCAGGCAGGGCTTGCCGGAATAGTCGCCGTCCCGGGACCCAACATGCGGTATCTGACCGGGATCGGGTCGCTCATGCTCGAGAGGCCATTCATGTTGATTGTCCCGGCAGGGGGCGAGCCCCATGTCGTGGCGCCTACGCTCGAGTCTGGTCCCTACCAAAGATCTTCCCTTGGACTCGTGGTTCATCCATGGACCGACTCGGAAGGCCCGCGCTCGGCGATCGACTCGGCGGTCAGAGAGGTCGGTATGAAGGGAAGATGGGGGTTCGAAGGAAGGTTTCCATTTTCTTATCTGGACAAGTTGATGGCGAGCGTGCGCGTAAAGCCCGTGGACGGTGAACATGTCCTCCAGAAGCTTAGGGAGGCGAAAGACGACGTCGAAATCGGGCTTTTGAGGAAGGCGGGGGCGATATTGAGCGATTCGTTCGAGGAGTTCCCGGGACTGATCAAGCAGGGAGCGTCCGAACAGGAAGTCGCAAGAGCCGCCACGGATTTGATCTTTTCCCACGGAGCCACCTCCGTGGAAGACATGCTCGTGCAGGCGGGATCGAACGCCGCGGACCCCCACCATCTGCCTTCATCGAGCAAGCTCGCCCGCGGGGACAGCGTGGTGATGGATGTGGGCGCCACCTGCGACGGGTACTACGCGGACGTCACCAGGACGTTCTGCATTGGGCAGTCGTCCGCCGTGGAGAAGGTATACACGAAGGTCTTGGAGGCGCAGGAAGCCGCGATCAGTGCCGCGGGGGCAGGTGTGAAGGTGGGCGCGGTCGACTTCGCTGCCAGGCAGGTCCTGACCGATGCGGGGCTGGGTAAGAATTTCTTCCACAGGACGGGGCACGGGCTCGGCCTTGAGATTCATGAGGCGCCATACATAGTCGATGGCGGGGAGGAAAAGCTCGGGCCAGGAATGTGTTTCACTGTCGAGCCGGGCGCCTACTTCAAAGGAAAGCTAGGGGTCAGGATAGAAGACGACCTCCTGATCGAAGGGAGAAAGGGAGTCGCCATCACGGATGCGCCGAAAGAGTTCGGCTGGTGGAAGTAACTACTTCGTCTTCGCGAACTGAGACACCATGGTATTGGTGTCCTGTACGTGCTTGATCTTCTCTATCTTGTCGAGCACGAGCCTGTAGACCTTCTCGTCGCTTGGAACGATGACCTCTTTCTGGGCGCTGATTACAGCGATAATGTCCCAGTCCCCAGGGACGATGTGGGCCTCGGTGACCTCAGGAACCTTCATGAGGGCGTCAACCACGTCTTCTACGTGGCCAGAAGCCACTTTGACTAGCACGAAGGCCTTCTGATAGACTGGCAACGGAAGGGGCGCCTATCGGACTGCTTTTAAAAACTCTTGGCCTCTAAATGAACGGAATGAGGAATCTGGAGGTCGCGAAGGTCCTCGACGACCTGGGGGAGCTCGTGGAAGCGAACGGAGAAGACCGGTTCAAGGTCATCGCCTACCACAGGGCGGCAACCAGCATCAGGAACCTGGGTGAAGACGTTGAACTGGTCTGGAAGGACAAGAGGCTAGAGGAAATCAAGTACGTCGGGGAGGGTATAGCGAAGAAGATAGACGAGTATCTTGGGACGGGCAAGCTCGGAGTTCTCGAAACACTGAGGGGGAGGACCCCCGCAGGAGTTTCACTTCTCATGAAGGTGCCGGGCATCGGCCCCAGGACCGCATTTCACCTCGCGCACGACCTGGGGATTACTAGCGTGGAGCAGCTGAACGCGGCACTCGGAAGCGGGAAGCTTGACTCGGAGTTCGGTCCGACCGTGAGGGAGGGTTTCCGCATCGGGATCGAGAAGCTTCAGAGCTTCGAGAGGAGGCTTCTCCTGCCCGAGGCGGAGGGGGTGTTCCAGAAGATGAAGTCATACTTCGGAGCGTTAGGAATCGAGATCGGCATGGCGGGGAGCCTCCGAAGGGGCAAGTCTACGGTGGGCGACCTGGACATCCTCTCCACTGATCCAAGGGTATTGGACGCCACGCGAGGGTGCCCAGGGGTTGCCCAGGTCCTAGAAGGAGGGCCGAGGAGATACAGCGTCAAGCTTGAAGATGGGGTGCAGGTGGACGTCAGGCTGTTCACGAGGGAGGAATATGGTGCCGCGCTCGTCTATTTCACAGGCTCGAAGGAACACAACATCACGCTGCGAAACCTCGCCCTAGGAAGGGGGTGGAAGCTGAACGAATACGGGCTCTTCGAAGCGGGAGGGAATCGCGTTTCGGGGGAGACCGAAGATGGGGTCTATGACAAGCTAGGACTGCAGTATGTGCCTCCTGAACTTCGAGAGAACAACGGGGAGGTGGAAGCGGCGTTGAGCGGGAAGCTCCCGCATCTTGTCGAACTCGACGACGTCAGGGGGGACCTTCAGATGCACACCACGTGGAGCGACGGCGCGGCCGAGCTCGAAGAGATGGCCAGGGCGGCCATGGAAAGGGGTTACGAATACATCGCGGTCACGGACCATTCGCAGTCAGTCAGGGTGGCTAACGGGCTGACCGAGGAGAGATTTCGAAGGCAGTGGAAGGAGATCGAGAAACTGAACGATCGCCTCGCGCCGTTCAGGATACTCAGGGGGGTGGAAGTGGAGATCAAGAACGATGGGTCGCTCGACTTCGACGGGAAGTTCCTGGACGAGTTCGACATCGTGGGTGCCTCGCTGCATCAGAACTTCCGGCAGGACCCGGAGACACTCACCCGGAGGGTTCTGAAGGCGGTCTCGGCTCCTTCAGTCGATTTCCTGTGCCACCCGACGAACAGGCTCATCGGAAGGAGAGAGGGGAACCCTATCGACCTGGCCAGGGTGATAACGGCGGCTAAAGAGAGCGGGAAGATGCTCGAGACTGACGGACAGCCTAACAGGCTTGACCTGGACGAGACTTGGGCGAAGAGGGCGGCCGAGGAGGGGGTGAAGATAGTGGTTGACTCGGATGCTCACACGGTGGGAGACTTGGACAACATCAGCTATGGTGTCACCGTGGCAAGGAGGGCGTGGCTGAAGAAGCAGGACGTTGCGAACACATTGGGCCTGAAGGCGCTCTTGAAGCTTATCGGCTGACTGTCCAACGTTAATAATGGAAAGCCGCGTCGCAGGCGTCGCGGGGGTAGCTAAGCCTGGTCAACAGCGTGGGACTTAAGCGGCAGCTCCTGGGAGATCCCATCCCTTAGGGGTTCGTGGGTCCAAATCCCATCCCCCGCACCACTCAATCGCGTGCCAGCCTCAATCGGAGACCCAGGAACGAGGGTACTGGGGAACGACTTCGGTATACCGTTGTTGCCAGCCAGGGGGCGGACTGCCATCCAGCTGGGCCTCCAGCCTGTCGAGGAATGCATGCGTCCCGGGAGCGAAGCCCAGCGCGGTCGTGCGGTGCAACGCCCTGTGTTCCAGGTGCAGCACCGTCCATCCCCGTCGCTACGGAGCTCCCATCTGATCACTGCGTCTTCACCTGAAGGGAGTTCCGCCAGGGGGGCAACTTCCACTCATGCTCGAACACGCTGTGTGGGTCCCAGGTGAGTATGCGCCCGGTCACGTGCAACCTGGACGGCCCCGCCTCAAGATCGATCGACCCTCCAGGTCGGCCGTCGATGATGGCTTTTGTCATGTACCAAGAAGACAGCTCGGCGGGGTCGGTAATCGCCCGCCTCACGACCTCCGGCGGATGGGGGAACCTCCTCCTGAAGACAAGGGTGGCGAGGTTCCCCTGGACCGCACTGCCCCGGCAGGGCCGAATTCGTCGTGGTGCTTCGTCAATTTTGGCGCCTTGACCTAGGCTTTCCGAGGTGCTCAGAGAGCGAACCAAGCTTCCCCGACCAGAAGTCTCTGTATGTCGAGACCCAAGCTTCGACTCCGTGGAGTCCAGCAGGGGCAAGGGAATACACCCGCTGCTGCGCTCGGGGGACGACTGTCACCAGACCCGCCTCTCGAAGGATGCGCAGGTGCCTAGACACTGCCGGCTGCGGAAGATCTGGAAAGGCCGCGACCAGGTCACCCGCAGGACGGCCTCCTTCCCGGAGCATGTCGAGCATCATCCGTCGCTCAGGGTTCGACAGGGCCGCGAAGACGGTGTTCATCTCCCGATTTCGGGCGCGGGGCAAGGAGTTCAGGACCGACCCGTGTTCGACGGAGGCTGGTGCAGCGAGAACATGTTGCCGTCGGGGTCGGCGAAAGTCGCAGAGGTCCCCCAAGGCACCTCATAGGGCTCTTGGACGAAGCGAACGCCCTTCGCTTTCATTTCGGCGAACGCCTTACGGCAGTCGTCAACCCACAACACCATCGGAGGGCCACCCGGCTTCCAGTCCTTGGACCACCCGTTGGGGTCGGGGGAGCCTGACTGCCACAATGCGAGCTCCAGGTCCTGACCTTTCGGGCCGACCGTGACCCACCTGTAGCTGCCCGGCGGGGTAACGTCAGTCTTCTTCTCGAACCCCACCTTCGAAGTAAAGAACTCCAGCGAGGCCGCCTGGTCCTTCACCACGATAGTGATCTGCGTTATTCGCATGGTCATGGCCTTCTGCATATCAAGATGGGTATATAATGTCGGTGTTATATGGTGTCGGCGCTGGTGGTTCGTTCTGCTGGTGCTCCCGTGCTGACGGCATCAGCCAATCTTAAATAATCGAATTCGCAGTTTTTGCCCTGAAGATTGACGGCCGAGAGTCAGGCCGATATTTCTGAAGCACAGATTGCTGTTCACTGGAAAGAGGAGCCGCTCATACAACCGCCTGACAGTTTCAAGGAACAGGCGAACGTAAAGGACCCGGACGTCTTCGAGCGGTTTTCAGAGAAGAACTTCCCGAAATGCTTTGAGGAGTACGCGAACCTGCTGAGCTGGGACAGCAAGTGGCATACCGTCCTGGACAGCAACAAACCGCCTTTCTGGAAGTGGTTCGTCGGCGGTAAAATCAACGCGTCGTACAACTGCGTAGACAGGCACCTTGCGAAGTACGGGAACAAAGCCGCCCTGATCTGGGTTCCCGAGCCGGAAGAGGAAGCGCAACAGACGATAACCTACCAGGAGCTTTACCGGAGGGTCAATGAGTTCGCACTGGTGCTGAAGGAGTTCGCAGGACTCAACACCGGGGACAGGGTGACTTTCCACCTCCCAATGGTGCCGGAGCTCCCCGTCTCCATGCTCGCAGCGGCAAGGCTGGGGATCATCCACAACCAGGTCTTCGGAGGGTTCAGCGCGAAGGCCTGTGCAGAACGGATGGAAGACTCGAAAAGTACGGTGCTGGTCACCATCGACGGATACTATAGGAACGGGGGACTGATAGACAAGAAGAAGGAAGCCGACATCACGGTAGAGGAAGCCAGGAAGCTGGGCATCGAAGTGAAGAAGGTGCTCGTCTGGCGGCGCCATCCGGGCAAGTATCTCTCTCAGTCTCCGATGGTGGAGGGGAGAGACTTCTTCGTCGACGAAGTAATGAAGGCATACCGGGGAAAGACCATCGCCCCAGTATCCATGGATTCGGAAGCTCCGCTGTTTCTCATGTACACCAGCGGGTCGACGGGACGGCCAAAGGGGGCCCAGCACAGGACGGGAGGCTATCTGGCCTACGTCGCCGGGACTTCAAAGTTCGTGCAGGACATCCACCCTGAGGATGTCTACTGGTGCTTCGCAGACATCGGTTGGATCACTGGTCACTCTTACATCGTATACGGCCCTCTGGCGCTTGCCGCAACGTCGGTTATGTACGAAGGGGTGCCCCTATACCCCGACGCCGGACGGCCATGGAGGATTGCCGAGCGGCTCGGGGTAAACATATTCCACACGGCACCGACCACGATTCGCATGCTGAGGAAGGCCGGCGCCGACGAGCCATCAAAGTACGATATTCACTTCAAGGCGATGACGACCGTGGGGGAGCCGATCGAGCCCGAGGCCTGGCGGTGGTACTACGAGGCGGTCGGGAAGAAGCAGGCGGTCATTACCGACACCTGGTGGCAGACCGAGACGGGTGGCTTCCTGTGCACCACAATCCCAGCCCTTTCAGCCATGAAGGCTGGGAGCGCGGGCCCTGGCATGCCGGGCATCTATCCGATAATCTACGATGAAAACGGCGCCGAGGTCCCTGCCGGCCAGAACAAGGCCGGAAACATCTGCATCAGGAACCCGTGGCCTGGGATAATGCAGACAATCTGGGGGGACCCGGACAGGTTTGTCAAGGTCTACTATTCAAAGTACAACAAGAACAAAGACAGCAAGGACTGGCACGACTGGCCTTACTTCGCCGGGGACGGCGCCGTGCTGGCAGCTGACGGATACTTCCGTATCCTTGGCAGGGTCGACGACGTAATCAAAGTGGCAGGGCACAGGTTGGGGACCAAGGAACTCGAAAACGCGGTCCTAACCACCCCAGAGGTTGCGGAAGCAGCTGCGATTGCGATGGTAGACGAGCTCAGAGGACATGTGCCGGTGGTATACGTCGCCCTGAAGCCAGGGAACACCGCATCCAAGGAACTCGAAGAGAAGGTGAAGGCTAACGTCGTGCAGTCGCTTGGACCGATTGCCCGGCCGAGGTTCGTCTATATCGTGCCTGACCTTCCGAAAACGAGGTCGGGGAAGATCATGAGACGGGTACTCGCATCGATCTCAGACAGGAAGGATTATGGCGACGTCACGACCCTCGCCAACCCGGACGTCGTCGAGACGATCCGCAAACAGGTCCAGACGTCCTAGAGCGCCCTGTCCTCTGATTTCTACCTGAATACCGCGGTCGTCCCTTAAAGGCAAGTATTCATCCGGGCGAGATGCCGCGCGATGCCCCACCTGCAACCGACTCACGAGGCTGTGACTGCAGACGTCACGCTCAGGGACGGCGCCAGCGCCCAAGTCAGGGCCCTCGGTGACAGCGACTCCGCCGCACTGGAGAGATTCATCGCCGGGCTCTCCGAAGAAACCATCTACTACAGGTTCCTCACCACGGGCATATCCAGGGAGTCGCTGGTGGGCGAGCTATCTCCCAGGCCGGGATGCCTTGTGCTGGTTGCGATGATCGAGGAGAAGATAGTTGGGCTGGCGTCATATTGCCACTCTGGGCTCAAAACAGCCGAAGTCGGACTGCTGATTGCCGACGAATACCAAGGGAAGGGCCTCGGGACCGGGCTCACAGGTAGAATCGTACGGGCAGCGAACCTTGACGGCATATCGATGCTCGAGGCGATTGTAGACTGGGGCAACACCCGGATGATAGAGCTAGTTCGGAACCTCGGGTTTCCGACTTCCGAGAAGGTGGAACCTGACTTGGTCAGGATCAGGTTCCCGACGTCGACCGACCCAGGCACGCTCGCAGAGTTCCAGGACAAATGGGTGTTCAGGGTGGATTGATTGCTCGATAATCAAGATCCGCAAGTCCGTCCGCTGATGCGGGGCTGCAGGCTCGCCGTGTCATTCGGCAAGCAGTCGTTCCTCTACTCGTTCCCCGCCGGGAACCCGATGAACTCTTCCCGCCTTGGGGTTTTCGCTGAATACATCGAAGGTCAAAGGGAGACGGAGGGATTCAAAGTGATTGAACCGGTATCCGCCAGCGAAAGTGACCTTTTGGTTTTCCATACGCAAGGATACGTCGACCGCGTGAGACAGGCTTCGGCGACCGGGCTGGGAGAGCTGGGGAGCGAGGACACCCCAGCATTCAAGGGGGTCTACGAAGCATCATTATTTCCCGTGGGGAGTACCCTGAGAGGGTTGGAACTGTTGCTAGAGGGAAGTTTCGACCACTTCTTCAATCCGGTTGGAGGGCTCCACCACTCTGCCCCGGATGAGGCACGAGGCTTCTGCGTCTTCAACGACAGCGTCATAGCGATTTCCAGAGCGCTGAACGAATTCAAACTGAGGAGCGTCGCGTACGTGGACATAGACGCCCATCATGGAGACGGGGTGTACTACGAGTTCGAACCCGACCCAAGAGTAATAATCGGAGACATCCATGAACACGGGAGATTTCTCTATCCCGGCACCGGTGACGCCTCCGAGACCGGCAAGGGGTTCGCAATGGGGACGAAGATCAACGTCGGTCTCCCGCCCGGCTCTGGGGACAAGGAGTTCTTCCAGGCGTTCGACCAGGTCGAGGAGTTCGTAAGGAAGTCGAAGCCAGAGATGATCTTCTTCCAGTGCGGGGCGGACGGGCTCGCGGGAGACCCCATCACGGACCTGAACTACACGCCGGCCGTCCACAGCTATGCCGCCAGTAAGCTACACAGGCTCGCGCACGAGCTGTGCGGGGGGAAGATACTTGCGATGGGAGGTGGAGGATATTCGCCTGGGAATGTGGGAGCTGCCTGGAAGGAAGTCACCGCAGAGCTTTCTGGCCAGAGGCAAAACCTCTGATGCTCATTCGAGGACCTGTCGCTCAGCCTTAAATAGAAAGTTCGAGGCGTGGCTGCGAACATATTGAGCCAAAGCCAGCCAATAAAGGCTGACGTGGTTCTCGCAAATCCCGCTCCGTTAGGACTATTCGGGTTCGGAATGACTACAATACTCCTCAACCTCGCTAACGCCGGCGTCTATCCGCTCGGCTCCAGCGTACTCTCGATGGGCATCTTCTTTGGTGGTTTCGCCCAGATTGTAGCAGGCCTCCTGGAATTCAGAAAGGGGAACACGTTCGGAATGACGGCGTTCCTCTCGTACGGGTTCTTCTGGGAGTCCTTCGTCTTCATCTTCATCCTTCCAGGCATTTCGGGTCTGTCAGGATTCCCACCCACCAACACAGCGCTCGGATACTACCTCTTCTTCTGGGGCATCTTCACACTCCTGATGTTCATCGGAACATTGCGAATCAACGGCGCCCTCATGGTAGTGTTTGGGACTCTAACGATCCTGTTCTTCCTCCTGGCAGCAGGCTTCTGGTCGAACATGGGCACAACATTCGGTCAGTTCACAGGCTATGAAGGGGTCCTGTGCGGACTCACCGCAGTATACACAGCCATCGCGAACGTCCTCAACGAAGTCTACGGGAAAAGCGTGCTTCCACTCTGGCCTAGAAAGGCGTAGGCAAGATCCATCTGGAAAACGGGTGCCGCATTTTAGATGCGGACCCATCCCCTTTTTGGTGACTCACGGACGCCCCGCATGCATTCGAGGAGGGGCACCCCCTAATGTGGTACAGTGCCTTCGCTTGGATCGGAGCTATCCTTTCACCGGGTCGTCGAGCGCCATCATGTGCCCGCCGAACCCTATTGACCAGACTAGCACCGGATAGACGACCATCCGCTCCATCCCTCCTGGCCCAAGTCCAAGGTAGTCCCCTCCGATGTAGAGGACCAGCGCGACTAGCGTGAACAGACCGAGGACTATCGAGAAGTAGAACATGGGTTTCTTCTGCAGTCTCGCGGTCACCAGGGCGCCCAGCCCTGCGAACAGAAACACGATCAGAGAGAAGATGCTGTGCCATACACCGGTGGTCTCTGGAAAGAGCCCTACACCCATCGCGCCGATACCAGCCAGGGCGATCATGACAGCCGCCGGCCTATCATGGAACCCTCGCTGGAGGAAATAGGCCCCGACGAGGATCATGATCCCGAGGAGGACAATCGAACTGTTGAATATCATCGAGGTGGGCTGGTTGATCACGCAGCCGACCGTCGCAGAGCCGGGACAGGTTGCCCCCAAGTCGCTCACGTAATTGGTCGAGACATTATAGCCCGGATAGTAGATTTCGGCGAGTATCAGGCCGATGCTGAATTGGACAGCTCCTACGAAGATGGCGACGCCTGCCTTCGCTGCGTTGGAGAGAGCCAACGCCCCTGTCTCGGGAAGTTAGCCTAAAAGTGTGAGCCTCGCACCCCGCCGATGTCAGAACCGTTAAAATCGGCTGCCACGGTCGAGCGGCGTGCTGAAGGTCCTAGTCCTTTCGCCCATGCCAGAAGGGCTGATACGGCTCTTCTTCGCGGAGAGCCTGGAAAAGAGCGGGATCGAAGCAGACTTCGAGACTATCAATGAAGCGGGCCCCAAGCTCGACGGGGCGCTGAAGGAGGCTGACTTCGTCATAGGAGATTACACGTTCAAGATTCCAATCACCTCAGAAATGGTAGCTAAGATGGAGAGGGTGAAGCTCATCGCCCAGCCGTCCACCGGTTATGACCACATAGATCTCGTCGCCTGCAGAAAGAATGGGATACCTGTCTCGAACATCGGGGGGGCCAACGCGATCTCTGTCGCGGAGCACACCCTTGCAGCTGCGCTTGTCCTGCTGAAGAGGATGGGATACGCACACCGCAGGATGGTCGAGGGCGCATGGGTACAGGAAGAGCTGCTCAATGTCGCAGCCGAAGTCCACGGTAAGACGTGGGGCGTGATAGGCCTCGGGAGGATAGGAAAGGAGGTAGCATGGAGAGCGAGGGCGATGGGCGCCAACGTGGTCTACACGGACCTCGCCCGACTGCCCGACGCTGACGAGCTGAAACTCGGCGTGTCGCATCTCCCGCTCCAGAGGCTGCTGTCAGAAAGCGACGTGGTGAGCATCCACGTCCCGCTGACACCCGCCACCAGGCAGATGCTGGGTGAGAAAGAGTTCCGCCTGATGAAGTCGTACGCGGTATTCATCAACGTCTCGCGGGGTGAGTTGACGGACGAGGGAGCTCTGGCGAAGGCGGTCGCGCAGGGGTGGATCGGCGGCGCGGCAGTAGACGTCTTCACATCGGAGCCCCTGGATGCAGGAAACCCTCTCCTGGTGGCCGCGAAGGAAGGCGCGAACCTGGTCCTGACGCCTCACATAGCCGGGGCCACGAACGACGCGAGGCTCAGGATTATCCAGACCACCGTGGAGAACGTGCTGCGCGTAGCACTGGGAGAGCCGCCGCTGAACGTCGTGAACCCATGAAGGTTTCCGAACTCCTAGTCAGCGCGTTCGAGAGCTACGGCGTCAAGAGGGCATACGGCCTGATCGGAACTTCTGTGCTCGACCTGATGGACGCGCTCTCCAGGAGCAAGATCAGATACGTCTCGACAAGGCACGAACAGGTTGCGGTAAGCATGGCGGACGCTGAAGGGAGGGTGACCGGAAGGCCGGGGGTCGCGTTGGTACATGGCGGGCCGGGGTTCCTGAACTCGTTGGTTGCGCTCGGCAACGCCTGGAAGGATGGGTCGCCGATGGTTCTTGTCGCGGGTGCGGTCAAGCGAAGGATGGTGGGGATGGACTCGTGGCTTGAGGTCCCACAGCTGGAAATGGCGGCGAGCATGGTGAAGAAGGGATGGCGGATCGGAAGAGGGCAGGAGGCCGGCATGGACATCGCCGAGGCATTCGCGCTCGCCTCAAGCGCCCCCAAGGGACCGGTGTACCTGGAGGTGCCTGAGGATGTCTGGCAGCAGGAAGCGGGTTCGCGCGTCGCGGAGCTGCCTCCGGAGAAGGCCCACGAACCGGAATATGCCGACGTTCTCCGGGCGGCGGACGCGCTGAAGCAGGCAAAGCGTCCCCTTCTCGTACTCGGTGGGGGCGTGAACTCGTCAGAGGGGGCGAGCGCCGCGGCCAATCTCCTGGCGAGGGTCGCAGCCCCAGTCGTGTCTACAAGCAACGGCAGAGGAGTGATACCGGAGGACCACCCCATGACCGCCGGAAGGATCGGGTTCGGGGGCCTGAGGATGGCCGACGCCCTTCTTACCCAGGCCGACGTCGTTTTGTGCTTGGGTTGCGGCCTTTCCGACGTTTCCACGTACGGATACAACGCCACCCCCAAGGGAGAGGTCCTCGCGGTAAACATGGACCCCATTTGGGACAGGAAGCCCGTAGCGTATGCTCTTCACTCCTACTCTGACGCAGCCCGCTTCGCCGATACGCTGGCTGGCCTCTTGGAGGGCATCAAAGCGTCCCCCGAATGGTCGAGTCGGGTGGAGGCAGGAAGAGCGTCCTGGGCAGCGGCGCTTCTCGAGTCTCAATCTACCAGCCAGGACGGATACGTCAACCCGGCACGCTTCCTCGCCGCGCTAGACGGCGCAATCCCCAGAGATACAATCTTTGCCGCAGGCCAGGGACTCCACCAGGTGTACGCGTACGCACTTCTGAAGGTCAGGAAGGAAAGGAGCTTCCTGGCTGCGGCGAACATGGGGGCGATGGGGTTCGTGTTCCCAGCGGCGCTAGGAGCCAAGATGGCGTTTCCCGATAAAGAAGTGGTCGCAGTGATGGGGGATGGTGAGTTCATGATGACGATGCAAGACCTTGAGACGGCGGTCCGGGAGAAGATAGGGGTAAAGATCGTCGTGGTCAACGACAACTCATACAGAGTACTGCTGATGAGGCAGAAGATACAGAAGATGGGGCGCGTCTTCGGCACTCAGCACACAAACCCGGACATCACAAAGGTCGCAGATGCTTTCGGGGCGCTGGGCGCGCGCGTAGTCTCGGATGAAGGGATAGGCTCCGCGGTCGAATTCCTGATGGAGAAGTCGGAGGTTCCCCGGATCGTCGAGCTCCAGGTAGACCCTGAAGACCTGCCGCCCATCAACATCCAAGGTTCTCTGATGTTCTAGGGAGCGGCCCGAGAGCATTTATCGGACGGTCCGCCGACGCGGCTGCGTGGACCTGTTCGAAGAAGCGAAGTTGATCGAGCCTGAAATAATCAAGAACCGCAGGGCCCTGCACCAGCACCCTGAGCTCTCCTATGAGGAAAGCTGGACCTCTGCGTTCGTGGCTGAGAAGCTGCACGGTCTGGGGGTCGAAGTGAAGACGGGCGTAGGCGGTAACGGAGTCGTCGGTGTCCTCAAGGGCTCGAGGAAAGGCAAGGTGGTTGCCCTCAGGGCGGACATGGACGCGCTCCCGGTGCAGGAGCTTTCTGATGTCTCATTCAGGTCCAAGATTGAAGGCGTCATGCACGCCTGTGGGCACGACACGCACATGGCGATGCTCCTCGGAGCTGCCCGGCTGTTGGCCGACAGCAGAGATGAGCTCGTCGGGACCGTAAAGTTCCTTTTCCAGCCTGCGGAGGAGCACGGGGGGAGAGGAGGCGCCCTCCCCATGATAGAAGCGGGCACCATGAAGGACCCGGATGTCGATTACGTATTCGGCCTGCACATCAGCAACAGTCAGAAATCCGGAGAGTTCGGGGTGAAGGAAGGGGCCGTGATGGCCGCGCCGGACACTTTCAAGGTGAGGATTGTGGGCAGAGGGGGTCACGGTTCCGCGCCGCACGAGACGGTCGACCCAGTCTACCTGGCCGCCCATGTTATTCTCGCGCTGCAGGGCATCTCATCCAGGATGATCGACCCAGTGCGCCCTTTCGTTATTACGGTCGGCGCGGTCCACTCGGGAACTAAGGAGAACATCATACCGGACTTCGCTCACCTCGAGGGCACAATCAGGACCCTTGATGAGACGACCAGAAGGCGGGCCAAGAAGAAGGTGAAACAGGTGGTGGCCGGGGTATGCAAGTCGTTCGGGGCATCTGCAGAAGTGGAATTCGAAGAGGACGCATACCCTGTGACTGTCAACGACCCCAGGACGACACAGAGTGTGATCCGGCTGTTGAAGCAGATTCCAGGCGCAAAGGTGAGGAAGATGGACGCGATAATGGGCGGAGAGGACTTCTCGAGGTTCCTGCATGAAGCGCCAGGGACGTTCTACTTTCTTGGCACCAAAAACCAGGCCAAAGGGTGCGTCCATCCCAACCACAG
>JAFMAU010000020.1 GCA_029784825.1 Nitrososphaerota archaeon | reverse complement strand
GACCTTGTGCTGGTCCCAAACTGGTCGGTCAGCATTGCGGGAAATATCTGCGAAGTCGAGCTAGTCAGCCCGAAGACGGAGACCATCCCCAAGACCACCCCCCAGGTGCTCTTCAGCTCGTAGAGCCTGAACGTGACGGTCGAAGTCGCGGCGACGAGCAGCATCACCGCGATGACTATCCACTTCCTCCCTCTGGGGAACACGTCGGAGAGGGCGGCGAGGCACATCCCGGTGAAGAGAGCCACCGTGGCTGCGGCAGCTACTGAGAGCGTGATGAGCGGGAGCGGCACGTGCAGCGCCTTCATGAATGCCTGTCCGCCGACGACGCCCACGAGGTTCCCCACACCGAACAGGGCGCCGAACGGGACCATTATGATCAGTATCTTGCGCCATTCTTTCTTGGCGACCTTGACCACGGGGGACTTCTCGAGCTTCCCCTTCTCTTTCAGGTCCAGAAAGAGCGGACTCTCGGCCATCCTGAGCCGGATTACGATTCCGACGAGCGCAGCAAGGCTCCCGATTACGAAGATCACTCGCCACCCCCACAGGAGGAAGGCGCTGCTCGGGAGCGCTGAAGAGGCGATCGAGAAGCTCAGGCTAGAAGCGATGGTGCCCAGCTGGACAGCCGAGCCGACCCACGATCCCCAGAACCCGCGCCACTTTGAACCGTGAGCTGCCTCGGTCACCCAGGTGATTGACGGGCCGTAGTCTCCGCCATAGCCGATGCCGGCTGCGATCCTGAGCCCAAAGATCATGACCGCGCTCAGTATCCCCACGGTCGCGTAGTCGGGGGTGAGGGCCACGCCGAGCGAAGCCAGGCCTGTTATCAGCAGCGTCCAGGTTACGCCTACCTTCCTTCCCAGCCTGTCGCCATAATGGCCGAAAATCGCGCTCCCGATCGGCGCGCTCACTTTGGTCGCTAGGATAGTCGTCAGGGAGAGCAGCAACGCGATCCCGGGGTCTTTCGTCGGGAAAAAAAGCAGCGGCCAAACGATCACTGCAGCAGTCGTCGCTACGAAGAAATCATACCATTCGACGAAGGAGCCGACCGACGCGGCAAGAGTGACCATGCGGGCGGAAGCCGAGACCTTTGACGTGGTGTCCGCCAAGAAACATTTGCCCGTTCTATATGCTACTTAAGCACGACCGCTTTCGCCCTCTAAACCCAGGGTTGATGGCCCGTTCACCCAGCCGCAGCAATCCCGCCTTGGGCGCCGGTTCCTCGATGCGCCGATCCCGCCCCGCAACCTTTTATCCGCGAAGGCAAGCTTCGGCGGAAAGTTGAGCTTTAGCAACGTCATATTGGCAAGAGAGGCCAGGTCGGGGTAGATGCTCCCCCGAGGTTTCTATCACTATCTGCGGGCGAAGCGCACCTATCGTCTCGGGAAGAACGACCTTCTCGACCTCCAGGCGAAAAGGCTGCGGGCGGCTGTGCGCTACTCGTACAACACTGTGCCGTACTATCACCGGCTGATGAAGGGGGGGAAGCTGGGCCCCGACGCCATCCGTTCTCCCAACGACCTTGGCCGCATGCCCGACCTTGACAAACCCAAGATACTCGCCGCTGGCGCTGCCCTCCGCTCCCTGCAGACAAGGCCTGCGCTCTCTAGAAAGACGTCCGGGACCACCGGACAGCGAGTCGAATTCTTCATGGACGCCAACTTCATCGACATCGGCTGGGGGTTGGGGTTCAGAAGGAACTGGATGGCTGGCATCCCTTTCCTGGCCAGGGGCGCGCAGATGGTCCTAGCCGACACCGACCGCTGGACATACTTCGGGAACAGGTCGAACTATCCCTTCAAGACGATTGTCGGAACCGTGGACTCGGAGATGATGCTTCTGAGGACTGTCCTCGTCACCCGAGGCGTCCGGTCCTTCCGCCTCGCCGCCCGGGAGTTGAGCAGGACCAAGCTCGACGTCCTGAAGGGGAAGGCGAGCGTCCTGGTTGCCGTCGGGAGGGCGATGGAAGAAGAGGGCCTCGAATTCTCAGTCGACCGCGTCGCAGCTGGGGCTGAAGCTCTCTTCCCAGCCGCAAAGAAAGAGATCGAATCGAGGTACAACGCCATGGTCACCGCCAACTACGGGTCGGCCGAGGTCGGCGCGATCGGTGGCGAGTGCTCCGCCCAGACGGGCATACACGTGTTCACCGACTACCACCTGATGGAAGTCTTGAAGGGGGAGGAGCCAGCCTCGCCCGGTGAAGAAGGCGAGGTGGTGATCACCACGATGCTCAACAGGGCGATGCCTTTGATAAGATACAGGACGGGAGACTACGCGACCCTCGCCGATGAGGAGAAGTGCGAGTGCGGTTCCTATCTGCCCCGGCTGAAATTCGTAAGCGGGAGGAAGCAGGACTTCCTCGTGCGTAAAGGCGGGACGACGCTCTCCCCGCACTTCGTGGTCGAGTTCTTCGACGGGCTCCTCGGACCCATCAACTACCAGCTTGCCCAGCAGGGGGATGATAGGTTCATTCTGAGATCCCAAGTCAAGGTGGACGGACCTGCCCTCCTTGCCATGCACCGGTTCCTGGAGGGCGCGGTGGGAGGCGCCGTTGCGATCGAGGTCGAAGAATGGGAAGGGCTGAAGGTCGGCGCCAAATACCGCCCGTTCCTGGCCCAGGCTCCTGCAAGCCGCTCCGTAGCGGCCTAGTCGAGCACAGCTCAGGCTTCAAACCTCTATAAGCTCCGGTCGGGGTGAATGCCATCCTTGAAATTCGGGACCGGCGCGGCGAGGCGACGCTCCGGATGCGAGCTCCCGCCCCCTTCGAGGGGTGTGGCCCCCCGTCTCCCTGCGGCAGCGACGCGACCCGTGGGGACCGTATCCCTCCGGCTGGCACCCGCACGGAATTGACTCCCCCCCGTCCTCGCGCTTCGCCCTTCTCGGTCCTTTACCTGTTCATAGCCGTCTGGGGCGCGGATTCGGGCCTCCACGGGTCCGAGACGAGGTTCGTGAAGACCGTGGAAGCATATCGTTCCCTAGGTGCCGAAGTGACGACGGTCGAGCGCTCGCCCTCCATAACCGGGGGCGCTGGCACCGGCGGGTCGGAAACCGCCGAGGTGAAGGTCTACTCTTTCAGGGAGAACCGGCTGCCGCTGGACGCGCTCACGGTCATCTCTGCGGTCCGCAGGGGGGTGCAGCTGAGCAGGGCGCGTCCGCCTCCTGACGTAGTCCTTTGCGGGGACAGGAACTGGGTCAACCTCTTCCCAGCATACATCCTTTCGAAGCTGCTGCGCAGGCCACTCGGGATCGTAGTCCACCACCTGGACGAAGGGGACGCGGTCAGCCTCGCAAGACGTCCGAACTACCCGGGCCCCCTGGGACTCCTCCGAGGCATCGGAGTCGCCCTGCTCCATGAAGCGAATTATGCCATCGGGAGGAGGGCCGACGTCATAATCGCCGTGAGCAAGGCTACGATGCGGGACTTCTCTGCTGCCTGGGGTGTCCCCCCTGACAAGTTCTTGGTGAGCGGGTGCGGCCTGGGCCGAGAGCCCTGCCCGTCCCCCGAGGACCGGCCAGTGGACGCCGTCTACACAGGGACCTTCCTCCCATACAAGGGCGTGCTGCGCCTCCCGGAGATCTGGAAGTCGGTCCTCGAAGAGAGGCCGGGGTCCAGGCTCGTGGTCGCCGGGGGGTACGGGAGCCAGCTCGAAGAGCTCCGCGGTGCGGTGGACGCCATCGGCCTGACTGGGGATGTCTCCGTCCGTGGGTATCTCTCGGACGAAGAGCTCGCGGCCCTTTACGCCAACGCCAAGCTGTTCGTGCTGCCGTCGCTGCACGAGGGGTTCAGCATGTCGACAGCGGAGGCGATGGCGTCCGGGTGTGCCTGCGTCATCTCTGACCTCGCCGCGCTCCGGGAGGTGTTCGGCCAAGCGGCTGTATATGCCCCGCCCGGGGACGCGGGCGCCTTCGCTTCGCAGATCTGCGCCCTCCTCGCCGACGACGGTCGCAGGGCCGCGCTGTCAAGGCGGGGCGCAGAACTGGCAGGGACGTTCACATGGGACCGGGTCGCTTCCACCGAGTTGAAAGCACTTAAGACACTGAAGGCACGAAAGGCCACATCGCCCCGATGAAGTTCAACGTCGTCTTGCTCGTGCTGGACACACTCCGGGAAGACCACGCCGGGGGGCTCGCACGCCTGGAAAGCATGGGCTTCAGGAGGTACGAAGGCGCCATCTCCACAGACAACTGGACCGCGCCGTCGCACGCATCCATGTTCACCGGCCTGATGCCTTCCCAGCACGGGATCCACCGGTCGTTCAACTCGGACAACAGCGCCAGGAGGATGGCTGAGCTGAGCTCATCCGGGCTGCGGACCCAAGAGACTATCCTCTCTGAAGTACGCGGGCTCGGGTACAGCACAGTGGGCTACTCTTGCAACCCGCTCGTCTCTCCCCCCTTCGGGTACGAGTTCGACGACTACGCGCTCTTTGACTTCAACGGAAAGTCTGCGCACGAGCCCCCGTACCTCTACGACCGCTCTTCGTTGCTCCGCAAGGCGGCGAAACTGCTCCTCGACCGCCAGTTCGGGACTATCCGCGCGCAGCTTTCCATGAAGTTGAGAAGGGGGACAGGGAAGGCGCTCGGGCTGCACCCGATGGAAAAGGGGTCGAAGTTCGTGATAAGGGAGACAGTGCGGAAGAAGCTCGCCCCACCGTTCTTCCTCTTCGCGAACCTGATGGAGGCGCACGAGCCATACAACTGGAGCGACGCCCCTTCACTCATCCAGCGGCAGTACGAGACCATCACAGGGAACCCTGCCGGCCCGCCCCTCAACTGGAAGGAGCGGTACCCCAGGCACGCGACGCTGGCGGTGGAGAGGGGGCTCGAGCTCCTCGAAGCCCTAGGGAGTCGCCTCGAAAGGTCGCTCGTGATAGTCACCTCCGACCACGGACAGCTCCTCGGCGAAGGGGGGGTGTATGGCCATGAGCTCACCCTGGACGACCGGCTCCTGCAGGTCCCGCTCTACGTCCGTTACCCCGCGGAGTTACCCGTGCTGAAGCCGGGTCGCCATGTCAGCCTCGCATCTGTGAAGTCCCTGGTCGGGTACGCGACCGGCGGCGAGGCGCCGACCTTGGGCTCGGACATAGCCATGGCCGAGTCTTTCGGGCCGAGCTCTTCCGTCCTCCCGCTCGCGAAGGACGAGCGGGAGCGGTCCGCCCTGATCTCGTCGTTCGACCACCGGGTGCGTGTCTTCGGCCCGGAAGGGAGCGCCGTCTACAACAAGACCAGGGATGCGATAGAGGAGCTTCGCGGCTCGTTCTCTCCGGAGGCCGCGAGAGACGCTGCGTCGAGCCTTCCCACCTTCACCCACGACTTCGACGTCCCCGCATCCCTCGGCGAATCGATGGGCGCCTTCGCCCACGACGACATGGAAGTCAGGGAGCGCTTAAGGCGCCTCGGCTACGAGTAGGTCCCGTCTCCGACGGACCCGGTCTCGTCCCTCCCCGGCGTGCGCCCCTCATCCGAGGCGGAATACCTTCACGTCCGGGTTGCTGTAAGCGAGGGTCACGTTCGCCGTGGACCGATACGTGTACCACGGCAGGTTCGTCGCCGTATCGGACGCTTGGACTGACGGGTTGTAGAACACGTTGTGTAACGTCACTACGATGTAGCCCATCCCCTCCGCGCGGGCGAACGAGACCGCCTGCGTCTCGTTCCCGAAGTATTCGTACGTGCAGTTGCGTCCTATCTGGACGCTCGCGTAGAGGAAGGTCGGGTCCGTGACCGAAAGCAGGTACGCCGACTTCGGCGTGTTCTGGCCGAGCCACGTCATGGCATCTTGGACCTGCAGCTGTATCTGCGCCTCCTGCCCGCTCCCTTGAGAGAGGTTCAGGGCGAGCGTCGAAGCCCACCCGGGCGCGACTATCGGGGTCACGAAGAGGAGCGCGAGAACCACGATCCCGAACTTGTACGGGTCGCCCGCCCTGGCCCTCTGCTGTTTCGTCACCCTCTTCTGGGGCATGATCGAGTGGAGCCCGTACCCAGCGAGGAGCGTCATCGGCAACACCGCCTCGAGCGAGAAGCGCCAGGCAGCCGAGTCCTGTGGTGCGACGACCAAAACTGCGAAGAACCAGATCGCCAAGAGGAGGAGCCCCGGGTCGCGGGTCTTCCCAGCCCTGTACGCCCCTACTCCGAAGAGAAACGCCATGGCGAGGAACCCGACGTCGTTCCTGATGTCAGATGCCAGGTAAGCCAGCGACGGCACAGGCGCCAGCACCGCTGAAAGGTACGTGGCGAGCGGCTGGAATCCCACCCCCTGGTACGAAGTCGCGATCACCCTTCCGATCAGCCTGTGAAACACCAGGAGCCCCACGCCCCCGGGAACGACCATCGCCGCCAACGCCGCCAACGACCCTTTGAACCTGGGGCTCTTCATGAGGCCCAGCGCCACAGACACCGCCAGGAGCGACCCCATCACCGCGAGCACCGTGAAGTGCGAGAAGTACGTCGCGACCACCGCCGCCGCGAAGGCGACCCAGGCCCGCCACGACTTCGCCCCCCGCCCCACGTCGAAGAACGCGGCGACGAGCACCAGCCCGAGCAGCGTCCCGACGAAGTTCGGGTAAAGCCCGTCCGAATATATCATCTGGGCCCACGTGGTCCCGGCCAGGGAGTACAGGATCACGGCTATCAGCGCCGGCCTCCTGCTCGAGAACAGGTCTGACGCGACCGCGTACACCAGGGCCGGCGAGAGCACGGCCAGCAGCGTCATCGCGACCTCGGCCGTCGCCAACGAGCTCGACCCGACCACGGCGAACGACGCCGCCACCTGGTAGTACGCGGCCCCATAGAGCAGCAGCCTGAACGAGGTCATGGTCCCAGCCACCAGCGCCGCGGGCTGCCCGACGTTCGCAACGAAGTCGGGGTTGTAGTAGATGGGGAAGACCGGGTACTTCGCAAAGTAAAGCCACGCCACCAGCGCGACGACTGCGGAGCACCCGAGCACCGCGAGGTCGGACTTGGATATCGTGGGCGCCTTCGGCTTCTCATGACCCGCCAAGGCGGAGATGAGCACCAAGGCGGGGCCCAGGCCGACGAGCGAATAGACGGTCCAGGGGTATACCCCTGCCAGGACAAGTGGCCCGAGCCTGAGCCCGAGGGTCCCGATAGCCAGGGCTGCGGTGTCTACCGCGAGCCCATATCCGAGTGAAAACCCGATCTGCCGCGACAGCCCCGGGTCGCTCTTCCACTTGCCGGTGAGTGTTCCCAGGCCGTAACCCGGCGAAAGCACAGCCGCGAGGTAGATGGCAAAGCCGACGGCCGAGATGTCGGTCAGCCCCTTACCCGCCTCTTCCTGAAGCGTAGCTACGCATCATCGCACAGTCTTGGGTGGCGCAGGCGGGGGCCCGTCTCTCCGCCCTCTCCTGGTGTTCTTCCGGCCTCCCAGCGCTCACTTCAACCCCGACAGGGACAGCAGGGGAGTTAAACCCGACCCTCGGGCCAGCCGCCTGGAAACTCGAATCTGCACGAAGGTCAAGCTTGTTCTGTATGCTAAAACCCCTACTTTCCACGCCGCTCTTGCGGGCGAAACCTGCCTTGGATTATCTCGCCCATCTTGGCCCTCGCCTGGATTGGGATTTGTGGCGATATTCCGGTCATCGGAGTCTGAAGGAGCCATTCTGACGACCCATGCGGCGCCATTCCCGCCGTTGTGGACGATTTGTCCATCATGGTTATATAAGGACTCAGGGCCTGTCGTTTTGAAAATATGTATACGCCTACGAATGCGTATCAAAGAAAATTTAGCTCAGGACTTCTGCTTGCGCTCCTGGCGTTTTCGGGGCTCCTCGTTCTGGTGCCTCTGGTCTCGCCTGCGAGTGCGGCAAACTCCTCATCTCCATCAATCGCGCTTACAGACAACGTAATCCCAGCAAACACCTACACAAGCGAAGGGTTTTCAATTTCTAACCCGAGCACCAACTCGTACGCGATCACAGCGTTCACGATGACCGCGCCTACAGGGTGGACTTTCACGACTCACACGTTTGCCACCGCTACGTACGGTTGTTCGACAACGGCTGCAACAATCAACACTCTATCTTCGGCCTCCTGCACCTTGTCGCTGCCCCCCGGCGCCAGTCTGAACACACTTACTGCGTTCCTACTGGAACCGGCCACACCGGCAACCACAAGCGCAGCAGTCGGCTCCTTCTCAACGAGCGTCCAGGATGCGTCCTCACCCGCGTACTCCGCTGGTGCGGCCGCAAAGGCCTACGGCCTCGGCACGACGCCATCAGTCCAGGTCACGTTCTGGTCTGGTGACTCGTGCTTCGGAAACACGTTCGTCGCAGGGTCAGCCGCGTGCAACGCTAGGGCCGTGCTGACGACGGGTGACTCGCTAGGCTTCGCCGGAGTCCCAGTGGCGTGGTCGATCCTATCGACCTACGGCGCTGTCTCCCCGAGCTCTTCGAACACCGTCGCCAACAGCACGCTCAACGGCGTCGCATCCGCGACCTTCACCCCGACCAACGTCGTCCTCAACAGCCCCTCGACTCTGGAGGCAACATTGGGGACGAGTTCCATCCACTGGATTCAATCAGTCTCAACCACTGCAGGGACTCCGAACAAAGTGAGCATCACCCTCCCAGGCAACACGACGACTACTGCTCCGAACCACTACGAACGGCGTGCTGGTTTCGACAGTAAGCACGTCGCTGGCGCCTACGTGCAGGGCACAGGGATCAGCGTGTCGCTCACCGACAAGTTCGGCAACCAGATCAACTTCGCCACCTATCACCCGACCAGCCTGACGATTTCAGCGACGTCCGGCGGCGGTAGATTCAGCAACGCGACCTCGACCTACGTCTCGGTATCCTGCGGCACAGTGGTCTTCCCATGCCCAAGCTCTGGGACCTCGTTCACCCTCGCCGGAATCTCCGGCGATCTGAACTACTTCCAGAACACCCCCTATGGGACCACCGGTTCCATAACGGTGAGCATGTCAGGCTCTGGCTTCGCAGCGACCGGACAGTCCGGGTCAATCATCACGTCGACATTCCTCGCAGCTTCGCCAGTCCCAACCGTGACACCGCACGGCAACGTCATGGCGGGAAGCTCGGTCCTCGTCTCTGTCAACTCGTCCGTAGCCGCTATCGTCGGCACGGGTTCGGGTAGCATAAAGCAGAGCGGGGTTCCAGTAGCTTTCTACCTGGACGCAGCCAGCACTGCGGTCAACGGCGACGGAACCACATCGGCGACCGCGACCACCAATAGTGCCTCCAACGCGTCGGCATCGTTTGCCATCGACACAGGTGCTGGTGCGATATCCTATTACCAGGATAACGTAACCGCGCCAATCGACGGCACTCCGACCCACGCGCTCGGCATCAGCACAACGGCTTCGTCGACACCTGTCGACACCATTGGCGGACCCGCGTCAACCTTCGTGGTCAAGGCCTTCTACGGCCCAGGGATTACGAACGCGATAGTCGACGTAATACCAAGCACCACTTACAACGTCAACGTAGCCCTGGCAGATGCCTTCGGGAACACTGCAACGAACACTGGAGCACAGATCCAGATAACGCTCAGCGCTTCCTCAGGCCTCCTGTCGGCCACGAACGTCTACATATCGGGCGGGTTTAGCAGCACCTCTGCATCTTTCGGTCCGATCTCCTGGACTTCGCCTTCTACCACCGGGACGGTCACTCTGACCGCATCCGGCGTCGTAGCAGGGCACTCCAAGACCGTGACCCTGACGTTCGCAGTGGTCAGCCCTAACCCAACCATCACAGTCAAGACTCCAGCACCTCAATCCGGGGTTATCTATGCGGGCGTGCCAGCCGTCCTGTTCACAGGAGTGGCGAACTCGTCCCTAGGTTACTTCACCAACACCACCATCGCGTCAGTCGGATACAAGATCGGCTCCGGCGTCTGGCAGTCGGCATCCATAGTACCGCTCAACTCTATCGGTTGGCAGGCGGCCGTGGTGCTCCCGTCAGGTACCAGCAGCGTGACCTTCAACGCCACTGACAGCAACGGCAACGTAGTGGTCAGCCCGACTTTCACTGTCCTCGTAGACACCGCGGCGCCTGACGTCAACTTCGTGACTGCAGCCAACGCCAACCTGTCCGCGGGCAGCTCAGTCTCTGCCACCATCGTTGACAGCTTCGGTGACCTGAACGCGTCGACCGTAACCGCGGTGGGCAACGGCACCACTGCCTTGACGGCCACCGTCACAGGGACCAACAACCCAGGCAGCAGCGTCAGCTACAGTGTAACCATCTCCGGTCTTACGACTGGAACATGGAACATCGTGCTGAGCGCCAGCGACCTGTCAGGCAACACCAACTCCAGCACCCTGACGGTGAACGTGTCGGTTCTACCGAACCAGACGTTCAGCTCGACTGGCGGAAGCCAGGCGACGTTCAGCGGCTTCACTGGAGCTTCTATCACTTTCACCAACAACGGGCTCACGACTCAGACGATCAACGTCTACTTCGTCTGGTACAACAGCGCCAACCAGGTAGTGATGGTCACCGGCGGCAGCTTCACGGTTGCACCCGGAGGAACCATTACGGCCTCAAGCTTTGGCGTCAGCACGCCCGGAACCTACACAGTCCAAGCCTTTGTCGGCGGCGGACTGTCAGTTCAGTACCCAATCACCGTAACCATCTCCTAGAGGACCCAGGCATGAAACCACTTCCAGCCATCGCAGCGGGAACTCTCGCGATGTTCCTGCTGCTCGCCCCTGCCCTGGCCACGGCGGCCACCTACTCGGTGACCGTGACTGCGAGCCCGGCTTCGGCGACTGGCACCAACACCATCACGGTGACCGGCAGCGTTTCACCGGTCCCAACAAACCCGACTGGGTATAGCTTCCAGATAACGGTGACAAACCCCTCGAGCCAGACGTGCGCCGTGGCGAGCGAGCCCCTCAACGCAGTGGGGCAGTTCACCTACAGCTTCGCAGCAGGCGGAGCCCAGTGCACCTGGTCAACAGGGACCTACACCGTGTCCGCAAGCAACACCCAGCTCCCAGCAAGCGGTAGCGGCTCATTCACTTACACTGCACCAGCGCCAGCCCCGACCGGCAACGCTCTGACGGTACTCGCTTCGGCGAGCACCCCACTGCTTGTCGGCCAGACTGCGCAGGTCGCGGCCTTCGTCTACTGGAGCAACGGCACAGTCGCAACATCGGCTGTATCCGTAACCGCCCGGATCACCAACCCAGCAGGAGGTCAGGCTGCCTCAGTGGCAGGAACCTTCGCTGGCAACGGAGTCTGGACATGGGCTTACAGTAGCACCTCGACCTCTGGCAACTACCTCGCGGTCGTCTCTGCCACCTCAGGCAATGCCTGGGGGTACGGCTCTGCCGGCTTCGCGGTCAACAGCCAGCTGGCGAACCAGACGACGGTGGGCTCTCTGAGCACCGCCCTCGCGAGGCTCAACAGCGAAATGGGCGCTAACTTCACCGCGATCAACACTGCCATCACTGCAACGGCCTCCTCTGTCAACACCCTCGCGTCCTCGGTAACATCCGGGTTCACGAGCGTCACCAACGCCATCGGGTCACTCCCGACGACGGCAAACTTCAACTCCATCAACAGCGCGATTGCGGGGTTGCAGACTTCGGTCGGCAACGCCAACTCCTCTATCTCGAGCACCTCTACGTATGTGCTCGTGGTAGCGGTCCTTGCAGCAATCACTTTAGTCCTCGAACTCGCAATTTTAGTAAGAAAGCTGTCCTGAGCTAGGACGGCTTTCCCCTTTTTGTTTTACGAAACCTAGCGTGAGCTAGGCAACTGCATAGCAAACAAACTAGCTATGCTTTGATCCTTCTACCAAGTCGTCTGCCTCGACATGGTGGATGCCCTGCATCTGCTCCGGCATTGGGCTCCCTTGCGAGAGCTTGGGTGCCTTCAACGCTTCACCTGCAGTGCCGCCGAGCCCGGACCTCAGGCCTCGCTTCAAGATGTTCCTCGCAGCGTTGAGGTCTCTGTCTGTCACCTGACCGCACTCTCGACAGACCATCATCCTTTCATCTCCCGGCGCCTCCCACATTGCGCCGCTGCAATCCGCGCATTGGGAAGACGTCCCTTCAGGAGGTACGAAGCGGACGGGGAGTCCTCTCCAAGCAAGCTTGTACGCGATGAGCCTCTGGAGCGTCGCGTACGGCCATGAATTCATTTTGGAGAGGTAGGTGCTGCTAGAGCCAGACCGCTTCCTGAACATGTCTCTGATCCCTCTAAGGTCTTCCATCACGACTGCGTGCCGCTTAGACGCAGCTTAGTTTACTACGGACGTAGAGATTTCATGCAGGATGGCGCTCCTTTTGTTCCGCTCGATAGACGAATACTTCCTGAACACGCTGCGTTTTATCCTGAAATCGTCTCTTCTGAAGTGACTTTTCACCCTCCTGTACGTTTCATGAATGGCGGTGAGCTCTCTCAAATCATAGAAGCGACTCACCCCATCTGTGTCGAATGTCGTGAGGTTATCCAAGTTCATGTCTATTCCCACGGCCCCTGAGGGTAACATCGGCTCTACGAGGTAGTTGTACAAAACCGAGCAGTTCGTCGGGGTCAAGGTTACGGACTTTACCTTCACCCCACGGTGCGAAAGGATCTGCATCGAGTGGGGGGTCAGTTTGATGACTCCTACCTCTGGAACGGTGAGGGCGCCTCCCTGCAAGCTTACCCCGATTGAAACCTTCAGGAACGGTCTCCTGCATTGGGGTCTGCTCCGGGCCCCGCGCTTCGAATCTGTCTGGTATTTTTTGACGAGGTTCGTCGCTTCGAACATGGCAGAAACCCTGTATCCGTTGTGAATGGGATAGTCGATCATCCTGGGGTAGCAAATGGACTTCACTCCTTCATAGGTGGGTACACCGGGTTTTTGCGCGACCAGTCGCAGGCAATCGTTCACCATCTCCCGAAACGTCGCGAACAGCTGCAAAACCGTTGGAGTGGGGTCGTACCTCTGGACGACCGCCTTGTACAGCGCTGGCACTCCTCCCTTACGCGCCCGAATCTTTTAACGCCCCACGGGGCGGATGCGATTCCATCCCATCCAGGGATGGGTGATGGTCCGAAACAGTGTGCCGCTGATATTGGGTTTGGACCAGGTTATACTGCTCGCTTCTTCCTCCTCGTGAAGAAGAAGCCAACGACCACCAGGAGGACAGCGGCAACTGCACCAGCGAGATATGTAACCGGGAAGCTCTGCTGGGGAGCACCCGGCAGCGTGCTCGATGCGGTGTAAGGCGTAGTCGTGGAAGTCTGTGACGTCCCCGAAGTGGAGGAGGTTTGCAAAGCCGAAGATGACGCCGTTGTCGTCGTGGTTGTAACTGATGATGGGGTGAACGACACGGTAACAACGACGTTGCTGCCGTCTACAACCACGGTGCCGGTTGTGGGGGAGACCGAGTAGCCGGCGACCGGTTGAATCGAGTAGGAGTAAGTTCCGTTGGCCTGGACGAAGAATGAGAGGGAGCCCGAAGAGCCGCTACTAGATGACCCGTTCAGGGCCACATTCCACGCCGTTCCTTGGGCGAGTCCCGACTCCTCGAATGTCACAGCATAACCTTGGGAAGGAAGGTACGACGCGGTGAAGCCCCCGGGGAAACCGTCTCCCAGGACTTCCACAGTGAAGGGCGTCGGGCGCTGTGAGCTCTCCGAGACCTGATACGAGAACGAAGTGGCGTTCAACTGGCGCATCGGGAATGATACGCCGCCGATGGTCAGAGTAGCCGACGAAGCCGCAACCGCTGAACCGTTGTTCAGCAGCGACCTCACGAATACGGTGTAGTCTCCGGGCCCACCAGTCACGCTGACTGCCGGCTCGACGTACGCGGGGCTCACAAAGCTGCCGTTCTTTGAGGTCTCCAGAGGCACAGCTGTCTGGGAGTTGTTGGACAGCTGTCCGGAGACTACTGCGCCCATCTGGAGGGCGTTCGACTCCCATGAGGTGTACGGGACCGTGGTGTTCGTGCCAGGCGGCCCGACCATGGTGAGCACCAGGGTGTAATTGTAAGCCGAGTTGAGATAGGCGTCGAACCCGTCACTGCTCGCGAGCAGGAAGCCGGCCTTGTCCCTTGTTATGACCTGCCCTGTGCTGGGGTCGTATCCAAGAGCCAGGGTGCCGTTCTGGTAATAGTAAGTGGGGTAGACGGCGGAGCCGTTGGGGTCGTCTGATTCTACCACCGACATCACGAACGAGACCGCCGATTCCACCGTGTTGGCCGCGCTGATGAATCCCTTCAGGTCCTGAGAGCAGCTCTCCACGGCACAGTAGGCGTTTATCGTCTGGGTGATGGTGGCGAAGGCGTCCACGATCAGGTTGACTATGTATTCATAGCTCTGTGAGACTATCTCCCCGATGTCTTTGGCGACCTTCAGGTAGGCGACGACGGCGCTCACAACGGCGGCTATGAACTTCAACAAAGTCGTGGCGGACATGAAGTCGAACACCTTCTCCGTGGACACCTTCTGGTAAATGGCCCCAATCATCGACGAAGATTCGACATCGGCCCAGGTGCTTCCGATGGCCGAGAGGATGCTCAATATCATCTTGCTTATTGACAGGGTGCCGGAGGGGCACAGGCTCGACTTGGCCACGCAAAGCAACAGCCCGGCGAGCGCAAAGTAGAGGCTCCCGGCTGAAGAGACCCACGCGCACGTCGCGTCGGACGAAGTGCAGCTCCCGAGGCCTTGGGCGGGTGCAGACGTGTAGCTGACCAGGTTGAGGCTTCCCCCTGGGGTTAGCGTCATCCCGAGTACGCTGTACGGGACCCCGCTGTCGTTCTCTGGGAAGTTGATGGGAAGCAGAGCGTCAAGAATCCTGATCAGCGGTATGTGGGTAATCGTGACCGACTTGACGCTGTATCCCGCAGGATATGTGACGTTGAAGTAAAACCACAGGCTGTAGTTGAAGGCTGCGAAGTCGGCGCCGGGCGTCGGCGTTATCGTGTAGCTGTCGACTTCCAGCCTGGGCGAGTTGGACGCCAGAGCGTAACCGGCGAGTGCCCCCGCGGCCCCAGCGACTGGCCCGACGAACGATCCGAGTAAAGCCCCGGCGGCCGCGGCGATGGTCTTGAAGGTGGTTACTGAGGTAGACACCGAGAAGTAGGGGCTGTCGAGCCAGGAGTTTGGCAGGACTATCCTGCTCATGTTCACCACGACCGTGGACGGGCCGTCTATGCCCACGATGTAGAGCGGGGGCGGGGCGGTGCGGTAGACGGTGGTATAGTTCGAATCGAACAGGTAGTCGAACGAGCTGCAGGGTCCGCTGAACCCCTCAGAGTACCTGCCGCTGTAAGACGAGCAATAGAGCTGCTTGCTGAACGTGGACCCGTTGAGCAGGTAGCCGAGGGGGGCTGTGACATTGAACCCGTAGCTGTACGTCTCATACGTGTTGTATGTATAGCAGTTCTGCTGACACTGGTTGGCGATAGCCAGGTTCGGACCCCCAGGTAGGTAGATCGTGAGCGGAAACGGCGTCGGGGATGCGTAGGTGCCGTTGCCGATCGACATCTCCATCGGGAACCCAGACAGGCACGAATTGGACTTCACCGCTATGTTGCCGCAGTCGGCAAACGTCACAGGGAAGGTGGGGATGACGAGGAGGGTGCCGTTGGCTGGAGCCACCAGCGCCGCGGTCGAGTTGAGGACGCCTACCGCGTTCGGCACGAACGGAGAGTAGGCGAACGGGTCCCCGGGGTTGTACGCCCCTAGGGACGTCCCGGTGTACACCGTTGAGCTCACCGTCGAGAGCTGGGCGTGGCCACGCTCCACTACGTTCGACATGAAGAATGTGGTGTTCGTCGAGTCTGCGACCACGCCTCCGAACCCGCTTCCATCCAGCGTGACTGCTTGGACCAGGCTGTTCGAATCAGGAGGCTGGATTGGCGTGCAGGTCGAGCAGGCTGGCGAAATCTCCGACGCGCTGCCCGCCCCGGCGTTCGCCACGTAGACGTCGTCCCTCTGGTCTATCGCGACTCCCATGGGGTTGAGCCCCGTGGCGAGGTACCCCTCCGGGGTGGCATCGATCACCGAGTTGTAGCTCGTAATCCTCAGTATCTCGAGCGAACGGCTGTCGTAGAGCGATACGTACACCCACCCGTATACCGTGGACGCGACCGCGGCGATCCCTACCGGGGCATCGTTGAGTGGGACATTTGTCACGGTCGCCTCAACAGTAGGCAGGACGCAAGCGACCGAGCACCCCCCGGGGCTGAGGAGGATGACGCTGATCGAGTCAGAGCCGTAGTCCGTGACCAGTGCGACCGCGTCCCCGCTGGGGAGGACCGGCTGGCCTTCGAGTACCGCGATTGACACGGGCCTGCTCCCCACCGTCAAGTTCTGAAGCGCGATCCCCGTGGAAGGGTCGATGAGCGTCACCGAGTCGGACCCCTGATTGACCGCGAGCACTAGGTTGAACGAGCCGACGGTAGCGCCTGCCAGTGCCACGGGGTCGGATCCCACTTTGACGCTTCCCTGCATCCCGAGGAACGGGCTTTGGGTGTAGACCTCCACCCGGTTATCGTTCGGATCCACCACGAAAACGTCGCCGAAGGCGGCAAGGATCCCCTGGCCCGTGGTGAGCAGCACGAAGCCCACCTGCATCTCCGCGTTCTTCCCTGCGACCGTGAGGATCCCCTTGGCGGGGGCGGCAACATAACCGGTCGAGCTCACGTTGAATGAGTATCCTCCGTCAGTGACCAAGAACGAAATCTCATTTCCAGTTGATGACTTCGTGGTTCCTGGGGCACAGGATTCAGCAGATCCCCCTCCTGTGGGCACGAGGACGCACGGGGAGAGCGTTACCGACCAGGTGCTACCGGGAGGAAGCCCAGACTCCGAGAAACAGGAAGCGTAGAGCGCCGCGAAGTTGATTGCGACCTGTCCGCCACCGCTCTTTGGAGAGAACGACCCCGAAGAGGGGACGGGCCGATATCCTGCCGGCGCGCTTACGCACGCCTTGCCTACGGAGATGTCTTGCAGGCGGTAGTCGTAGGTGTAGGCAGAAGGCAGTTCGAAGGTAATCATAGCTCCGTTGCTGGAGTTGGTCCAACTGCTCCCAGGATGGCTGGCCCCCTGCTCCCCAGGCCACGTCACGGTGACATTCCATACGGTGCCCCGGGGGAGCCCGGACTCGTCGAACGCGACCTGGCGTGGAATCAGCGATGCGACCGTGGGCGCGGCGACGATGAAGCCGCTGCTCATGGAGTAGTACATCAGTCCGTTCCATGGATCGTACACAGCCTCCTTGGGACCGCATTCAGTACCGTAGAAGGTCGGGCCGTCGCAGATTGACGGCTGTTGGACTGACCCCGAGGTTGGGTTGTAGACTAACGTGCTGTTTCCATAGTCCTCCGAGTCCTGGAGCATGTATATCTCGTCGTTCCCCGGGTTGAAGAACAACCTGTCCCCAAACCCATAGGACTGGGTGTTGCTGCCAAGGGTGACGTTGGATACAAGCTGGTCCGACGTGCCGTTCACGATGAAGAGGTATACCTGGCCGAGGCCATAGGTGTCTTCTTCGGTATAGAGGAGGTGGTTTGCGGAGTCGTAGACTATGTTGTACACCACCGAGCTGGGGAGCGTCACGTTAGCTACCTGCCGGACTGTGTCGGGGTCGAATACGGTGATGTTGTCATAGTTGATCCCCCCATATACTACGAAGAGCCTGTTGGAGTACGGGTCATAGACAACGTCAGACGGGGAGTTTGGGAGAGTGGCGTTGGCTACGACGGAGTTTGTGGCAGTGTTGATTGCGAGGAGCGTGTCAGTGACGTCGTCGGTGATGTAAAGATACCCGTTGGAGCTGTCAAGCGTCATCTTGGGCGAGTAACCTCCAGTCCCGGTCCAGATGCTTCCCACGTAGCTCAGGCTCGAGGCGTTTATCACCACCGTGGAGTTCGCGTACGCCCCGGTAACGTAAAGAAGGTTGTTCGACGCGTCGAAGACCATCGACTGGGAGTAGACGAGGTATGCGTTGATCTGAGGAGAAGTGATGTTTGCCACTATGGCGCCTGAAAAGTCGTCTATCACGGTGATTGAAATGTTACAGAGGCACGGCCCTACGAACTCCTCAGAAACGGCGAAGATGTACCCGTTGTTAGGGTCATACGCCATGGCCTCCTGGTTGCCGGTGTAAGCGTTGATGCATCCGAAAGCCTGGTTCACGGTAGGATTCGCGACGTAGGTCTGGAACCCCCGAAACTGATACGCGGTGTCGTTGCAGAAACCTTGGCTCGGGGCCGAGTTCGATGACGACAGGTATGTAGTCCTCAGGGTCCCGGGACCACCCTGAGGGCCCAGCCCATGCTGAGAAGCGGGAGGCGCAGACGCACCAGAATCTGAAGTGCTGGGATAGTTCACCGCCGCGTTGGGCTCGAGCCTGAGGATGGGCACCAGGCCGGCCATGCGGTAGGCCAAGTCCACGGGGCCCAGTCTCAAAGAGCTGAACCCAGGGATGTAACCCACTGTGGCCGTGGCAGTGGTCGTAGGGACCGGCACCCCCATCTGAATCGCTGGAGTAAAGGAGGAAACGGCCAACAGGAGGAGTATCGGCAGGGTCACCACCCGGGCGGTGCCCGCAGTGTTCCGCGGAGCGGCCCCCGGCCGAAGACCGTGGAAACTGGCCGCTGTTCCGGGGCGGGAGAGGTACATTACAACGGTGAGGTTCGCGATCAGCGCGGGAACGGCAGCGGCGGTCCCGTCTACGATCAATAACGCGGAGATAGCGGCCCCTGCGGCCGAAGCCGCCTGAGCCAGAGTCCTCGCCCAGGCCCAGCGCCTCGCGATGCCGACCGCAACGGCGGCGGTGACAAGGAAGACGGCCTGCATGGGCAACCCGACTGCGAAGAGGACAAAGCTTGGCCCAGCGATGCCGACCACCCCAAACAGGCCTGTCCCCCAAGCCTGGTTCAAAGAGCCAATCAGCGCTGCAGACGCAGCGAAGGAGAGGTATGCGATGAGTATGGTCAGGCCTTTAGGGCGTCGAATTCCGCTTGCCGACTCAGAGCTGTGCATTTGAATCGTGGCCTGCCATCGCCGCATCAATCCAGAAGGTGATGGTTTTCATTATCTCTTTGCCGAGACTCGGTTCGTCTTGGGGCCGATTCCCTTGAGCGCCAAGGAGGTGACTAACATCGCCGCAACTAGGACGACGACCGCGGCCAGTGGAAATTCTGGCACTGCCGTTGTAGTTGCGGGCGATATGATCGAAATCGTGTCGGATGCAGCATTTGCGACGTATACGTAGCCGTTGGCAGGGTCATAGGCGACACCTTCGGGAAGGGCCCCGACTGTGATGGTCCCGACTATGGTGTTCGTAGCGCAGTTGACCACCGTGACGTTGTTTGACCCTTGGTTGGCGATGTATAGATAGCCGACCGAGGGCACATATGCCATCCCCCACGGAGAGCTGCCGTTGTACATCCCGCCTGTATACGAGAGCGCGTAAGTCTGCGGGTTGATCACCATGGCACCCAAAGTCTCGATTACGGAGTTGTTCGCCGCACCTATCACCGCGACCTTCAAATCATATTCTGACGCGTAGACCACGCCATCCTTCTGGTCATAAAGGAACTCTGAGGGAGAGACTCCCGTTCCTGCCGACTGGCCGAAGTTCGTTATGCTTCCGACAACCTGGTTGGTGGCTGGATTGATGAGCGTGACGTTAGCGGAATATTGGTGGCCGACGTAGATGTATCCGCTAGCCGGGTCGTAGAACACCCCTTTCGGGTTGCAGCTGCTAGAGGATCCGCAGTTCGCGAAACCCGTTATGTTCATCACCACCGAATCTGTGGCTGTGTTGATTACAGTCACGTTCCCCACACTTCCATAGTACGAGTCCGCGTAAAGGTACCCGTTAACCGGATCCAGCGCTATCCCCCACCCTTGGAGCTGGTTGTCAAAGGAATAGCCGTAGGAAATCTTGCCTTCGTATGCTCCCGTGGCTGCGTTCAGTATGTAGATGTAGTTGATGTAGGCCGTACCGGTGTTGGTAGAGTATGGGTAGCCGTAGTATGTGGCGACGTATATCTTCCCGTTCGCCTGGTCGTATGCGTACTGTGAAGGAAGGTACGGCCCCACGATTCCGTGGGTGACCATGTTCGTGGAAGCGTCCATCACCACCATGGTCTCTCCTCCAGAGTTGCTCGCGTTGGCGTCGCTCAGATAGATTTGGCCGTTGACGGGATTCACGAAGATGTCAGTCGGTTCGATGTTACATCCTTGGTTGTTATTCGAGCCCTGAGCGGTCCCCTGAGAGAGGGTATTGCTGCACATGTTGTACGTGTACAAGACCCGTCCGAGGGCGGAGGCAGGGGGAGACGAGGCGGCAGCGGACAGCGGCCCAACGAGCGCCACAGCTGCGATCAAGAGGACGATGAGGGTGACGAGGGCCCTTCGTCCACTCTTTGCATGGCTATTCCACATATTCCCAGTAACTGCCAGAAGCGGATTCCGCAACTGCACACGCAGCCCCAAGTTTCTCTAATAAGGTGGAGGGAAGCATGATTTGGCAATCGCGACACGTCAAGCGTCCGCTGTGCATTTTGCAAACTTCGCGTTCCTAAACTCGACAGAGTCCGCTCTGTCGCACGCACAAGGGGCCTAAAACAGAACTTCGTCCGTGACCTCAAAACCCAATTCTTTTCGGTTCGCTTCACGGATAAATACCAAACTTTCAGAGTGGCGCCCGTTGGGCAGCTGCCGGAGACGACGGTAGTAGATGCAAGTACGCAGCAATGGCCCGCTGAGTTCTATGAGGCATGCTCGCCTCGCTGAGCACAGAGGGGGTCGAAATCGCGTTTTTCCTTTGTACGTGATCATTATCGGGTTCCTGCTCGTGGGAACCACGGCTTTCTTGGGAGGCGGCAGAGCAGCTTCCGCGGCTTCGATTTCTCCCGCGTGCGTTGCCGCACCTGCCCCGACCTATTCCCCACAGTGGAGCAACTTCGGGCGCGACAGCGCTCACGCGGGTAACACGGAATTCGTCGGTCCCAGCTCCCCCTCGCCGAAGTGGATGGACAACAGCAGCACGAGGATGCAGTCCGGACTCGTCATAGGCGCAAACGGGACCGTATATTCGACATCCGATTTCCTGAATGCCACCAACCCTGATGGGACCCTTCGCTGGTCCTGGCCGTCCACCAACCTCGGTTTCTACACTCCTCCTACTATCGGGCCAAGTGGGACGATCTACGCCGGGGACAGCAACGACAACATCGATGCCGTCTCTGCCGACGGCCATTCCCTTTGGAACTACTCCACGACCGTAGGAGTTGCTGGAGGAATAACCGTCTCGCCTACTGGGACGATCTATGCAATGGACCAGGCTGGGAACCTGCTCGCCCTCGCTCCAAACGGGAACCTGCTTTGGGAATACGCTTCCCGCGTGACGCTGCCGGGTTCCGCAACTCCTGCTATCGGCACTGGCGGAACGATCTACGTGGCAGCGATGGGAGGAATCTTCGCAGTTAGTCCGTCGGGGACGCTTAACTGGGACCACCTTGTATCAGCCAACTCTGGCGCTTTCGGGACTCCCGTGATCGGGCCTGACGGAACAGTTTACACGTATCTGAACGCTCCCAACGACACCCTTTACGCTTTCAGCCCCACCGGCGCCGTAAAGTGGACTGTCAACGCCAATCTGATTGGGCCTCCCACGGTCGGCCCCGATGGCACTATCTATCTTGGAAACTATTACAATCTCACAGCGGTCGCTCCCACTGGGGCGCAGAAGTGGGCTATCCCGCTCCTTGCGAATCAGATAAACACAGTCGCGGTCGATGCTAACGGGACCATTTACGCCACAGACTACGGAAACAACATCTTCTCCATCAGCCCGAGCGGAGCGGTCAATTGGACCTACTCCGACGCTCGGGTATACAGTTTCCAAGGCTTCAGCCCCGTGCTTTCGGCTAGCGGGACCCTATACATCCAAGGCGCCTCTAACGCAGGGCCAAACTTTATCGAAGCCGTCGGCCCTTCAGACGTCCCCGTCACGATCACACTCCATCCTTCGGCTGGGAGCACGCCGATCTCTCAAAGTAATCATTACACCGCCTACTTCTACTCCGGTAGCGCACCGACGACCGTCTCGCTCACCGGTGGTACGCAAAGTATCACGGTAGACCCGTACACTAAGGTGAACATCTCATCTTCCACGACGGCCTCGACAGCTTCTGAGCAGTGGTGCTTCGCCGACTACTCGCCCACCTCGCCATCGCTCCTGACTTTCTCCTCAAAGCGGAGCGGCAATACTGTGTCGTACTACTATTACGACCTGCTGTCGCAGTCCGTATCATACACCGTGAAAGATGGAGGCGCACCAGCGGCTCCCGCTATCAGCTATTCGGACGCGCCTACGGCGCCCTCTGCGTCCGACTCCCCGCACGCTTTATCGTTGACGCTAGCATCGACGCCGGCCGGGATATGGGCCCGCCGGGGCTCCATCGCTAGCGTACCGGACCCGATCAACGGCGCGACAGGAGAGAGGTGGGCAGTCGGTTCCAGCACCGCCACTTTCAGTAACGACGCACAGTGGACCTTGAGCGCCGCAGACCAGATCGACAATCCGATCCGTTACTACCATCAATATTCTGTCACCTGGAGCTACACTGTTTCCGATTCGACCGCTGTGACGCCTGCCGTCACACTTTCGGGGACTCAAAACGGGACGGCCGTCACACGGACAGCGCAAGGGACAGTCTGGCTTGACGCCACGACTACAGCCTCTGTCCCATCCGTGCTCCCGAGTTCGCCGAGCAACCAGAGATGGGCAACCGCACCGGGCGTATCCACCTCGATAACTGTGTCTGCGACTTCTGACTCACTCTCGGTTGAGTACTTCCACCAGTTCATGCAGACTCTCTCCTACTCGTTGGTGGGCGGAGGAACGCCCAACCCTCCGACCGCATCAGGTGTGCAGTATGGGTCTCCATATTCCCCGGCCCTTACGACCGCTCCGACCGGATATTGGTTCGATGCCAACGGACAAATCGCTTTCACCAATCCGATAGCTGGGGCCACCGGGGAGAGATGGTACTCCACGAATTCTTCAGTTTCGTCGCTTTCGGATAACACTGCCGCTCCGGCATATTATCACCAATATTCGCAGTCGGTGTCCTTCACGGTGGATTCCGGCGTAGGCTACTCGTCCCCGACTCTGACGTACGTCTCATCGGGCACTACATCGAGCTTGACGCTGACGGCATCGCCACAGTCATTGTGGGCGGACGCAGGGACAACGGCGTCTGCAACCAACCCACTGAGCGGGTCCAACTCGTCTATCAGATGGGGTGCGCCCTCCGCCGTTTGGACTGTGTCGTCCGCAGGCGTGATCCCCGCCACGCTGAGATATCAACTCCAGTACGCGGTTTCATTCCAGGTGATTGGAGGGGGGACCACTGACCCGTCCGGCGCAGGCTGGTATCCCGCAACATCATCGGTATCCATAGTTGCGACTCCTTCGGCGGGAGACCAGTTCGTGAACTGGGCATCTAACTCCAGCATGGTCCAGATTGCCGACGCCTCGCTCGCAAGCACTTCGATGCTCGTGAACGGGCCCGGCATGGTGACAGCCAACTTCACGGGAAGCACAATCACGACCACCACTACGACTTCCACTTCTACAAGCCAGACGACTACATCTGTGACTTCCTCAACAACCGCTACCTCGACAAGTGCATCTTCCACCAGTACCAGCACTTCTACGACTGCAGTCCCCGAGTTCCCGGTTTCCTACGGGCCTGTCTTGGCGCTCATCGCCGCCTCGCTGGTCGTTTCCATCCTGTTGGGCGCTCGGAGCCGCAGGCACCATAACTGAATACTGTTATTTCGCTCTGCTTCAAACGGGGAAGAGCGGACCCACCGAGTCTTCGACTGCTTCCTCTTGAACCACGTCATCAGCGTTGAATTGCTCGTCCGTCCTCCTACCGCCGACGAATGGTTGGCCGCTCGAATTAACTCGGGCGTTTAGCTCTTGGGAGGTATCGCTAGTCTGCAGCGCAACCACTGGCCCCTCCCATCTCTTTGATTGGAAGAGCTAACCTCTGGTCAGCCACGTTCCTGGTCTGCGGTGTCCTTCGGGTCATCAGAGGGTGCGCGCTCACGACCGTCGGCCCGCACGGCTGGGGCGAGGGAATCCGTGGAGGCAAGCACACTGTCGTTGCTATGCCGGCGCCGGGAAATGCGGCCCTCCCTGCGGACGACGAAGAAGATGTATCCAGCAATCCAGGGGAGGAAGAGTATCTCTCCTATCACAGAATGGAATGCGTCGAAGGCCTGCTGGTTCCCCGCGATGGAGAGGGCGTAGATGGCGAGAAGCCCGATACGGAACGTGTTAACCGCGATGCTCCCGAGGAGTCCCACCCCGGTGTACAGCGAGCCCTTCACCCACCCAGTTCTCAGCTTCGCAGAAACCGCGGCGATGGCAAGGACCGCAATTATCATCCCGTCAAGGCCGGCGGAGGGCCAGTAGACCGCCAGATTCATCGAAGTCGACGCGTTCGACAGGTTCAGGATGTTCCCCGCGGCCACAGCGTGTCCGTACCCTGACAGGTTGACCATCGCTGCGACGGCCCAGAGCGTGGGGGTGACCAGCTCCTGGAGGGGCCACACGGAGTTGTACGGGAGGACGGTATCGACAAGGAGGAAGGCGGTCATCCCGATGGTATACACCCAAGGAGTGACCGGCTTCGAATCGAGAAGGCACAGCGCAACTACGAACACCGACGAGAACGCATAATCCACCGCCGTGACCCAACTGAACTGGGCTATCACGGGGGTGATCCCCCAGCTTACGGCAAGGGACGCGAGCGGCGCGGTGAAGAACGCCTGTGAGGCGAGCACATAGTACACTCCCCCCGCGAGGACTACAGAGTACGCCGCGATGGACTTCCTGTCGCGGACCTTGTTAAACGAATTCCTCCCGAGTTCGAGAAGGGCGAGCGGCGGGATGAAGACCAGGGCGCCAAGCCCTTGGTTCCAAGTGTACGCGAAGCTGATGGGGTTGCTCGCGAAAGCGACCAAAATGAGCAAGATGAAGAAGAAGATGCCCGGTGGTGATGCAAAGAACTCCTTGATACGCCTCGGGCCGGCCATAAATCGCTCCCCGCTCTGCCGGCAGTAGTTAATCTATGGCGTCCTCTATCGCGTGTTTGTGTGGCGTTCCAGTCCGATGGAGCGCCCACTGGCGCCTTCGGCTTCCGGTCGCCGGCGAGGCCCTGGCCCCTCCCTCCTTGGGTTCAGGGTGGGCCACGCGGTCAGAAGTGCTCCCGACGTCCATGCCTGACGAGAGGGGCCTCTGCTTTCACCTTCACGCTGCTGCGGGTGGACGGTGAAAATGTTCGCAAACGATAAATAGCCACAGCAGATGTTCGGCGTGTTTGGTGAAGGTTAGAGCTCTGAAGCTCTTGCCGCTGATTGTCGCTATGTTGCTTTCGGCGACAGCTTTCATTTCTCCCGCGTCGATTGGGACTTCGACGTACGCTCCACTTGACACGGCTTCAGTTAATGTTGCAAACTCTCTTGGTTCTAACACCACCAGCGCCAACACGCAGGGGAGTTATTCGGTCGATGTCTATCAAGCGGGGAGCTACAACATCTCTGCGTCTTCCTATGGGTATCTGGATCAGTCCTCGACGGTTACAGCAGTGGCTGGGAGCGCGGCGACCTCCAACTTTAACCTGCAGAGGTCGTCGATAATCAGTGGAACAATAACCACGGCGACCGGAGCGCCCGTAGGAGGGGCCACCGTAAATCTAGCGACCGCCGCAGGGGTTTTTCTGCAAGGCACGACTTCAGGCTCGGACGGAAAATACGTCTTCGATGACAACGTTCCGGCTGGGACCTACCTCGTCAATGTGACGACTACGAGTTTCAGCACGCTCGAATTAAGTAATTGCTTCTCGTCAACATTCAAGTCAAACTCAACCTTTGGATTTGCGATTCCGACATCGCCCGTCGTCTCTCCTGGTGCCTTGCCTGCCGGCATGACTGTTACTGTTGGAGCTCAGGCTGCGACGACGGCTAACTTCAGACTCGCCGTTTCGGGGGCAGTAAGCGGAACCGTGACAGGGCCTACTGGGGCGGGGGTCGGCGGTGTGATTCTCTCGGCCTACGGCTCAGCCGGGGCAGGGAGCACGACTTGCACAGACTCGAGCGGAAACTACGAGATTTTGGGGGTCCCGAGCGGTAGCGTGACGATAGCGGTTGTTACAGGGGCATCTGGGCTGGTGGCCGCCCCCCAGTCGCAGACCGCCACCGTGACTCTTGGCGCGGTGACGTCAGGCGTGGATTTCAGCATGACGAAGTCTGGGACGATTTCCGGGACTGTGACTGACTCGACAGGTCAACCGGTCGCCGGAGCCAGCGTGTCAGTCGTGGGAAGTTCCGGGAGCTCGGCATATTCAGGATCTAACACGACCAACGCCCAAGGTCATTATCTGATAGATTCGGGTCTCGGTGCAGGAAGCTACACGGTGTACGCTTCGTATGGAACGTATCCCAATTCAATCTATGGGTACAAATTCGGAGTGGCGTTGACAGCCGGAGGGTCGGCGACTGCAGACATCACAATGACTGGGACAGCAGCAGCGCAATACGTCACCACAGTAAGCGGTATAGTGACCACAAGTTCGGGGACCCCCATACTCGGCGCTGGCGTTTCGGCCTCCACCAGCACAGGCACAAACTACACCACGACAGACGCAACTGGCGCCTACAGCATGCAAGTCCCGCTCGGCGGTGCGACTGATACTGTCAACGTCACCTCGACCGCCTCGGGGTATGCCCAAGCATCTGCCCTCATCTCGGTGACTTCCTCGACCCCTGCAACGAAAGATTTCACGCTCGTGAAGCTTGCTCCTTTGGTTATCTCTGGACTGATACAGGGGGAGGTGGTCGCGTCACTGATAGACCCCGTGAGACTCAACACTTGGAACCTGGAATACAACGGCGGAACCTACCCGATCGCGACCACGTCGTCGTCCAACATACAAGGAATCTTCTTCTTCTCGTCCAGCAGTTCCAACATCTACGGCAACGCGGCGAGCGGTCTGGTCGTCTCTGTCGAAGGACCTACCGGGACGACTGGCAACCTCAAGGTGGCGATTCCCACCTCGCTGCTCTCCGGGAACATCGTCGTCTATCTCGACTCCAACGTGATCTCCTACACGACAGTGTCGTCGAACTCCACATTCAACGTCTACGATGTATCCTACACCCACAGCGCCCACAGCATCGTGTTCACAAACACGACCCCTGTCCCAGAATTCCCAGGAGTGGGAACCTTCCTGGCCCTGGTGGTCGCCGTCGCAACCCTTGCGGTCATCCCCCGTATGGTGCTAAGAAGAGCGTGGCGGGGCGCTCCTGGCGCGACAGTCTGAGCTTCTAGCGGACCGAGAACCGCCGCAGACACGAAATGAGAGGGGCTTTCAGCCACGAAATGTGTATTCCTTATAACAGATGAATCGTATTACCAAATGGAAACTCCATGGTCACCCTCTTCGAAGTGAACGCGGCGGATGTGCTGCTCGGAGCGTCAATCCTCCTCAGCTGCGCTTTCTTCGTATACGGCATTAACATACTACACCTGACGCGGAGGTCGAAGCGGTACACGGTGCCGAAGTCTGAGGAGATGTCCACAAAGCCTACCGTAGCGATCCACCTCCCAGTCTACAACGAGCTCTACGTGGTAGAAAGGTTGGTCGGGTCGTGCGTGAAGGTGGCGAGCCGCTATGGAAAGGACCTGGTCCGCATATGCGTGATCGACGACTCGTCTGACGAGACATCCAAGTTACTGGACGAGCTCGCCGGCCGATATCAGAGCCAGGGGTTCAAAATGAACGTACTCCGGCGGGGCGAAAGGAGCGGTTTCAAGGCAGGGGCACTTCAGGCGGCCCTTCTGACGACCGAAGAGGAGTATATCGCCGTCTTGGACGCCGACTTTGTCCCTCCCGAAGACTTCCTCGACCGGACGGTCCCCTTTCTTCAAGCCGACCCCTCGGTTGGTTTCGTGCAGTGCAGGTGGGGGCACCTTGACCGGAAATACAACTTGATGACAGAATCGATTGCCATAGGCATCGACGCGCACTTCCTCCTCGAGCAGCAGGGACGAAACAGCAGCCATTATCTCATGAACTTTAACGGGAGCGCTGGGGTCCTTCGCAAGAAGGCCATCACCGACGCAGGGGGGTGGGCGCCTGACACGCTCGCCGAAGACCTCGATGTAAGCTACAGAATGCAGCTCGCGGGCTATAGGGGCGTGTTCGTCGGAGACTTGGAGGTCCCCGGTGAGCTGCCCCCCACTATCTCCAGCCTCAAGAGGCAGCAGGGGAGGTGGGCGAGAGGCTCACTTCAGACGGCCAAGAAACTGCTCCGACAGATCCACGGCTCGAAAGACCTTACCCGTGGGCAAAAGATAGAGGCGGATATCCACCTCACTTACTACTTGGTCCATCCACTGATGGTTGCCTCCTTCCTGCTTGCGGCGCTTGCCGCGCTTCTCAACGTCAACGTGATCAACTATACGGTCAACGTCTCGCTCCCGGACTTTACGAAGGGCGTGGGAGCCAACTTGACTGCCGGCAAGGTGGTCCTCGCCTCCATCCTGATCGCTCCCTGGATCGTCTTCTCGGTTCTGGTGGTCCTCTCGACTCTCTCTGTCCTGTACTACTGCACCGTCGCGATCAGGACTCAGCACCTTGGGTTGCTGGCAAACGTCAAAGAGATCCTGTTTCTTCTGGTTCTTGGATATGGCATGAGCATAAGCAACTCAGTCCAGGCTTTCCTGGGCATCTTCTCGAAGAACACTGGCACGTTCAAGAGGACTCCGAAGTACGCGATTACCCGAAAGGAAGGGTCTTGGAGCGAGAAACAGTACCAGCTGCCTCTGAACGCTACAAACCTCTTTGAAGCGGGGGGCATCGTCCTAGCAGTTCTGGCAATGGCCAGGGCCATTCAGTTCGGCAACCTTGGGATACTTCCTATACTCGGGGTCTACGCTACGGGTTACGTCTTCGTCTTTGGACTGACAGTCAAACAGACGTTCAGCGTCAAAGGGTCATTCGAACGCTAAAGGACGCGGGCCTGTGCCGGAGCCCGAGCGTCTTCCTCTCCACTACGCGAGACCGTCAAGATTTGGCGCTCGCTTTCTTCATGCTCAGAAGCATGGCGGAGGCAGCGAGCACTGCTAGGAAGACCGGGATTATGAGCGTGCCCTGAAACTCCGGCACTGCGACGGTCGTGGTGTTGGAGGTTGTAGTGGTGGTGTTCGCAGATGATGTGGAGGACGAACTCGAGGTAACCTGTGAACTAGAAGTGCTGGTGGAAGAAGTGGTGCCGGGGTTGACGCAGGAAGTCGAAGCGGTAACAGCCGTACCATAACCGAAGGGTCTTGTGCAGATTATCGGAGGCGAATAGGCGCCCCAAGTCGCATTGATCGTGTACACGCCCTGAGTCCAGGAGGCAGTCCCTCCTGCGACCCCGGTGAAAGAAAACGAGCCGTTGACGGGGTTGACGTCCGCCTCGCCGAGCAAGACTGTCGCCCCGGATGGCGAGACAACTCTCACGAGCGCCCCAGTGTACGGACCAGGCGCAGGGGAAATGGCGCCGTAGATCTGGATCGTTTCGCCGGGCAGATACGTCGAAGAGCTGGACGTCAGCACCATGGAGTATGTGGTAGGCGAACTCTGAGCGGTCGAGAACGCCAGAAGCGGCAGCACAAGCAACAGCGTCCCTACGGCAACCATGCCGGCTATCCGGACCCAGTGTCTCACTCTACAATGTCACCTGCACGGTCGTGGTCGTAGAGAGCGGGATTCCTCCGGAGTCTGTGGCGAAGATCCTTTCAGTGTAGCTCCCTGAAGGGAGCGACGACGGTGCGAAGAAGAAAGTCGAGTTCTGGCCCGCCGGAATCGTCGATGTAGTGCCCATGATAGCGACAGTGTTTCCTGCGGAATTCTGCACTACATCATACACAACCACACCGAGGGACTGACTTTGGGTGTTGTTGTAGGTGATCGATACCCCATGGAAACCGTAGTTGGTGGCCTGTGATACGCTCACCTCCACGAGCGAGTTGGTCAAAATCGGACCCCCCGTGGAACTCCCAGCTGCTGCACCAACCGCGCTGAAGCCGACGATGGCCACTACAAGGACGACGATGGGCGCGACCCAGCGCCGGCCAAGGGAGAGAATCAACCAGTCTGATCAGTTGCCGGTCAAGGATTTAAGTTAGTCCGTCCTCTCTGATGCACCAGTCCCGAGGCCCTATGCCCTCGACTACATCCGGTTCTGCCGTCTGACGGCGTTCTGTTCCAAATGAAGGTTCGAAATGGGCAGCGGCTAGAAGTTCTGCCCAGCGTGCCGAGCCTCTGGGACGAAGGCAACTGCCCAGCACACGCAGCATCGCTATCGCCGCTATCGTCGTCGGCGCGAATGCAGCCTCGACAACTTTGGACGCAGACAGACGAAGGCGCGCGGGTCCCCTGGGCGACGACGTGCAAGAGGCGACCGACCTCGGTCCGCCAAAGCTTTATGAAGAAACCTTTGGACAACCAAGTTCGACTGAAAGCCGAATGAAGGCGCTCATCCTAAGCGGCGGAATGGGAATGAGGCTTCGCCCCCTTACCGACGACAGGCCCAAGGCCCTGGTCAGCGTGAACGGGCGGCCGATTTCCGAGTATCAGATTGAATGGCTGGTAAAGGAAGGGGGTATCGAGTCGGTCACCTTCGCGTGCGGCTACAAGTGGGAGAGGCTGAAGGAGCACTTCGGCTCGAACTTCCATGGAACCCCGATCAGCTACTCGGTCGAAGAAGAGCCGTTGGGGACGGGCGGGGCTGTGAAGAAGGCGCTGAAGGAGGCCGATTTTGGGGAGCTTCTGCTGGTGGTCAACGGCGACATCTTCTCCGACCTGCCGCTCAAGAGGATGGTCGACGCTCACAACGAGGCGGGAGATGTCTCGGCTTCGATGCTGGTGGTCCCATACAGGTCGAGGTTCGGCGTAGTGAAGATCGACAAGCTCAAGATGGTCCGGGCGTTCGACGAAAAGCCCTCGTTCCCCGACGTCTGGATCAACGGCGGCGTGTACGTTCTCAACGCACGCAAGATGTTGAGGGGCCTCCCAGAGAAGGGAGACATCGAACGGGAGACCTTCCCCAAGCTGGTCACTCACGGCGAGCTCCTTTCCTATCCTTACTACGGGGACTGGACTTTCGTAGACTCCGTCAAAGACCTCATGGAGCTCGAAGAGTCGATGAAGGTCCCAACGTAAGTGGTTCCTTGGGTTGAAGCGGCTCCGGTGAAGGAGCTACTTCTTCGATGGCGTCAACGAGTCCCGTTGGCCGCGGAGCGCTTCCACCCTGCCTCGGCGCACACTGCAGGGACGGCTCCAAGCGACCAGCCGTCAATGGAAAAAGAATTTAGTCCAGGGTAATCCACGGCCGTCCCATGGCCGAATTCACAAGAGCTGTAGAAGCTTCGAAGGTCCCTCCTGACAGCATGCTCACGGTCGAGGTGGGTGGCGAGTCAGTCCTGATCGCTAACGTCGACGGGAAATACTACGGGATGGGTGCGTACTGCACGCACGAAGAATGGGACCTTTCCGAAGGGACGCTTGTTGACACCGAAGTGACCTGCGCAGGACATGGCACCGTCTGGGACCTCAAGACAGGCAAGGGCGTATTCGACGAGCCGCTCCCCAACGAGCCACTGTACGACGTCAAGGAGGAAGGCGGGTTCCTCTACGTGAAGAAGCGTTAGTGTTCAGGGCTGCGCATTCTGACAGTTGACTCCCGGGTTCCTCCTTTATTACCGAACCCAAATGGGCGTCGCAGCATGACCTCCCTGCAGCGGAAACGCTCCGGTTCCTCGGCCTTCAGGAAGCTGGGCAGTTTCGTCTACAAGCGCAGGAAGCTCATAGCCGTCGCATGGGTCATCGCGCTGGTCGCAGTCCTCCCGGTAGTGATGAATGAGGGGAAGGTTACCTCCCTTCAACTGGGGACCGCTACCGGGAACAGCCTCGAGTCGGTGCAGGCTTCGAACCTAATCTCAGCCGAGTTCGCGAAGACCGTGCCGAACAGTTCCCTAATCATCGTCGTCACAGGTTCGAACGTCTCCTCCACTGCCACCCAACTGTTCGTCTCGAGGCTGGCAACCTCCCTGGAGTCAGACCCGAGCATCCAGGGCCTCAACCAGACGCTGGACGTCTATTCGAAGCTATACTCGACCATTGACAACTTAAACCACGCATCTTACGTCGCCCTTTCTGGAGCGAACGGCACCGCCCAGCTGCTGCTCGGGGTCCCCGCACTGTACTTCGGAGCTTGGCAGCAGGCTTACTCTTCGACGCACAGCGTCTCCACGTCAGACTCGATAGCATACAACGCCAGCGCGACGGCCCTCTCTACTGCCAACTCGACCGCTTACTCTCTCTATTCTTCACACGTCCTGAGCCTCTTCAATGCCACATGGGTGCAATCTTGGTCCGACACCGCGCTGGCAAACGCCACCCCTCTCGTCAGAGCGACCGCAGCGGCGCAGACAGCCGACGCTCAATACATCGCCTCCTATTCCCCCTCCTCCGGCCCGTTCGCCAATCCGCTTCTGCGCGAATACAACCTGACCGCGTTCCTCACAGACACGAAGGCAGAGTCAGCCTCGACCCTCACCTCTTACGCTGTAAACTATACCGCCGCGTCGAGCGGTTTCTCGACCGGCTTCGTGGGCTCGGCATACGGCCTGGGAAAGACCTTCGACAATTCCTCGCTCTACAGGCTTGTGGGGAACATAGTCTGGGATCCGTCAAAGTACGGGGTCGGCCCTGAGCTCTCCACGCTCATCACCTCGCTGGTCTCCCCGGCAAGGGACACGACCCTCGTCGCCCTGAGCCTGAACGTCTCCCGAGACCAGAACATCGTCGAAATAAGATCGCTCGTCTCCAGCGCGATGTCGACTTCCGCCCAAAGCTCAGGCGTCACGTCGGCGCTTCTCACAGGGGAAGATGCCATATCATACGACTTCGGCAACTCGACGCA
>JAFMAU010000001.1 GCA_029784825.1 Nitrososphaerota archaeon | reverse complement strand
CTGCACAGAATGATGGATTACCGAACACCGGAGGGGATGTCGGCCGGCGACCTAACACTTATGCGGAAGTCGACGGCACAGGTGATACAATGCCACACAGAATCCAAATCTTTACCGGAGGGTGCGAATTGTGCCGACAGACTGTAGACATCGTCGAGCTTGGAAAATGCAAGGGTTGCAAGATGGACGTTATGCCTATCGATGCGGAGGGGAGCAAAGTTCTGGTGAATCAATACGGCGTCAATGCCGTGCCTTCAATAGTAATCGACGGAAGAATCAAGGTGGTCGGAAAACCCACGTTCCCATGGTACTGCGGCGAGGAATTCTACAGAAAGCTCGAAAAGGAATTCCCTCTAACGGTCTGATTGAACAAATCGGGCAACTCCGCCCGCTCTGATCAATTCAACACAATACGAATAGATCTGATTAGCAGCGGCTTGACAAGGAGGAGAAGTGATGGCGTAGGGCTATGCCCCAGAGGGGACATAGACAGGCAAGCGCCTGACGACCACGAAAGCGCTTAGGCCCGCATCTGCAGGCCCGAGTCCCGGCCGGGGCAATCTTGCGCATATGTTGCGCGGCATACTTGCAGTGCGCGGCTATCAAGATCCATCTGAAACCAGATATCTACTGGTGGGGATAAGGTCCGTTCCTCGTCCGCCGGGACAGCTGCTCGCCGGGCTATTGGCTAAATCGATTGGGCGCTTCGAATTTGGCTCTGGGATTCAGACATCTTCGAGCGCGTCAGTTCGCGCTTGCAAAGTCCCGAGGATGTCGAAGCCGTGACCCGCTAGGAGAGAGGTGGCCCCAGTAGTCTTGACTATATTCCTGAACTGCCTCCTCAGAGAGTTCCTCCACTCCTTGGGGAGCTTTTCGGGGTCCGGATAAGGAGGGCCAGGGCTGTTCAGCTTGAACCAATCCGGAAAAATCACGACGTTGCCTTTGTCGTCCCCCCGTGCATTGTCCCCAACCAGGAGCTCCTTCCTGTCTGTCAAGAGAGCATAATCGTCTCCGAACTTGTGAGCTTGGAATCCGAGGACATTCCCTTCTTTGTAGACTAGGAAGTCACCTATCTGCTTCACTCGAGCTGCTTCCCATGTTTCCACGGCGTCAGGATTCGTTTCAGGCAAGTACACCGGTGTCCCAGCCCTCTTCGCTATGAATCGAGTCGCTCGCGTATGATTCTGCTCGGTAAGGAGCACCGCCTCGAGTCTGCCTAAACCTCTCACTGCTTCGAGGAGTCCGGGAACCATAGGAGGGTCGACAAGCACGATCCCGGTTTCCCTGACAAAGAGATGACCCACCAGCATCCAGTCGTCGGCAGGATCGGGGGTGGACCATCTGAACGCACCGTCTCTTATCGGGATGAGCATGGTTTCTGCCTCTTCACACAATGTAGGCTCTTCGCGCTTAAACCTTGTGAAGTCTCTCCAGCCGCCCGATTGTGGCCAACAGCCTTCTAGCCCCTCTTTCCATCCTCGTGACCTTTCATTTGGCCTGGAGTCGGATGTCCGCGCCCCTAGAACGTGACGTGTCAGCGAGCCGGCTCATAATGCAACGCGACAACGCCGTTGCCGAAGGTCACGGCCGAAATCAACCTGAGCGGATGCCTCGCGACCTGGTCAACAAAGAGGGGCCTCCCCGCTCCCAATATGATGGGGCGGACACGGACCCGATATTCGTCGATGAGCCCGCTCCTCATCAGGGCCGAGACCAAGGTCCCGCTCCCGATGACCACCATATCTTTGCCCGGCTCCTGTTTGAGCCTGGCCACCGCCGATGCGGGATCTTCGCGTATCACCTCTGCTGGTTTCCAGGGAGTGTCTTTGATCGTGCGCGAGAAGACGACCTTGCGTAACCCATTCAGTTGACCTATGATCTCGGGGTCAAAGCCGCCCGGGGACGGTTTGGCCTTGGGCCAGAACTGGCTGAACTCCTCGTAGGTGACCCGACCGTAGAGCATAGTGTCCACACTGCGATTGATCTCTTTTGACCATTCGACCTCCTCCTTGTCGAACTCGAACCAGTCGATTTCGTTCTTCGGGCTCGTGTAGTACCCGTCGAGGGAGATTATGGTGTCGAGGATAACTCTTCGCATGGCCGTGAATGGAAAGCCGCGGCATTAAGGTTGTCTACCGACGGAATACCTCACTCCCAAGAGTCGCAACTACACATGTGCCTGAGCGTCCATATTGATGCCGAATCCCGGCCGGGGCAGTGTCGCATATGTGCAACAGGTGGGCTGGACCACCGAAGTCACTTGACGCAAGAGTCGGAGTCTAGTCAGCTGCCCGGCTCCGCTTTGCAGTGAGCCGCCGAACCACGACCCACCGGTGCATCCCGATCTTCCTTGTCTTCTTGAACCCTGCCTCCTCGAACATTCCCAAGGTCCCGCTGCATAGGAACGAACTCGAGACCTTCTGGCCTGTGTAGTCCTCGGGGTACGCTTCGACCGTGCCGCCTCCCAGTCGCGAGATATCCCGCAGTGCCTCGTGAAGGGCGAACCTCGCAATCCCTTTGCCACGCCGTTCTCGATCGATAAAGAAGCACGTGATGCGCCAGTCCGGAAGGTCCTCCAACCCCTCTTCGTATGCCTTCTTGCTCCTGATGTTGGGAAGCTCCGCGGTAGGGCCGAATTGGCACCATCCCACGGCTTTCGGCCCGTCAAATACGAGCGCGGCGTGCGCCTGCTCTCCGCAGACGAGCTCCTTCTTCATCGATTTGTAAGCCGCATACCCATGCCGTGTTTCCCCTGGCTGAAGATGAAAAGACATGCACCAACATCCGCCGAAGATTCCATTGTGCTTCTCCACGAGGCGTGCGAAGGCAGGCCAGGTATCCGAGGTGAGCGGTTTCGAGGTCAGGGGCATACTGAAACTGGAGAAATGGCTTCCGCCAGCGCTCAGAAAAGACTTCCTGTGTGCGCAGGGAATCAACGACTCATAAGCCTCCTGGGGTGGCCTCTGTCCCACGCGCAAGGTAGCAGCAGACGTCAAGGACACAATCGTTGAAATCCAGGTCAGTGACCTCCAGTAATCCCGAGGATGGTACTCTCTCCTCTTTGGAAAGGGACCCGACCTCGAGCCCTTTCGAGGGAAATGTGGAGTTCAAAACAGGCGGCTTGGGCACAGATCGTAGCTGGGAAGCCAAGATCCTCCAGTCGAGGTCTGCAAATCGAGGTCCAAGTCCTCTCAAAGGAGAGACAACTGCTGCAGGAGGCGAAGATCGAAGCGACAGAAACCAATACCGCTCCCGGCGTGATCAGCTGGTTTGACGTTAAGGACCCAGAGGGAAACTCCATGCGGCGGTTCCAGGTATTGACCACCGGCGCGAAGGCCACCGGGAAGCGAGATTAAGACTCAAGCCTGCCGTGTACCCGAGCGTCCCTTGACGCATCTTCTCCAGGACGCGTAAATTCACCCAGGGGGTTGCGAGATATCATGCCGCCCTCGCCATGTTCCCTTTACGTTGGCAAGTATCCTCGCCCCGTCTGATCGCGGCGCTCAGGAGACTATGTCGATTACGCCAAAGCTGAAATCGCCCATGTATACTTCCCCGCTTGAAGGCGCGAACGCGATGGCGTAGGTCGGGACATTGGTCGTAATCACCCCGGCAATCGAATCGGTTGTCGGGTCTATTGCGAGCGCGCCAAAGGTAGGCGAAGTCCCGCCTGTGGCATACAGGAAGCCGTTCTGGGGGTCGAAGGCGATGCTCCCAATCATTGGCGGATACGTGAAAGACATGGACTGCGGGAGGTTAATCGTCCCGACCACGGCGTCGGTCGTGCTGCTAATCACCGAGACGTTCCCCTCACAGGCGACAAAGATGTCAGAGGTCGCTGGATCGAACGCGAAGGTCTCCGGGCCGGAGGGGTATCCGACCTGAATCGTCTTCAAGATCTGGCTCGTGCTCGGGTTGATGACCGTGAGGTTGCCGAAGGCGCCGCCATAGGTGCCGGGATTGGTGCTGCTTGTGACGTAGAGTAGCTGGTTAGAGGTGTCATAGAAGACGTGGCCCCACACATTGTACGCATAAAGTGTCAGACTGGTGCTGATCGAACCCGTGACTGGGTTGATTGTCGTCAGCACAGAGGGAGGGTATGCGAGCGTTCTGTCGCCGCAGCAGAAGTTCGCATATACGAGGTTAGAGTTCGCATCGTATGCGATGCCGGTGAATTCATTGCACGTGAACTGAATCGTCGCGCAGTCCGAGCCCGCGACGCTCAGTATGGGAAGAACGGTGTTGGTATTGGCGTCAAAGACCGTGATGTTGATCGAATGCGAGTCAGTGCCGTAGATGTAGCCGTTGGCCGAGTCGTAAGCCATCTGATCGGGGGCCTGGGAGGAGAGCTGGATCATGTCTATGACCTTGTTCGTGTTCGGGTTGATCACCATGAGCACGTTCTCGGGGATAGGGGTGCTCGACGAGGCGTTGCTGTAGAACCCGGACCCGTAGAGGTATCCGTTGCCTGGGTCATATATCATGTCGAAGATGCTGACGGTGGAATAGTTCCCCTGGAACGTCGAGGTGGAGATGTCAGGTAAGCCTGACTCCAGGGTGTTGTTGTAGAGAATCAGCGTCGAGGCGACGCTCCCATAGGAGGCCGCAGCCTGAGACGAAGTGGATACCGCGGTGGTCGGGAGCGTCGAGGTTGAAGTTTCGAGCGTCGACTCGGAGGTGGCCGAAGTCGTGGTGTAGCCACTGGCAACAGTGGTGGTCGTCGAGGACGACTTGTTCCCACCCTGGTTTGGCGCGAGGAGGAAATACGCCGAAGCACCAGCGGCAGCGATTACGATCACCAAGATTAGGACGATGGCGTAGGGCGCCAAGCCGGAACGGCGAGAAAGTCTCAGCGCCACCACTTTCATTCGGATTCCTGAATATTTAACCAATCTTGACTCTTCCCGCCGCCTCCGCGCCGTTGGCGGTCGCGGGATGATGCGACCACCCTCCGCTCAGCATTGGCAGAGCTTGAGCAGGGCGTCTCTTCTTGACCATGTAGAGCGCCACGGCAACAACCACCGCAGCTGCCAACCCTGCCAGCGCGTAGATGATGGGGAACCCCTGCCCTGAAGCGCCGTTGTTCGAGTGGCTCGGTTGGGAACTCGTCGTCGTGGTAGTGCCACCGGGAGCCAAGTTCGGAGTGAGGTAGGCGGCACCGAAACCCCCAGGCATCCCATATCCCAGGACCTCCACTGTGACGAGTGTCGGCCCCTGGAAGTTGCCGGAGACTTGATAGGAGAATGAAGTGCTGTTGACTTGCCGCATGGGGTACGTCGAGCCGTTCACCGTGATGTAGGCACCCGAGGCGGCAATGGAAGACCCGTTGTTCAGCGCCGACCTCGCGTTGACCGTGTAGCTTCCAGGGGTCCCTGAAACGCTGACCTTCGGTTCAAGGTAGGCAGGGCTGACGAAGGCGCCGTTCTTGGTGACTTCGATGGGAATCGCTGTCTGGGAGTCATTGGCCAACTGACCTGAAACCACAGCGCTCGTCTGAACCCCACCCGACTCCCAGGTGGTATAGGGGATCGTGGTGTTCGTGCCGGGTGGTCCGACCATCGTGAGCACCAGACTGTAGTTGTATCCTGCGTTCAGGAAAGCGTAGAATCCATCGCTGCTCGCGAGCAAGAAGCCTGACCGGCTCCTCGTCATGATCTGCCCGGTGGCGGAGTCGTATCCGAGCGCCAGCGTACCGTTTTCATAATAATAACTGGGATACACCGTGGATCCGTTGGGGTCATCGTGCTCCACGAAAGACATGACCAGAGAAACCGCCGACTCGACATCGTTCGCCGCGCTTATGAACCCCTTGAGATCAGAAGAACAGCTCTCGACGGCACAGTACGCGTTGATTGTCTGAGTGATGGTGGCGAAGACGTCAACAATCAGATTGACTACGTACTCGTAATTCTCCTTGATGATCTCCCCGATGTCGTTTCCGACCTTCAAATACGCGACGACGGCACTCACCACAGCAGAAATGAACTTCACCAATGCCGTCGCGGACATGAAATCGAAGACTTTCTCGGTCGACACCTTCTGGTAAATGGCCCCTATCATCGACGAGGATTCGACATCGGCCCACGTGCTCCCGATCGCCGCGAGGACGCTCAGAATCATCTTGCTAATGTCTAGAGTCTCTCCGCCAGCGCCCTCGAAGATGCCTGCGGTCGAGCACGTGTCGGGTTTTGCTACGCACAATACCAGCGCCAAAAGCGCCAACCCGAGGCCCCCGGCTGAAGTGACCCACGCACACGTCGCGTCGGTCGAAGTACAGCTTCCGAGCCCCTGGGCAGGCGTAGATGTGAAGCTGACTAGGTTGACGCTCCCGCCGGGGGTAAGGGCCATTCCGAGGAGACTGTACGGGGTGCCGCTGTCGTTCTCGGGGAAGCTGATGGGAAGGAGATGGTTGAGGATTCTTATGAGGGGTATGTGCGTGACCGTGACGGAACTGACGCCGTACCCTGCCGGGTAGGTGACGTTGAAGTAGTAGTGCAGACTGTCGTTGAACGCGGCGAAGCTCGAGCCGGGGGTTTGCTTGATGGTGTAGCTGTCGACCTCGAGCCGAGGCGAGTTTGAAGCTGCCAAATAGCCAATCGCCCCTCCCGCTCCCCCGCCCACCGGTCCACCGACAAGCGAGCCGAGCAGCGCTCCCGCTGCAGAAGCTATGTCCTTGAATGATACCACGTTCTCCGAGACTTGGAAGTATGGGCTGCTGAGCCATGAGTTAGGGGTCTGGATTTGGCTCACATTCATCATGACGGTGGCTGGACCGTTAATGCCAACGATGGCCAGAACCGGCTGCAGGCTGTTGGGCGTCGGCTTGTAGTTGGAGGCGAACATGTAATTGAATTGGTTGCAAGGGCCGTCGACGCCAACGGTGTAGTCGGGGCTGTACGTCGCGCAGTCGAGTCCCGGGCTGAAGGTCGTGCCGTTTACGAGGTAACCACTGGGTGCGGTAAAGGCGAAGTCATAGCTGTAGCCGGAGTCGGTGTAGAAGAAGTAGCAGTTCTGCGTGCACGAGCGCTTGATGGCCAGGTTCGGACCGCCGGGCAGGTAAACCGTGAGGGGGAACGCGGTCGGGGGGGCATAGGTTGCGTTGTTTATCGACATCTCCGCCGGGAAGCCGGAAATGCAGCTTGTCGATTTCACGGCTATGTTGCCGCATACCTCGAACGTCAGAGGGAAGGTGGGAACGACATAGAGGCTGCCGTTCGTCGGGGCAACCAGCGCGGCGGTGGTGTTGAGCACCCCGACGGCATTGGTCTGGAAAGGAGCGGTGAGCCCAGGGATTTCCGCCCAGGGGTTCTCAAGATTGTAGTCCCCGAGGTACGACCCAGTATAGATGCCGGTGTTCACTACCGAGAGTTGATCGTGTCCTCGCGCGTCTGACCCTGACATGAAGAATGTGGTGTTAGTCTCATCGGAGGCGACTCCCACGAATGCGCTTGCGTCGGAGCCGGTCGCCCCAAGAGCGACGGGGAGCACCTGGCTGTTCGAATCGGGGGGAGAGATGGGGGTGCACGAGGAGCATGCAGGCAGGATTTCGCTGGCCCCCCCTGAGCCCGCGTTTGCCACCATAACATCGTCTCGTTGGTCGATGGCGACCCCCATAGGGTTGAGCCCAGTGGCCAGGTATCCTGTCCCTGTCACGTCCACCACCGAATTGTAGGAGGTCACCCTGAATATCTCCACGGCGCGGCTGTTGTATAGTGAGACGTAGGCCCAGCCATAGGCCGTGGCTGCGGTAGCGGCGATGCCGACGGGAGAATCTGCGAGTTGCACGTTTGTGACCTGGGCGTTCACGTTCGGGAGGACGCAAGCGACGGTGCACGTCCCCGGGCTGAACAGGATGACGCTCAGCGAATCGGAACCGTAGTCAGTCACCATCACCGCGGCTTCGCCGGTGGGAAGGACCGGTTGTCCCTGGAGAACCGCGATGGAGACCGGCGTGCCCCCCACGCTTATGCTGTCTACGGCCGTCCCCGTTGAAGGGTCGATGACGGTTACGGAGTCCGAGCCTTGGTTGACCGCCAGGACGAGGCTGAGGGCGCCCACAGTCACCGCTGCGAGCGCGACTGGGTCAGACCCGACTTGGACGCTCCCCTGAATGCCTAGAAATGGGCTCTGGGTGTAGATCTTGACGCTGCTGTCGGTGGGGTCAACTACGAAGACATCCCCGAACGCTGTCAGGATCCCTTGGCCTGTAGTGAGGAGCATGAAACTGACGGGGACTATCTCGTTCTGGTCGGCAGTGAAGCTCCCCTTTGCCGGAGTCGCGACGTATCCGAGTGAGCTCACGTTGAACGAGTAGCCTGCGCCGCCCCGCACGAGGAATGCGATCTCCCCTCCGTTGGACGACTTCCTTGACCCTGGGCTGCACGCGCCGGCGATCCCTCCGCCAACTGAGACGGAGGCACACTCTGACAGGGTCGCCGACCACCGCTGGTTTTGCGGCAGGCTCGAAGCCTCAAGGTAGGCGGTGTATAGGGGGGCGTAGTTCACGCCGACCTGGTAGCCCCCGCTCCCCAGGACGAAGGAGCCTGCCGACGGACTTGGTTCATAGCCTGCCGGTGAATCGCCCGAGCAATGTCTCGCGGAGCAGGGCATCGTGATGTTCTCCAAGGAATAGCTGTAGGTGTTTCCTCCGGGGATTTCGAAAGTAATCGTCTGCCCGTCGGAGGAGTTTGTGGAGCGCCTTGTGGGGCCGTTCCCTCCTTGCTGAGGGGACCATCCGACGGTTACGTTCCATCCGGTCCTTGGAGGGAGCCCGCTCTCGGTGAACACCATTTGGTGCGGGAGCTTCACCGCCACGGTCGGGACCGATATTATGGCCCCGCTTGACTTTGAGAAGTACATCACGCCGTTCCAGGAGTCATAGGTGACGCCGATTGGTCCGCAGTCGTCGCCGTAGAAGGTGGGGGCGTCGCAGACCCCGATTTCCTGGACCGATCCGGTCGCAGGATCGTAGACAATGGTTGTATTTCCGTACAGCCCATTGTTCAGAGGGTCGTATATCTCGCCGTTCCCGGGGTTGAAGAACAGGTTGTCCCCGCTATTTGGACCGGAACCGGTCAGTGGAACGTTCGTGACGAACTGGTCGGATGTCCCGTTGATTACGCTGAGCGATATAGGACTGGATACGTCCCCATCCTCAGCGTACACGAGATGGTTCGCCGAGTCGTAGACTAGGTTCCAGAGCAGGCTGTTGGGGAGTGTTATGTTGTCGACGATCTTGTTGGTCATCGGTGCTATCACCGAGACGTTGTCGGTCCCAAACCCGCTCGCCCAGTCGACAAAGACCCTGTCCGAATACGAGTCATAGACGGCAGCCATCGGTGGGCTTGGGAGGGTAATGTTGGCGACTAGCGTGTTGGTCGAGGTGTCGATGGCAACGATCGAGTTGGTACTGCCATTTGTCACATAGAGTAAGCCACCAGTGGAGTCCAGGGCCATCGTATCGTAGTTCAAGCCTCCGTTCCCGATCCAGACGCTCCCCTGATAGCTCAGGGTTGCAGCATTGATGATTTCAGTCACATTCCCAGCAGGACTTCCTATGGCATACAGGAGATTGTTGGAGGGGTCGAAAACCATGTCTCCGCCGGCCGAGTAAAAGAGGGCGCTCTGCGCCGCAGGAGGCAAAGATATGTCCGCCACCACGTCTCCTGAGAGGTCGCTGAGCACAGTGATCGAAACATTATCCGCAGGTACCCAGGCTCCGTTCGTCTGGCTCAGGCTAACATCGGAAACGGCGAATATGTAGCCGTTGTTGGGGTCGTAGGCCATCGCACCAGCTATCCCCACGTAGTCGAAAATACAACCGTAAGGCTGGTTCACACCAGGGTTGACATTGTACACATGGAACCTGATGCTCCCTGAGTACTGCGTGTCGTTGCAGATCGCCCCGCTCGGGGCAGGTTGAGAAGGCGCAGGATAGGACCGGGAGACGGACGTCGGGGAAGCCGCGGTCGAAGGAGCGTTCCCCTCCGGGAAGGCTGTGCCCCCCACCGTCTTGCTCTGTCCTTTGGGGAGAGATGAAGGCCCACCATAGTCTACTGACAGCGACGGTTCCAGCCTGAGTTCAGGAATCAAGCCGTCGATGCGATAGGCGAGAATCGTCCTCCCCGCCCGGACTGATCTGAACCCTGGGGTGTATGCCGGTGCAACATCTGTTGCTACTATCCCGGAAACGCCCACCTGAATCGCAGGTGTGAACGCGGACATGGTGAGAAGGAAGACCGCCGGCACCGCGAAGAGCCGGCCTTGGCCAGTCCATCCAGGGGCCGCGGGCCCGAAGGACCTCCGGTGGAAATGGGCCGATGGCCCGTCTCTGGAGAGGTAATACAGGAGCGCAAGGTTCACCAGCAGGGCCGGGATGACGGCGTAGCTGCCGGCGACAAGGAGGAACGCCGATATCACCGCGTCAACTGCTGAAGCGAATAGAACGAACTCCCTCGACCAGCGCGCTCCCTTCCAGATCCCAACGGCGGATACAACGACGACGGGAAAGACTAGTAGGAGAGGGACTCCGACGGAAAAGAGCAACAGCCCAGGGCCCAAGATGCCGACGACCTCGAAGAGAGACAGGGCGCCCGCCACGCCCAGTGAAGCGAGAAGGGATACGAGCCCCGAGAAGAGCAGGATGAAGGCGAGAAGGCTAACTGCCTTGGGACGCCTCTGACCGGAGAGAGAATTACGGCTGGCCGGCTTAGAACTCAATGGGCCGAACCAGACCTTTCCCGGGCATGACGGCACTAGATTGGTTCAATCACCATTAGGACGGAGGGCACGTGGCCTGGCCGTACAGGGACGCGCAGTTTAGCTGATACTTCTCGTAGCCGGGCTGCGAAGAGATGGACGTATAGAACAGGGTGATGATAGTAAGCTGATGCCCTACTACCGTACCGTACTTCATGTCGTAGTTCACCGTTGTCGCTCCTGAGGTAATCGAACCTGCGTAGGTCAAGACCTGGAATTGCGCTGAACCAATTGTCACTGTGGATTCACCCTGGTTCTGGAGTGAAGGGTAGAGTGACGCCTGTGCGGTGAACCCTCCCCAGATCGAGAGGAAGGTGTTGCCAAACGTAGCGCTCGAGCCGTTGTAGCTCTGACCCTGGGTGGAGAAAGAAGTCACCACGCCGCTGGAATTGATGACGAGCGACGCGGACGGCTCCTGGGTTGGGGGGAGCCCGGAGCTCATGGTCACGTTGACGACGTAGGCTTTCGCCCCGTTGACCGTGGTCGTGCCCGTCACTATGAAAGTGCTGTTGAGGAAGCCTCCTCCTGAAGAATCGTTATACCTTTCCTCCGCTGTGAACGAAGAGAAATTGCCCAAGACGTCGTAGAAATTGACGAGCACGCCGGAAGGTCCCCCTCCGCTCGTGGAGGACTGGGTCGGCTGAGTCGTCTGGGAGGCCTGCGAGCTGGTTTGAGTGGTCGCTTGGGTAGTAGTGCCGCCAATTGACGTCTGCGCGCTGGTCTGAGATGTGGTCGACGAGGGAGACTTCGAACCTGCGAAGGCGAAGTATGCGCCCGCACCGACACCGGCGATGATGATTATTACAACGATGCCGATGACTGCGAAGCTCACTCCTTTCCTACCCTTCAGTTGCCCTGGGAACTGTCCTTCCACTTTCAACTGGTCCGACCCCAGACAGGAGTTGTCTCTGAGAAAGAGAACAAACCAGTCGTCACTGTTGCATCATAAAAAGACCGCAGCAGCAATCCCTAACAGGTTCGGAATCCGCGAACTTAAGCGCGCGCGAAGTGGTGTGCGCCAATTAGGACAGACCTGCAGGCGGATTGACCAGAATGCGTGGCTGTAGCATCCAATTTGGACACGCTCCAGTCAGGGTCATATGGGGACTCACCCAGGGGAGGAACGTCGGCACGTGCTGGGCGTCGGCCCAACCTACCGTGGAATGACCCGAGACCTATGGGTCGCCGAGGTAGACCGTCCATGAAAGGTTGCCAAGACGCAACCCTCGTGAATCAGGCTGTCCCCTGTTCAGGCCAACCCCGGATATCTTCGGCCTGTCCCTGGGAGCGCTCGCGGTCGGCCTGCCTCGCCCAGCCAACAAGACAGCGCTGATGCCTAGAACTTCCCCGATCGATGGGATTCTGGTCGTGTACTGTGCCGGGAACAAGTTCAGCTTCGCGGGCTGGCGGGACCATCCACAAGACTTTATTCCGAGCGCCCTCGCCTTCGACCCTCTTGTACGCCGATGCATTCGTAAACATCTACACCCGCGATGTCGAAGCCGGCCTCCGCTTCTACAAGGGCCTCCTCGGATTCGAAGAGACTTTCAGAACCCCGACCAGTGGGACCCCTGAGCATGTCGAACTCTCTCTCAAGGGGTTCGGCCTCGGGCTTAGCTCAGCGGAGGCGGCGAAGAGGGTGCACGGAGTCGACGCATCACCGGGCAGCCCGGCCATGGCTCTGGTCGTATGGACCGACGACGTGGACGAGTCCTTCCGGCAGCTGATGTCAGCCGGCACTCCTGTCGTCCAACCTCCGCACCCTTCGGGGAAACACAACCGGGCCGCGCTCCTGCGCGACCCAGATGGAAACCTCGTCGAGATCGTCGCAAGGGTGGCCTGAACACCCGGTTACCGTTTCCGACGTGGCAGGCACAATGCCGCGGGGGCGAGCCCGACGTCTGCCCCGTTCAAGGAGGGCGGGGGCCAGGACGCGACGCGAAGGTCATGGCTTCAGGGGCCGTGTTCGTTGGCCGCTTCTTCGGTGCCGCCTCTCTTGACCCCTCTCACGATAAGCTCCTCAAGCGCCTCGAAGTATGCCCTGGTCCCCGCCGGCATTGCGCCCTTGTTCTTCTCTATCGACGCGACTATGTACGGTGCTGCCTTCCGCGAGACCTTCAACTCCTTCGGAGGCGCCATGCCACCATGCCCGACCCTCGGGAAGACCACCCTGTCCCTGACTTCGGAAGGGGCCGCCTCGATCGCATCAGCCTCGATCTTCTTCATCCAGTCCTCCAGCCGGTCCTGTCCCAGCCCCGAGGTGAAGTCGCCCAGCTCCCGCACCAACGGCGCTGAGGAGGCGAGCGAGCCCAGTCCGAGCTCGCCCGTTCCCGAGACCGCCCGGATTCCCACCGATGCCACCACGTTAGTGGCCACGATTACCAGCGTCGCGATTGGAAGTATCTGGACCGCTCCTGATACCGAGTTCTCTACCAGGGTGGTAGCCAGAAGCGCTGGGGTCAGGCCCTGGGCCATCATCAGCTCTATGAACCTCCTCTCTCTGGGAGGCTTGTCCCCGTCTACGGCTTCCGTGCTCAGGTACCTCGTTCCCAGGAGTATCCCAAGCACCCCCAGGAAGGGGAGGTAGATCCCTGGATTCGCAAGAGTGCTGACCTGAACCGAGAAGCCGAGGAAGAAAAGAAAGAACGTCCGCAGGAAGAACGAAATCTCGGTCTGGAAAGCGGACACGTAGTTCAGAAGGATCGAGGGCAGTGGAATGGCAACGCCCAGCCACCTCGGTAACTCTGCGGTGTTCTTCATCATCAGGCCGATCGTAAGCACGGTGATCACGCCGCTCCCCCCCACCTCGTTGACCAAGGCGAAGGCGAGCAGCACGTAGCCTACCGTAGCCAGGTAGAAGTAGTCGGACTGACCGACATACTTGGTCACCCTCAACCACACTATGCCGAAGAGCCCGCCCCCGACCCCGCCGACCAAGACTTGGACGAGGAAGCTGGTTGAGATCAGCCCGAGCCCCGCCAGGTCGAGCGGAGCCCCCTGAATGTAGCCGCTCAGCAGAACGAAGAATAGAATGATCAGAACCAGGGAATCGAACACGGACTCCAGGGCGAGGTTCGAGATGAGGTCGGCCTTTGAGACGCTCTTGGCGAGATAGGGGACCACGACCATCGACACTTCACCCCCGACTATCGAGCCGAGGAACAAGGCCTGGTAGAGATTCCAGCTGAAGAAGGCTGTGAAGGTGGCAGCGATGAGCAGAACGGAGAGAAACATGTAGAGAGCCGAGCGCATGATCGCCGACCTCCCCTGTGACAGGACTTCGCGGACCTTCAGACTCATGCCTATGTCGAACACGACCATCGCAAGGGTGACCTGGGACAAGAGGGGGAGAAGGGCGTCGATCGTCGATGAGGGGAGGAACCCGAACCAGCGGGTCGCGATCCCCGCGACGATTAGGAAGAGCGTCTGGGGTATCCCCTTCCTGACGAGCAGCCAGTTCCCGGCGAACCCTATGAAGATCGTAACCGAGAGTACGAGCAGGATGGTCTGAACGGATATCGCCAGGGTGATTCACCTCGAGTTGCTAGGACCACGAACCCGCGGGGCTACGGCTGCTCCGAGTTCCACGTCAGCGGCGGCAACTGGCGCGGCGTATATGAGGGCTTATGCGGCGAGGCCGAATCAGTCGTGGAGGAGCAGGGACACAGGGAGCAGCGCTATGAACGCCGCGCCCACGATGTAGAAGGTGCTGGTCATACCGATCGACGCGATCATGAACCCTGCAAGAAGGGGGCCGATCGTGTATCCAAGGTCCTTGAAGGTCGCTATAGCTCCCGTCATCGCGACCTTGTCCTCCCGCATCACCTCTGACATCCTCGAGTATAGCGCGATGAAAATCATCGTATAGCTTACCGTGAATGCGGTCACGACCACCAGCGCGAAATAGAATCCTGCGTAGAGAGGAATCAGTGACGCGCACAGAGCGGTGACGATCACCGCAACCGGGAGGGTCTTCCGTATCCCGTAGCTGTCGATGAGGTGGCCCATGGGGACTTCGAGGCTGACTGCAGGGACGAGGGCGACGGTCAGGATGACTCCGATGAGGGGTATCGAGATTCCCTCGGCGTTCAGAAAGACGGAAATGAACGAGTAGTAGACGTTGATCAGGGCATAGAAGATCACGACGAGGTATATTGTCTTCAGGAACCTTCTCTCTCTCATGTAGCCGGACAACTTCCTGAGCTGGGCGCCGACGGCCATCTTCTCGCCTCTCGGGCTCTCCTTGAGGAAGACGGTTACGACGAAGAGCGCGGCTATACTGGTGGCGCTCAGGACGTAAAACGGGAGGAAGAAAGACACCAACGACACTCCTCCCCCGATTATAGGCGAAAGCGCGGATGCAAGGTCGTTCATGTCGGAGAAGAAGCCAGTCTCCTTCCCTCTTACTGCGCTCTCGGTGTAGCTGAATATGTATGCCCAGGAGGTCAGCCAGAGGAACGACGATGCTATCCCCCTCCCGACGCTCAGCAGCACCAACGACGGTATGTTCCCGGCCTGGGGGTAGAGGAGGGCGAGGAAAGCGTAGAAGAGGAGGACAACCTGGAGGACCCTCTTCATGTTCATCCTGCCCTCGATTATGCCAAACGGGATGTTGAGGAAGACCCCCGCCATCGTCGTCATGGAGAGGATGAGCCCGGTGAGGAAAGCGCTCCCGGTCACGTTGTTCACGTAGATGGAGAAGATCGGGGAGGTCACGCCCCACCCGAAAGTGTAGATGAAAAAGGCGGACGATATTGGAAGGATGACCCTGCCGAAGCCTCTTACGTGCCTGAGTTCGCTAAGCTCCTTGAACAGTGCCCTTCATCGAGGGCCATCCCCCGGCGGTATAAGAACCGCCACAAGAATCGGGGAGGAGCCCTTCGCGGTCAGCCCCCGAGGAACGGCCCGAGGACGAAAGTGCTGAACAGGAGCAGGCCGAGCACCACTAGGGTGATCAGCACGAAGGCGTACCTCCTCTCCTCGAAGAAGAGGAAGATTGAGATGAAGACTCTGGCTATCGGGGTCGCGAGGAGGACCAGCAGCCCAAGGTCAATGATGGCGTAGGGCTTGGCGGCGGCCACTCCCTGCAGAAGCGGGACGATTCCGATGAGAAACCTATTCTGTCTTTCGAAGAGCTGCTCTGCACTGCCGAGGGGGTAATACCCTGTCTGCCCTTCGACGAAGAGCAGGACCGAACCCACGGCGATTATGGCGAACGAGCTCATCACGCCATAGCGCAGGACCAGGCCGATTACCGTGTTGAACTCTGACTCTCGCCTGTCCAATTCTACACTCCGTGAAGCAGCATTTCGACGGCCAGGATGACGATTATCGGGATGAACACCTTCCTGATCGAGGTGTTCCTTGACCTCCTGAGTGTCCGCGTCCCCACCATTGATCCGACCACTACCCCTAGGGTGACGGGGGCCGCGATGAACGGGTTGATGTAGCCACTCAGGTAGAATATCCCGGTGCTTGCGGCCGCAGTCACCCCTATCATGAAGTTACTCGTCGTTGAAGAGACCTTCATTGGCAGCTTCATCCCTACGTCGAGCGCGATCACCTTGAGGACGCCGCTGCCAATTCCCAGCAGCCCTGAGATGAGACCGGCCACGTACATAATCGCCAGCGCCATGGGGGAGCGGGTTGCCTGGTACCGGACGTCCTTGTTCAGGGCCGCGTCATGGTATTCCCCACTCAGCTCCAGCCTTCTACTCAGGTAGTCGGGCTGCACTTCTCCTGGGAGCTCTTCCCCAAGTTGCCTGAGGAGGGGGAGGATAGACAGCAGAAGCACGACGCCGAAGGTCACGTAGATTACACCCTCGAGGTTCGCTTTGACGAGGCTTAGAGTCAGAATCGCCCCAGTTATCGCCCCGGTGGTGGTTGCGATTTCCAGGAACATGCCTATTCTCAGATTCGTTATCCTGTCTCTGACGTATGCAGAGGCAGCTCCGCTTGATGTCGCGATGACGGACACAATGCTCGCCCCGATGGCGAAGAGAGGAGGGACGCCGAACGCGAGCGTCAGGAGGGGGACTATGATTACTCCTCCGCCGAGCCCGAGAAGCGAACCAAGCATGCCAGCGAATACCGCCGCAAGCAGGAGGACCAGAAAGAACAGGATCGGTGACAACGGTTGCTACCTTCGTTCGAGCCGCTGGAGCATGGTGTCTTTAACGATGGCGTCGCCCACAGGCTGTCGCAGAAGATTTAAGACCTCGCCGGGCCTTTTAGGCTGGGTTATCCGTGGTCATAATTGATCCCACTAGACTCCCTGCGCGGTCGCGCGCCGAACGGGAGGAGGTGGGTCTCCTCTCCAAGGACCGATGGGGAGTAGGCTCCCTTTTCGTGATAGGCGCGTTCCTTGGCACGGGGTCGCTCTTCCTGATCAGATGGGCGGGCACCAGAGGTGGGTTTTCACTCATGATGGCGGTACTGTTGTACGGGAGCGCGGCGACCGTGCTGGCCGTAAAGGCGGCGGAGAACATCGAAAGGATCGAGTTCAGGGGCTACGACCCTGTCGGGAAGACCGGGGTGGTGACGTCCGCTATGAGAGGGCGGGAGACCGGCTCCGTCAGAGTCGACGGACTGGAATGGTCGGCAACGAGTGAAGAGAACCTGACGATCGGGGAGGGTGTGATCGTCGTGAGACGGGAAGGCCTGCGGATATTCGTGAAGTCCAGCAAGGAGCCTCGGGTCTAGCGCCCAGGCCCGGGTGGCTTTCGGGAGATTAGGCAAATTGGCCCCCGAGACCTTGTCGAGCTCTGCGCAGTCCGTGCGGCGCCTGGCGATCACCAAGCAGCGCCTTGCGGGCGAGCTTCCGAAGAAGGCCAACCGAGAGGACATCCTCTCGGTGGTGCGAGGCCTGGCGTACGTCCAGTGGGACCCGGTCACGATCGTCGCCCCGTCCCATGTCATCTCGCTCTGGAGCAGACTCGGCAACTTCAGCCTCGCAGACCTCGAGAAGCTCCTCTGGGAAGACAGGACTCTCTTCGAGCACTGGACGCCCATCGCATCGATGGTTCTTACCGAAGACTATCCGATCTTCTACTCGCTGATGAAGAGGTATCCAGAGTCCCTCACGAGGTCTTGGGGGACTCTGAGAGCGAACGCCGTGAAGCTCCTCTCCAAGCGCCCCGAACTGCGGAAGAGCATGCTCCGCCAGCTCAAGAAGGGTCCGCTCCAGATTAGCGAGTTCAAAGAGTACGTGAAGACGAAGAGGAGCGAAGACGGGTGGACCACCGGGAGCGAAGTCGCTCGGATGGTTTCCAGCCTGCACATGTCCGGTGACGCGATGGTGGTCGGCCACGAGGGGAACCAGAACGTCTGGGGTCTGTCCGAGGACTTTCTTCCGGAGTGGACGAAGAGAGAAGCGCTGTCGGAAGGGGAGTTCGAGCGCCAGGCCGCCCTGAGGGCCATCCGCGCCCTCGGCACCGCGACGCAGCGGGAGATCTGGTACTACTTCGTCCGCGGCCGCTATCAGAACCTGGCCGGGACCCTAAAGAAGCTCCTCGATGAGTCTGCCATACAGAGGATCACCATAGAAGGTCTCGACAAGAAGGACGAGCGATACATCCACCTCGGCGACGTCCCCCTCCTCGAGTCGATGGCAGGGGACGCCTGGCGGCCGCGCGCGACTTTGATAGCCCCGTTCGACAATCTGATCTACGGCCGGGGGAGAACCAACTTGCTCTTCGGGTTCGACTATGTCCACGAGCAGTTCCTGCCGCAGGCGAAGCGAAGGTACGGCACGTACGTGCTCCCCATCCTGTGGGGTGACAGGCTGATCGGGAGGGTCGACATGCTCATGGACAAGAAACAGAACAGGCTCCTGGTCAATTCTGCGCACGCCGAGCCCGGCGCTCCCAGCGGCAGGGAGGTCGGGGAGGACATCGGAGGTGCGGTCCAGAGGCTTGCAGACTTCCTGGGCGCCAGGGAGGCCGTGTACTCGTCGCGGGTCCCCTCAAAGTGGAGGGAAGCCCTCCGGTGAACCCGTTCGCGCTGGAGCGAGCGCTGCGGAGCCCGAAGACCTGCGCTTTCTGCTCGCTCCGTCTGTAGTCCGTTTCCCGTCTAAACCACAGCCCGAAAAGGGGAGCCAGAACGGACGGACGATTGAATGCGTGCAAAGGGGCGGGGAATGAGACTCGAAATCAGTCAAGTCGCCCCGGAGCGGCCGGGGCAACCTCTTCTCCTAGACGTTCGACTCTCTGTTCATCGGCCAGGTCGTGGTGGCCCTGATGTCCGGACTGGCGAGCACGAACTGGGTGACCCTGTTCATGCCAATACCACAGCCGGAGTGCCTGCTCCCACCCCCCTCCTTGTAGCAGTCAAGGAACCAGGCGAAGTCGTCAAGGCTCCCGCCTCTCTCCCTTAGCAGCTTGAACATGGAGGACTCTAGGAGCCTGGACACGAGCCTTTCGTATTCGTACTCCCTCTCCGCAGCGCCCACCGCCTCGCCGCTGAAGGGAAGTATGAGGTCCGCGCTGTCGACAATGTCCGCATTGGCTTCGTTCTCCTTCATGTTGAAGAACTTGATGGACTTGGGATAGTGCGTGATGAAGAGGGGCTTCCCGCCGTAGTGCTCGGCCAGCTTCTTTTCGTGGGCGCTCTTCAGGTCGTCCCCCCACCTGACGCCGTCTTCCTTCAGCACCTCCACGGCCTCAGTGTAGGTGACGCGTGTGAAAGGCGGCCTTACGCCCCCGAGCCTCTCCCTGTCCACTTTGAGCAGCTCGAGGTCTTCGCCTCTCGTCGTGAGGACCTGGTCTACCATCGAAGTGATCGTCCCCTCGATGTGACCGAGGAGCTCGTCGAAGCCGCCCTTGAACTCGATCTCAAGGAGCGTGAACTCGACGAGGTGTCTGTCGTCGACGTCGGGCTCCGCTCTGAAGCTCGGACCTGCTGCCCAGACCTTCCCCAGATATGGCGTGAGCACCTCGAGGTACAGCTGTCCCGTCTGCGCCAGATACCTGCGTTCCCCGAAGAACGAGACTTCGAACATGGTTGCTATGTTCTCGCAGGCACCGGTGGCCCTCGTTATGTGAGGAACGAGTACCTCGTTGAACCCGTTGTCCTCGAAGTACTTCCGCGCTCCGGACAGCAGGGACGACTCGATTCTCGCCACTGCCTGCAGGCGCGGGTCTTTGAAAGCCCTGAAACGGTCGCGTGTTCTCTTCAGTTCGCCGCCGAAAACCTCTTCAGGCGACGGAGGAATTTCTGTCAGTTCGGTTGTTCCTAAATGAACCCGCGCTCACTTGCGCCTGATTTTTGATTTAAGTGTTGAACCATGTCTTTAGGGAGCCGTGTGAAAATCCGCGCAAGGGCACAACTTTTTCACTCCGTAAGAGCCCTGGAGGCCCATGGACAGGGGCTTGCTCTTCTTCGTGGTCCAAAAGCACAGGGCCACGGCCATGCACTATGACTTCCGGCTGGAGATAGGAGGAGTGATGCCGTCGTGGTCCGTCCCCAAGGGTCCGACCCTCGACCCGGGGGTCAGGAGGCTCGCCATGCCCACCGGCCCTCACGACCTCGAGTACAGGAACTTCGAGGGAGTTATCGGAGAAGGCTATGGCGCCGGCACCGTCATGATCTGGGACGAGGGGACGTTCACGCCAGAGATCGAGGCGGAAAAGGGGGTCAGGTCGCTCGTCGGCTCCAGAGACGAGGCAGAGGAGGTCGCCCAGGCCGGCCTCCGGGTCGGGAGCCTGAAGTTCACCCTCTACGGCAAGAAGCTGAATGGGTCCTTCGCCCTGATCCGTACCAAGGGCCTCGGGGGCAGTAAAGAAGCCTGGCTCTTGATCAAGCACAAGGACAGATACTGCGAGGAGGGGTACGACGCCAAACAGCATGACTTTTCGGCTGCGTCGGGCCGCACCCTGTCCCAGATAGCGCACGAAACGCAGCCGCCGTTGAATCCATGGGACACGGCTTCCAATTAGCGTCTTCAGAAGATGGTCCCGCCTGTGCTTGTCTCATACACGACTCTGGCACTGAACTTTAGGCGCGCCCCGCTCCCAGACTTCCTGGCCCGCGCCTGCAGGCGCCCTTCCGGGTCCGTCTCTGCTCCTTCCTGAAGGGTCTCCTTCCGCAGGGAGACCATGGCCGCAGCTCGCGACGGTCCCTGCCTGGTGGGTCTCGCACCGCCGACCAGGCGTTCCTGCTGCTGACCCTTCAACGGTTTTAAGGACGGCCCGGCGGGACTGAACGAAGCTGACGCTTGCAGGGTCCACAGCTCCACAACTACGTCACCCAGTCGAAGGCCCGCGTGAAGGGCAACAAGAACACCCCTCGAGAGGAGTTCCTTGAGCTTCTTCGGCGCGCGGAATCAACACTGGCGAAGTCGGGCTTCAGGACCCTTAAGGCCGACCTCAATGGCGTGATCGTGGAGCTCGCAACCAACAGCGCCCATCAGGCCGAATTCTGGTCGCAGAATTGGTGGAAAGCAGAGGAGTCATCGGCTCCAAAGGCAAGGATATTCTCGGCGGTGGGGGTCGAAGGGGTCGAACCTTCCGCGCACTACTGCCCCGAGCTGCGCACGGCCCTCTTCGTCAACACCGAGTACTACGGCCAGTGCAAGTCCTGGGCGCTGGGGATTGCGGCCGCCGTCCTGGAGAGGGATGCCAACACTCTCTCAATCCACGGCGCCACGGCCCTCTACAGGGGGAAGGGGGTAGTGATCGTGGCACCGACTGGGACAGGGAAGACCACTCAGTCGTTCAAGATCTTCATGAATGAGGAAGGGAAGATCTGCGGCGACGACTGGGCTTACGTCCAGTTCCCGCAGTCGCGTTCCGTGAAGCTCGTCGCCAGGCAGCCCGAACGGGCGCTGTACATGCGCTCCGAGTCACAGAAGGAGCAGGGATGGCTCCGCGAGGTGTTCGACAGGTCGATGAACGAGAACGTCACCGCGCTCAAGGAGGAATGCGAGTACACCAAGGGAAAGGACGGCTGCGGCCTCACCGGAGGGACGTGCGTGTTCGACCAAGGTCTGCACTGGTGCTACTACGCGTTCGGGAATTCAAGGGCGCTGGTGAGCAGAGAAGACATCCTTGGGGCAGACAAGGTCGTAGACGAAATCCCGATCGACCTGGTGGTCCTCCTCAGGAGGGACGACCACAGTCCCGCGGAAGTCAGACTCGCTCCAGACCAGGCGATAGAGATACTCCGCAAGGGCGAGTATATGGTGCTCCCCGGCGCGGGCCCAAAGGAAAAGTGGGGGACCACTTCCTTTGAGCCCTGGTACAACCCGTATCTGCTCGAGCCGGACGAAGCCGCTCAAATCCGCTTCTTCCGCCAGATGTTCGTGGACTGGAAGGTGCCATGCATCATCCTCAACACGGGGGTCGAAGGGATCCAGGAGAGCCACGAGCGGATCCTGGCTGCCCTCGAATCCTCCTGACCCGTTTTTTCTTCCAACACCTAATTATGGAGCAGGAGCCGGCCTCGGCCGATTGTTAGTAATCGCATTCGTGTTGCTCATGTTCCTTGTCTCCATCTGCGCAGGAATATTCGGGTCAATCGTGGGTCTAGGGGGAGGGGTCGTCGTCATCCCTGTACTTACGATCCTGTTCGGCGTCGACATTCACTTCGCCATCGGCGCGAGCATCGTGGCCATCATAGGCACTTCGAGCGGCGCCGCGTCGACATACGTCAGGGACAGGGTGACGAACCTCCGCGTGGGGATGTTCCTGGAACTGGCCAGCACCACGGGCGCCATCATTGGAGCCGCGCTGGCCGCCTACGCGAACTCGGCGGCGCTCGAGCTGATCTTCGGGACAATACTCATCATCTCGCTGGTCCCGACGATGATGAAGATTGGGGAGGAGATACCGAAGTCCCCCGAGCTGAAGGGCCTCGCGAAGAGGCTGAACCTCTCCGGGTCTTACGTCGAAAAGGACGGATCGATAGTTCAGTACAACTCCGAGCGGCCCACGGAGGGCCTTCTCGGCACCTGGGTGGCAGGGATACTCTCAGGGCTGTTAGGGATCGGAGGGGGCGCATTCAAAGTCCTCTCGATGGACCTCGCCATGAAACTCCCGATGAAGGTCTCGACAACGACCTCGAACTTCATGATAGGGGTGACGGCGGCTGCGAGCGCGGGGATCTACTTCGCAAGGGGGGACGTCGACCCTTTGATCGTGGCTCCGGTGGCACTGGGGATCCTCATCGGCGCCAACGCAGGCGCGAGGGTCCTTCTGCGCTCGCGTAACGCATCCATCAGGAAGGCCTTCGCAGCCGTCATGGCTGTGGCCGCCGCTGAAATGATACTCAGCGCGCTGGGGGTCCTGCCATGAACCTGAAGGATCCCGAGTCCATGAATGTGATCATCGGCAAGGTGCTCCGGTACGGCGTCCTGGTCTCCGCGGCCGTGACCGTGCTGGGGACGATAGGGCTGGTCCTTTCCACCGGGACAGTGGACACGTCAGCCTTCATCAACTACAACCCGGCCGTCATCCCTCACGACGGCATCGACGTGAGCCTGACCGGGCTGGCCGGCGGCCTCGCTTCGTTTTCTCCTTTCGCATGGATCGAGCTCGGCGTCATCTTCCTGATTGCGACCCCGGTCTCCCGGGTCCTCATCTCTGTCTTCCTCTTTGCGGCGGAGAGAGACAGGCTCTACGTAATCATCACTGCCGTCGTTTTGACCCTCCTCCTTTTCAGCATGCTCGTGACGCCCCTTATCCCTGGGTTCCATGCCTAGCAAGTCCATGACGAAGGCGGTCTTCTTCGACCTCGGGGGGACGCTTCTCGTGATGAGGCGCGACAGGATCTTTCGCAGGGTCCTGTCCGAGGAGGGGTACACGGCCGAGATGCGCGAGATCCATTCTGCCTACGTAAGAGCAGATTCGTGGTGGATCTCGGAGTTCGCGGGCAGAGTCATGACCCCGCAAGAAACCTCGGAGGCGTACCGCCGCCTTGACGAGAGAACCTTCTCGACGGTCTTCCCACGGGAGAGCCCTGCCGAAGCCCTCAGGGTCTCAAAGCAGGTCAGAAGAAGGTGGCCCGAGCTCGAGGGCGAGATACCGTTGGAGCTCTACCCCGACGTCGAGCCCACGCTGACCAGGCTCAAGGAAGGAGGCTATCTGCTCGGCCTGATCTCAAATGCGCCAGCCGGCACCGGCAGGACCGTCGAGGCGCTCGGACTCTCCAGGTACCTGGACAGCGTGATCATCTCGGGAGCTGTGGGGTACTCCAAGCCCAACCCTGAGATCTTCAGGATGGCCCTTAACGACCTCCACATCGGACCCGAGGAGTCGGTCCATGTCGGGGACCTTTACGAGGCTGACGTGGTGGGAGCGAGGAACGCGGGAATCCTGGGCCTGCTAATCGACAGGGACGGGGATGCGCAGGGCCTCGACTGCCCCTGCATGAAGAGCCTGTCGGAAGTTTTCGCCTATCTCAAGTAGGGCGGTAGCCCGCGCAGAGCATCCCGTAGTAGGTGGGGACCTGGTATGACAGCAGCTCTCCTCTCATCGGCACCTCAGAAAGGGCCCCTGCGAGCATTGCCATCTGCCAAAGGCTGTCGGGCTTCGCACCTTCGACGAAGCCGGGTTCCATCTTGAGGACAATTTCGCCCAATCGGTCCCGACGTATGGCTTCCGCCACGGCCTCGTCGTACTCGGCGGCCCGCGGGTCGTAGCCGTAGGGGCCCTTCCTTTGGTGGGCGTGCGCCTGGTCTGCGCTCGCCACAAAGGCCACCCGCTTCTTGCTCGCTCCCGAGACCCTCGCCACCACCCTGCCGAACTCGTAGTTCTCTCTCAGCGGGATCTCTCTCGACGGCGTCACGATCACGACCTGGCTCTTCAGTCCTGTCCCCTTGAGCAGGAACCAGAGCGGCACCAGCGTCCCCCAGTCCATCGCCATGTCCGAGAGAGGACCTTCTTGCACGCCGTAGTTCGCGCCCACGACCGGGAGCCCTTTCGATCCGCCGGCGTCGAGGAGTTCCTTGGCGAGCGCGACGTCGCACCGGACCCTGAGTTTGATTTCCCTCCTGCCCTCGGAGACCCTCCCGGAGGTGTGCTCGGCGGTCACGACGCCGATATGTCTGAAGAGCCGGAGGTTGTGAGGGCTCGCGATGACGATCGAATCAGGCCTCGCCGCTTTCATTTCGCTGGCAAGGGCCTTCATCCCTTTCCTGGTCGGCGAAAACAGGGAAAGCTTTCTCCCGGCAAGGGCGGGGACGATCTCCCCTCCGTGGGGGGCTATGCACGCGTAGACCAGCGGCACGACGAAGAACGGGGACGGACGCTATTTCAAGGATTCTTGTCGAAGTAGTGCATTATGCCCATGACCGAGGTCCTGACGGACACCCTCGCGTAGACCGGTAGTTCGGCGACTCCGGCGTCCTTCTCCACCTCTCCCTCCATCATCGCGGCGGCTTCTTCGAGGGGCATCTTCCTCTTCCAGAGTTCCTTCACCCTCTCGACCCACCTCCACACCAGCTCCGTGGTCCGGTCGAACACCCAGTCGACGTCCTTGCGCGTCCCGAAGTGGGGCACGAGGAGCTCGGAGGGGGTCATCTGCCTGAGCGCGCCGACAGTGGCTGCGAGCTCGGAAGGGTTGAAGCTGGGAGGGGGCGTGGTAGGGATGAGCGCCTTCATCCCCGGGTAGACTATGCCGACGGCGTCGGCCGTCAGCAGGGCCCTGGTGCCGTCCAGCAGCATGGAGATCTGGTGGGGAGCGTGCCCCGGGGAGTGCATCAGCGTAGCAGTCAGTCCGTCCCCAAGGTCTAGGCTCGCCTCCTTGCCGACCGCCGTGATCCTCCCCGGGGGTATAGGCTCGGGGGCGCCGTAGAGGTTCATTATGGCCTCGCCGAAGACTTTCTTGGAGCTCTCGACGAGCCTCGTCGGATCCACCAGATGGGGGACGCTCCGCTCGTGGGCCACCACCTCGGCGTTGGGCATATCCTTGACCAGATGCCCGGCTGCCCCTGCATGGTCGAGGTGGACGTGGGTCGGGATGACGTATCGCACGTCCGTGGGCATCACTCCGACCTCGGCCAGAGCCGACAGTACGCTGTCGCGCGAGGTCGCGTAGCCGCAGTCGACCAGCGCTGGCTTGGGCCCCCGGATCAGGTATGCTCCTACCGTTCCCGGCTGACCAAGCGCGAAGGTGTCGAGAAGGTATACGCGCTCGGAGACCTTGGTGGCATACAATTCGGCGCACCTAGCCAGGCCCTTTCGGGTTCCCGAACTCGTAAGCCAGCGTCGCGAGGGTCGCCGATCCGAGCTTCAGGACGTCCTCGTCGACCTTGAACCTGGAGCTGTGGTTGGGGTAGACGCACCCCTTTGAAGCGTTGTTCGTCCCGAGGAAGTAGAATGTTCCCGGGGCCTTCTGCAGGAACCTCGAGAAGTCCTCGCCTCCCATCACCGGGTCGACCTCCTTGACCTTGACCCCGTGGATCCTCTTCAGCGTCTTTGCCATCTCTCTCGTGGTCACTGGGTCGTTGACCGTGACCGGGTAGGCGTCCTGCTCGAACTCGACCTCGGCCGCCGCCCCGAACGACCTGCACACCCCCTTCGTCACGTCCTCCACCTTCCTCTTGGCCCGCTTCCTAGTCCCCTCGTCAAGGGTCCTTATGGTCCCCTCCAGCGTCGCCTGGTCTGGGATGATGTTCTCCTTCGTCCCCGAGTGGACAGCTCCCACTGTGATGACGAACGGCCGGATTGGGTTGATCATCCTGGCGGAGACCCCCTGCAGGGCAAGGATCACGTGGGCGGCGACGTAGACGGGGTCTATCGTCTCATGGGGCGCAGATCCGTGCCCTCCGCGTCCGATTATCTTCACCTTGAACGTGTCCGGGGCCGCCATGAACGAGCCCTCCCTGACCCCGATCTCCCCTGACTTCTGGTTGTTCGAAATGTGGAGCCCGAAAACATAGTCGACCCTGGGGTCCTTCATCACCCCTGCTTCGATCATGGGGAGCGCCCCTCCCCTTCCGCCGTGCTCCTCCGCTGGCTGGAAGATGAACTTCACCGTCCCGCACAGCTCCCCCCTGTTGTCAGCCAGGATCCGCGCCGCTCCGAGCAGCATGGCCATGTGGGTGTCGTGGCCGCAGGCGTGCATCACGCCGTCTGCCTTCGACCTGAATTCGACGTCCGACATTTCCTGGACCGGGAGCCCGTCCATGTCGGCCCGGAGCGCCACGACGCGGCCCTTCTTCCCTCCCTTCAGCGTCCCGAGCACCCCCGTCCCCCCCACGCCCCGCCTCACCTCGATTCCCATCGACTCGAGCCTGTCCGCAACGAGCCTCGAAGTGGCTTCTTCATGGTAGGCAAGCTCCGGATGCTGGTGGAGCGTCCTCCTCACCTTGATGATTTCAGGTTCGATGCGCTTCGCTTCGGCGAGGAAGTCCATGCCGGTGCGCCGGCCTGCACGCCGATAAAAGGTCTCGGCGCCAGGAAGTCCCGCTCGCCCGGGCCGCTAGAACATCAGGGACCCCTGGATGTTGAGGGGGGGCAGGTCTTCCGGGTCGACCTTGAGCTCGACCAGGGCGGGGGAGTCCGACTTCTCCAGCAGGAACCTCACTGCTTCGTCGATTCTCTCGTCAGACTCCACGGTCATCCCCCGCGCTCCGAAAGCCTCCGCGATCTTCACCAGGTCAGGGTTCGAATGTGTGGTCCCGAATGTCCTGCCCATCTTCTGTATCTTCTGGCGCATAAGCAGCACACGGTACGAATTGTCGTTGAGGACCACGATCTTCGCGCCCAGCTTCTCCCTGACGGCTGTCTCCATGTCCTGCATCGTCATCAGAAACTCGCCGTCCCCCATGACCGCGACCGACTCGCTTCCCGGACGGGCGATCTTGGCCGCCAGGGCTGCCGGGAACACGAACCCCATCGAGCCCATGTTCGTGGCTGCCAAGAACGACCGGCTGGCTCTCACCTTGAGGAAGGCATACGCGTACAGGACGTGAAGTCCCTGGCCGACAGAGAGGATCGCGTCGGGCGGGAGCTGCCTGTCGAGGGCCTGGAGGAATCGGCCCGGGCTCGCGAATCCCTGCTTTGCCCTCGACTGGGATTCAGACAGGACAGCTCTCCAGCTTCCCCTGTCCTTCTCTATCTGTCCCTTCCAGTCCTCGTCGATCCTCCTGCCACCCTCGGCCAGGGCGAGCCTCCACACGAGGTCCGTGGCGTCGCACTGGACGTGCAGCGAGCAGGGGACAGGCTTCCTGTCCCAGAGAGGGTCCAGGTCTGCGACTAGCACCTCTCCCTTGGGGGTCATGTTGAAACCATAGGTCGATACGTCCGAAAGGCCGCACCCCAGGCACAGGACCAGGTCAGCCTTCACCAGTGCGCCGTCGGCCACCACGTTGCCTCCACCGAACCCTATCCTCCCGAGGCACAGCGGGTCGTCTTCCGGGAGAACCCCCCTGCCGTTCCCAGAGCTCGCGACCGGGACCTCCAGCTTCGACAGGAGGGTCTTCAGGGCCTTCCCCCCTTCGGGGCTGTTGAGGCCCCCACCGACCACGATGAGCGGCCTCCTGGCGCTCTCCAGCGCCTCTGCGACCTTCCTGACTTCGGCTTCGTCGGCCAGCCTTGCCCGCCCCACCTCAGGTCTGACTACCTGTGACCCCGCCTCCTGGCCCCAGACGTCCTCGGGGACCTCTACGAAGACCGGCCCGGCTGGAGGGGACGCAGCGAGGGAGTAGGCTTGGGCGAACGTAGCTCCGGCGTCTGCCCCCCTCTCGACCCTCCACGCCCTCTTGACGACGCTGCCGACCATGGCCGACTGCGGAACCTCCAGCCAGGAGTCCATCCCGGCCATCCTCCTCTTCACCGCCCCTGCCACGAGGAGCATGGGAGAGCCGTCCTTCCACGCGTTCGTGACGCTGACGATAGAGTTCAGAAAGCCGGGGCCCCCGTGGACGAAAGCGATCCCGGGGTTCCCGGTGAGCCTCCCTTCGGCGTCGGCCATGCTCACCGCCACCTGCTCGTGCCTGGTCGACACGTATCTGATCTTGCTGCTGTATAGCGCGTCCATGAGCTCGAGGATCGAAGTGCCGACGAGCCCGTATGCCCGCTCTGCCCCGTAGCTCTCGAGGGAGCGGACAAGAAGTTCGGATACCTTCATGGGTTCACTACGTTCAGGGGACGATCGCCGAGCGCGACGCGGACTACGTTCTCGACCGTGGTCTGGATGATCCGGAGCCTGGCGTCGTTGGTGGCCCCTGCGAGGTGAGGTGTGAGGACGACGTTGGCCCCCTCCTTGGCAGCAAGCAGGAGGGGGTTGTCCTGGGCTATGGGCTCCGAGGTGAACACGTCCACCCCTGCCCCCCCGATCCATCCCTGCGTGACCGCCTTGGCCAACACGGCCTCGTCCGCCAGCTCGCCGCGAGAGACGTTGATGAACACCGAGTAGGACTTCATGAGCCTGAACTCCTTCTCGCCCATCATTCCGCGGGTCTTGGCAGTCAGAGGGACGTGGATGCTGACGACATCGCTCTCGGCCAGGAGCCTCTGCAGAGGTAGGAAGCTCGCCCCGGTCTTCTGCTCCTCGGCCTCCCCCATCCTCACCAGGTCGGTGTACGCGACGTTGGCTCCCATTGCCCTGGCCCGCTGTGCGACCTCTCTTCCTATCCGGCCCATACCAATTACCCCCCAGGTCTTCCCGTTGACCTCAGCGGCCACGTTCAGCAGTTCCTCCTGGACCCAAACCCCCTCGGTGATCCGGCGGTGGGCGTAGCCGATGCGCTTCAGGAGGACCAACGCGAGGGCAAGGGTGTGTTCAGCGACCGAGATCGCATTCGCACCTCCTATGTTGGACACGTCGATCCCTTTCCGCCTGCAGGCAGCCAGGTCGATGTGGTCATACCCCGTGGACGGCTGGGCGATGAGCCTGACCTTCGTCATACGCCCGACCATCTCCGCGGTGATCGGGATCCTGAACGTGTAGTCCCCGATAATCATGTCAGCCTTCGCGAGTTCCTGCCCGAGCTCGGCGGAGCCGGGGTCACTGACCGTCTTGAATTCAGCTTCGATCTGGTGTTTCTCGAGGCTCTCCGAGAAGAAGAGCCTGATGAGGCCCTCAGGCATCGGAGACAGCACGAGGACCCTTAGCAACGCGGCGTCGCCCCGCTCATTCGATTTAACGGTTCTGACCACGCCTCGACCGCGAAATCGGGCTCAGGCTTTTAGGTCGAGTCTCGGAAGCCGTCCGCAATGGCGCTTTCAAATGCCTCGAAAGCGGGCGCCGCCATCTTCCTCGGAGCCGTACAGTTCAGCGTCGGGCTGATCCTTGCCGAGATCTACTATCCTGGATACAGCGTGGCCAACAACTACGTCAGCGACCTGGGGGCCACCTGCCCCGCCAGCCTCCCCTGCACGATCTACCAACCGACTTCGGCGATCTTCAATACTTCCATCATCATCCTGGGTCTCCTCATCCTCGTGGGAGCCTACTTCCTCAACCGGGCCTACCATTGGGCCCCGGCCACGGTCTTGATCGCCCTTGCCGGAGCGGGCGCGCTGGGGGTGGGCCTGTTCCCGGAGACCACGGGAATCTGGCACAGCATCTTCTCTCTGATCGTCTTCCTCTTTGCCGGTCTGAGTGCCATAGTCACAGCGAGATTCCAGAAGAAGCCAATGTTCTACTTCTCAATCGCCCTCGGGCTCGCCACCCTGTTTGCTCTCTTGCTCTACATACCAGGGGAGTACCTTGGCTTGGGCGCAGGCGGGATGGAGAGAATGGTCGTCTATCCGGCGCTGGTCTGGTCCATAGGCTTCGGCGGACACATGATGGCGACGGACGAAACCGCAAGAACATAGGCAGATTCGCATTCGGCCTGAGCCGGGCCGCCGCAGGTCATGCGACGTGATGGTCGCTCCGGAGGCAGGTCTCTGCATCATGGCCCTCAAAAAGGGGGAAGGGGGCGCGCGCTCGGCGCGAGTCCCTTTCTCCTTAATCTACACCTTTGGTTTCGCTGGCCAGAGTGGTAGCACGCTCTTCCCGTAGACTTCGTTCAGGACGTTGGCTATTGCTGTGTACATTGCTAGGAGTCCACACAGGATCCCTTCGTACCCGGTGCCTATGGCAAGGCCGCTTGTCGGCGAAGTGCTCGTCCAGAAACCTGCGGCCAAGAGGAAGAACAGGATCCACAGGGTGCCGAACACTGCCATGAGGGCGCCATTGAGTCGTAGGGTTCCAATGAACATCAGGAGTGTGAACACGCCCCAGAAGAATAGGTAGTATCCTAGAGCATTGGCTGAAGGTGCGAACCCTGACAGGCCAGTCAGGCCCGGCAGGATGAAGATGAAGACAAAGCTCTCCCAGAAGAAGCCGTAGGAGAGGAACGCTGTCATCCCGAAGGTGTTGCCCTTCCTGAATTCCAGCAGGCCTGCTACGATCTGGGCGAACCCACCGAAGAATATGCCCATGGCGAGGACTGGAGAGCTGAGTGCGTACACGTTTGCGTTGGCTAGGTTGAGGAGGATTGTAGTCATGCCGAACCCGAATAGTCCTAACGGAGCGGGATTTGCGAGAACCACGTCAGCCTTCATCGGCTGGCTTTGGCTCAATATGTTCGCAACTGCGAGCAGTCATTTCTATTTAAGGCTGAGCGGGATTTTCCCGCATGAGGCGGAGTCCGTCCTGCCTACGCCCCGACGTGGGCCAGTGCGCCGGAAAGCTCGTTCACAACGGCCGACCAGGCGGCCGAGACGTTCTTCGAGTTGTATCCCCCTCCTCCCATGGCCAGGATTCTCCCATCGCACATTTCATGGGCGAGCCTGTGGAGCCTCATCGACGCGTAAGAGTGCGCCGAGGCCGTGTAACGCAGGTCGGTGATCGGATCCCCCGCCAGCCCGTCGGCGCCGCACTGGAAGAAGATCATCTGTGGCCTCGACCTCCTGACAAACTCCTCAACCCGGTTGAAGGCCTCGAAGAATTCTGCGTCTCCCGAGCCAGGCGGGAGTCCGATGTTCATCTTGGTCCCGAGACCAAACCCGGAGCCTGTCTCCCGATCGTCCCCCGTCCCCGGGTAGAGAAACCTCCCGTCTTCGTGTACGTCCCCGATGATGACCCTCGGGTCAGGCTCGAACTCGTAGTAGACGCCGTCGCCATGGTGGGCGTCTATGTCGACATAGGCTACGCTTCGAAGTTTGTAGTCGTTGAGGGCCCTCGAAATGGCGATCACGCTGTCGTTGAACACGCAGAATCCCCGCGCCTCAGCGGGACCAGCATGATGGAGCCCTCCGACGGGGTTGAAGAAGTGGTCGACCGTCCCGTTCATTATCATGCGGAGGCCGTTGAGGGTGTTCCCCACAGGGAAGAGGGATGCTTCGAATACTCCCTCGAACGCGGGCGTGTCTTCCCTGTCGAGAGACCCTTCCCCGGTTCTTGAAGCCTCTTTCACTCGGTCGATGTACTGCTGCGTGTGAAATGTCAGAAGGTCTTCCTCATTCCCCGCGACCGGCTCCACCAGCCGCACACGGTGTTCGCCGTCACCCCTCCCGGCCCGGCCGTCCAGGAATTCAGCGAACTCGGTCAGCCTCGAGGCGTTCATGGGGTTCCCCTGCGGGAACGAGTAGAGGAACGACTCCCGCCCGAAGGCCACGCCCAGCCTGCACTCTCTCAGGGCCGACGACCTCCTCGAATCCTCCATGAAGCCCGCACTCCCATCAGTCGGGACCGAACAGCCATCTCTCCTGAAACTCACCTATTGACACCGGGTCGATCGACGTCGGGAAGCGTATGCGGATCAAGTCCGGTTCGACTTTCTCCGTCGTAGGGAACCCCATGGTCTTGATCATACCTATCATCCTCGTATTGTTCCATCCGATTATGGTCTCAAAGACTGTGATGCCATCGGAGTTCGCCTCTTGGGCGATTCTTTCAATCAGCCTCGTCCCCATCCCTTTGCCTTGGTACCCGTCGAGGATCAGAATACCCACTTCCGCAGCATCCGACTCCGACCTGTAATATGCGACGTGCCCTATTATCTTCTCCCCAGTTACGGCCACCAGCGTCTTTCCACCCGGCCGGGGGTGGAGCTGCTCGATCAAAACCTCCCTGTCTATTCCCGTCGCCAGGAATCGGAAATAGATCGTATCCTCCGAGAGGCCGTCGACGAACCGTTCGAGCATGCCCCCGTCCCGTTCCCGAAGCTCTCGAATGGAGGTGGCGGTGCCGTCTCTCAACATGAACTTCGACTCCCCCGTCCCAGGCGCTTCGAGGTCTGATCCCATCGCCGCAGTCGTGCCGGGCGACCACCGCCGGGCCTTTAAGCTCCCGCTACGATTCTCAGCCCTAGCAACGTCGAGGAGCTGTGCTAGACGGTCTGTACCTGCTTTCGGATGGTCTCTACCACGTCGGGGTTGGCCAGGGTGGTGACGTCCCCGTAGTCCTTCTTGTCCACTATCGAGACCAGCACGCGCCTCATGATCTTCCCTGACCTCGTCTTGGGAAGGTCCGGGACTATGTAGACTGCCTTTGGCCTCGCTATGGGTCCGAGCTGTTTTACGACGCTCTCCTTGACCTTGTCCTCCAGCTCCTTGGAGGGGGTGAAGCCCGGCTTCAGGGAGACATAGGCGACCGGGACGTGGCCGCGGAGTTCATCGACCATCGCCACACATGCCGCTTCGGCGACTTCAGGGGTCGTGAGTACCGCGTTCTCGAGCTCCTTTGTTCCCAGCCTGTGGCCCGCCACCTTGATGACATCGTCCACCCTGCCCAAGATGCGGAAGTAGCCGTCAGACGCCAGGACTGCGCCGTCCCCTGCGAAGTATGGCCAGTCGTGCCAGTCCTTGCTGTTCGGATTCTTGTTGTACTTCGCGAAGTAGACCTTCACGAACCTGTCAGGGTCGCCCCAGATGGTCTGCATAATGCCCGGCCAGGGGTTGCGGATGCATATGTTCCCCGCCTTGCCCTGCCCGGCAGGGACCATCTTCCCTTCTTCGTCGTAGATGACCGGGTAAATGCCTGGCATCCCGGGGCCCGCGCTCCCGGCCTTCATGGGCATGAGCGCTGGCAGGGTCGAGCAGAGGAATCCCCCGTTCTCCGTCTGCCACCATGTATCCGTGATTATCGACTCCCCTTTGCCGACTGTGTTGTAGTACCACCGCCAGACGTCTGGCTCTATCGGCTCCCCGACGGTCGTCATGGCCTTGAAGTGGTAGTTGTACTTGCCAGGCTCGTCGGGACCGGCCTTCCTCAGCATCCTTATTGTGGTGGGAGCGGTGTGGAATATGTTCACACCGAGGCGCTCGGCGATCCTCCATGGCCTCCCTGCGTCTGGGTACAGCGGCACGCCCTCATACATCACCGACGTCGCTGCCAGCGCCAGCGGGCCATAGACGATGTACGAGTGCCCCGTGATCCAGCCGATGTCCGCGAAACACCAGTACACGTCCTCTGGGTGGATGTCCTGGACGTATTTCGAAGTCCCGGTCACATAGGCCAGGTAGCCGCCGGTCCTGTGCTGCGCCCCCTTCGGCCGTCCCGTGGAGCCGCTCGTGTACATCAGGAAGAGAGGGGACTCGGAATCCATGGGCACGGGCGCCACAGTCTTCCCCCTGAACGGCTTGGCCACTTCGTCGACGAAGTAGTCGCGCCCTTCCACCATTGGAGACTGCGAAACGTACTTCCCAGGGTGGCGCCTCCAGACCAGGACCTTCCTGACGTTGACGCCAAGCTTCTTTGCCTCCTCGACCGTTATGTCCGCCTCCTTCTTCTTGTCGATGAGCCCCCCGTTCCTGTAGTATCCGTCCACGGTGACTAGGACGTCGCTCTTCGAGTCCTCCATTCGTTCGGCGCAGGCCTTGGCGCTGAACCCTCCGAAGACCTGATTGTGGATGATGCCGAGCCGGGCCGCCGCCAGCATGGAGATGGGCAGCTCCGGGATCATCGGAAGGTGGAATGTCACCCTGTCTCCGGTCTTCAGCCCCGCGAACTCCTTCAGCACCAACGCGAACTCGTTGACCCTCTTGTAGAGCTCCTGGTATGTGATCGTCTGGACCGCCTCGTCCTCTGGCTCTGGCGCCCAGATTATCGCTGCCTTGTTCTTGTACTTCGCCAGATGCCTGTCCACGCAGTTGTAAGACGCGTTGATTTTTCCGCCGACGAACCACTTCCAGAACGGGGGCTTGCTCGTGTCGAGGACGGTGTGCCACTTCTGGTCCCAGGTCAGCATGTTGGCGTATTCCTCGTAACACTGAGGGTAGTTCTCCTCCGCGAACCGCTCAAGGATTTTCTTGTCGTTCATGTTCGCCTGGGCGACGAAGCTCGCAGGCGGACTGATGAGGGGCTCTTCCTTCCAATGAACAGCAATCTGAGCCTCGGAGACGTCGGCCTCTGAAGCCGCCATGTCTGTGGGCAGGTTTTCGCATCTGCGAATATTTAAGATTGGCTCCTGACTTCACGCCTCTGCCTGACTGGTGCATCCCAAACCAGGGCTCGACAGGGATGATGCCAGTCCGCTCTGGGAGCCAACAGCTCATCGCACGGTTGCAGGCCAATCTAGGCGGCCAGACGGCGGCGGGCCGGCAGCAGCGTATCCCGCAGGTTGCGTAGAACAATATGCCCTGGTAAGGTTTCGGAGTGCACTCAATCCTGACCGTCTGCCTCCGGGATGCACCTATGCGGGGGGTGGGATTCGAACCCACGGACCCCTGAGGGAGGGGATGTCTTCAGAGAGGCGGCTTAAGTCCCCCGCATTTGGCCTAGCTTTGCTACCCCCGCGAGCCGCGCGAGAGGGAGTTCTGTTATTAAGATTGGATTGGGCTAGGCGACGAGCTTCAGGAACGCCCGGAGGCTCTTCGTGTTCGCCACGTCTTTCGCCTCCAGCCACGCCCTCCTTGCCACGACGACTCCGTAACCGACGTTGTCCAGCTCCCCGACCGAGTGGGCGTCCGAATCAACCACGATGGGCACCCCTTCCTCCATCGCCTTCCTGGCCCATGCGTCGTCGAGGTCCAGTCTTTGAGGCTCCCCGTCTATCTCGAGCATCTTCCCGTTGTCTCTGGCGGCCCTGATCACCTGCTGGAGGTCGATGGGGTTCCCTTCCCGCCTCCCTATCAGCCGGTTCGTGGGATGGCAGAGAAAACTGACCGACGGGTGGGAGAGGGCCCTGACTGCCCGCTCCGTGAGCTTGGCCGCGTCCTGCTTGAAGTTCTGGTGCAGGGAGGCTCCGACCAGGTCGAACTCGTCGAGGAACTTCCTCTCAAAGTCAAGGGAGCCGTCGTTCCTGATCTCGACCTCCACGCCTTTCAGGACCCTGAAGGGCGAAAGCCTGTCGTTGATCTCGTCGATCGCCTTCCACTGGCGCCTGAACCGCTCCTCAGTCAACCCGTTGGCCACCCTGACCGACACCGAGTGGTCCGTGAGCGCGATGTATTCGTATCCTCTCTTCTTCGCTGCCGCCGCCATCTCTTCGAGGGTGGCGGTCCCGTCGCTCGAAGTGGTGTGCATCTGGAGGTCCCCCTTGATGTCGTCGAACCTGACGAGGTCGGGAAGCCTCCTCTCCAGGGCGGCTTCGATTTCCCCCCTGTCCTCCCTCAGCTCGGGGGGGATGTACTCCAGCCCAAGCTTCCTGTGCACCTCCTCTTCTGTCCTCCCGGCCAGCCTCCCGCCTGCCCTGTCGAACAGGCCGTACTCGTTCAGCTTCCATCCCCTCTTGATCGCCAGATTCCTGAGGGCTATGTTGTGGTCCTTAGACCCGGTGAAGTAGACGAGGGCTGCCCCGTACTCTTCTCCAGTGAACAGCCGGACGTCGACCTGAACCCCGTCTTCGAGCTTGACGCTCGCCCTCCTCGGCCCGCTTTCCAGCACCTGGACGACCCCTGGGCATCCTTTGATCGCGTCGACCACCTTGGGGTCCGTTGACAGGAGGTCGAGGTCCCCGACGGTGCTCTTGCCCCGCCTGAGACTACCGGCCATCCCTACCTGTATCCCCAGCGCCCGGAAGTAGGACGCCATCTTCTGGAACACCCCTTCCGCCTCCGGGAGGAGCATCCGCCTTTCGAAGCTCTCCAGCCTCTCGATGCCGAGGCGGAATGACTCCCTGACCGCAGGCCCGAACTCGGCGTCCAGGGCGCCTTCGGCCAGCGCCTTCTTCAGGCCGTCGACGCTCGTTATGCCCAGGTCGTGAGAGAGGTGGTAGGCGGTCCGGGGCCCGATCCCCTGCACCCTCATGAGGAGGGGGGCCCCGGCAGGAACCTTCTCCCCGAGCCTTTCGAGGAGCGCGAGCCTCCCAGTCTTCAGGTACTCATCGATCTTCCTGGCGATGCCTTCCCCGATGTATCTTACGTCCTCGAGCCTCTTTTCCCTCCATATCTGCTCTATGTCGCCGTCGAGGTTCCTGACGCTGGTCGCAGCGCGGTGGTAGGCGATCACCTTGAACCTGTCCCCTCCGTTCGCCTCCACCAGCTCCCCCAGCCTGTCCAGGATGTCCGCGACCTCGGAGTTTCTCATTCTGGGTCGTTGACGCGATAGAGTTTTTTAAACACAGTTTAGGGCGTCAGGATTCAATTGCCGGTGTTTCAGAAGGCGTTCGTCCTGATCAAGGTGGCGCCCGGCCATGAGGAAGATGTCGTCGACAACCTGATGAAAGTTCCGGACATCAGGGAAGTGCACATAGTCCCCGGTGACTGGGACATAATCGCCGTGATCAGCTCGCAGAAGGAGATCGTCGTGCCCAGCGACGAGAAGGTCTACAAGCTGGTCCTGGACAAGATATCGAAGATCAGGCACGTGCAGGACACAAACACGATGGTGTCCCAGTTCTCCAAGGAGAAGTAGGCTACCTCCACCAGCCGTATTCCTTTGGGGTGTCGGTCGTCGCCACGCCCTTCCTCCCCTGCATCAGGACGTCGTCCTCTATCCTCACTCCCAGCTTTCCTCGGATATAGACCCCCGGTTCGACGGTGAAGCACATGTTCTGCCCGAGCTTCTCCTTTCCACCTTCAACGATGTATGGCGCCTCGTGGACTTCCAGCCCAAGGCCGTGTCCTGTCCTGTGGATGAAATACCCGCCCATCCCCGCCCTCTTCAGGACGCCCCTCGCCGCCCCGTCCACTTTCCCAACTTGGGCGCCGGCCAAGGCGCTTTCGATCCCTGCGACCTCGGCCTCCAGGACCTTCTCGTACACCTTCTCGACGTCCGGCGCGGAACCGACGCAGAAAGTCCTGGTCATGTCCGCGTAGTATCCCTCGTAGACGGAGCCGACGTCGATGATTATGCTCTCCCCCCTGGCTATCTTCCTCGAGGTCGGGAGCCCGTGTGGGTCGGCGGCCCTAGGCCCGGACTGGACGAGCATGTCATCGACCTTCGTCGCGCCTTTGGCGTAGATGGTGTCCGTGGCAGCCTTCGCGAGGTCAAGCTCGCTCATCCCCTCCTTGACGAGTCCAGGAAAGTCCGCGAAGGAGTCCGCGAGAATCCTGGCGGACCTCCTCAGCAGCTCCACTTCGGTCCGGTCTTTGACCTCTCTTAGGCCCTGCAGGATGGGCTCTGCGTCCGCCAGTTCGGGAGCCGCCCTCTTCGTCACCTTGCTGAGGAACAGGAAGGGCGCTTTCCCTTCGACCCCCCATCTCCCCTTCATCCCCACTTCTCCGACCGCCTTCGCCACAGCCCCATCGGAGCCTTCCGAGTCAGTCCATGAGTGGATCCTCATTGGGAGCGGGCACTCCCCGTAGGGCCCCGCCTCGAGCGCGGGGGCCACCAGGTTCGGTTCCCCTTCACTGGGGACCAGCAGCATGAACGGCCTTTCAAGCAACAGGGAGTTCACCCCTGTGAAGTACCTCATGTTCGGGCCTGGGACGATGATCGCCCCTCTGAACCCTTCATCTTCGAGCATCCCCTTCAGGTTCTTGATCCTCTGCCCGTAAACGCTCTCCCGCCTCATTCCCGCGTCATGGCTTAGGAGCCATCGTTAAATGTAGTCCGCCCGGCGGGCGCCTCGCCTTGGGCCTGAAGGAGAGGGTTGTCCTTCCGCTGGCCAAGCGGTGGATTTCAGGGGTCACCATGGATTCGGCCTTGGAGGATGCGAAGAGGGCCAACTCCCGCGGGATGGGCGCCATCGTCAACTTCCTCGGAGAAGAGATCAAGGACCCCGCGACTGCCGACGCGCACGCCGGGGAGTATCTCAGGCTCCAGCAGTCTCTTTCCGACGGGGGTGTGGACGGGTTCGTCTCCGTCAAGCTCACCCAGCTCGGACTCGGGGCAGATGAGGAGGGCATGAAGGTCCGCCTAGACAGAATCGCCTCGAACGCTGAGCGCCTCGGGCAGCTGCTCTGGGTCGACATGGAGGGGTCCGCCTTCACGGGGGCGACGATCCAGACCTATCTCGACGCACTCAGAGCACACAGGGGGGTCGGGGTCGCCCTGCAGGCGTACGCCAGGAGGACAGAGTCTGACCTGAAGTCGGTCCTCGACGCAGGGGGGAGGGTCCGGCTCGTGAAGGGGGCGTACAAAGAGGGCAGCGACTTCGTATTCCCGGGCAAGAAAGAGGTGAACGAGAACTTCGCCAGGCTGATGGGGGTCCTCTTCGAGCGGGGGAGAAACTTCGCTATCGGGACGCACGACTCGGACCTCATAGGCAAGGCGAGGGCCCTCGCGGATTCGAGGCAGGTTGATTTCCGGTTCGAGTTTCTAAAAGGGATACGGGACGATCTGAAGGCGGACCTGGTGAAGTCCGGGTACAAGGTGTCGGAGTACCTCCCATACGGCGACAGGTGGTACGCCTATTCCAGGCGGCGGATCTCCGAGCATCCAAGTAACGTATGGCTCCTCCTCAGGTCCCTAGTCTGAGCCCTTCCACGGGTAGCCTCCGTTGATTAGAGGCTCAACTCGAATAGACCCCACTCGCAAAATACCGGACGGGCATTGAAATGGCACAGGTCGAAACGCGATGACAGAATATCAAAAGGGACAAGTCTGGGGCGCCCTCCGCAAGGCATGGAAGGGGTACCGGATCGCGAAAGTCCAGGGCGACAACGCCCGAATGAAGGAATACGCGACCCGAATCAAGACCCTCCAGGGCCAGCTTGGCGTTCCGCAGGCGTCCTTCCCGAATATAGGAATGTAGAGGAGCTCCGCTCCTCTCTCCCTTTTTAATCCGAGGCAGCGAGTTCCTTCTCTATCTCGTCCAGTACGTCCCAGACTACCTCTCTTTCGATGCCCAGCGAGGAACTGATGGCGGCCATCCCGCTCCCCTCTTCTCTCATCAGATACCTCAGGACCTTTCTTCTGTCCCCGCTCGGCAGAGCGGTTGAGACCTTCGCGGCCTCTCTAAGGGCCAGGCTCCGGAGGTAAAGCAGCACAGCTCGCTGCTCCTCCATCTCCTTGAGCTTCCTGTCCACCTCGGCGACCACGCGGGTCAGAGGCCTTATCCTCGAAGCCGCGTCCGGATACCTGAGCATTTCACTGATCTGGGTCATGACCTGGGCGTGATCATCCGTCTCCTGGACTCCCGGCAACGCCCCGAACGAGAATATCCTCGCCCTGAACAGGTTCGGCGCGAGGTCGAGCGTGACCGACACGCTCTTCTTCAGGAGGTACTCCTTCCTTTGCGGCCCCCGCGGGCTGTCCTGGGACACGGTGCTCACCAGGCCCGCGTCCTCCATCGTGATCAGGTGCTTGGCGACGAGCTGCTGGCTGATGTCGAGCTCCTTCGACAGCTGGAGCTGATAGTTCGGCTCTTCGCTGATCTTGGCGATGATTCTCCGCCTGATGGGGTTCTCGACGGTCCCGAGCACCGCGTCAAGCTCCGACTGGCTCAACAGATATCTCCTGATGGTTGTATACGCCGTTCGTTCTATAAATAGATTCCCGGGCAGGGGACTCCGTGAGGCGCCCGGAGAACCAGCACGACCACGGCATAGCCTCATCCTCCCAGCTGTCGGCCGAGACCTGGCCCGACTTCGAGAGGCTCTTCGCCTCGAACGGGGGCGTCTGGGGAGGTTGCTGGTGCATGTTCTTCCACAGCACAGGGACGTTCGACGCCAAGGCCTACGGGCGGAACAGGTCGGCAAAGCATGCGCTCGTCGACGGAGGCGGGGCCCACGGGACCATCGTGTATTGTGGGGACGACCCGGTGGGCTGGTGCCAGTTCGGTCCGAAGGAGGAGCTCCGCCGTGTCGACGGGAAGAAGGGGTACTCCCCGACTGCGGACAACCCCTGGAGGATCACGTGCATCTTCATCGCGCCCGGCCACCGGGGGTCGGGTCTGGCGAGGCTCGCGGTCTCGGAGTCAGTCAGGGCCATGAAGAAACTGAAGGTGAAGACGGTCGAAGCGTACCCCGTCGAAGGGGAATCCAAAGCGACATTCCTCTGGGCGGGGACACCCCACCTGTTCGAGCGAGAAGGGTTCATCCGCGTCCGGCCCCTCGGAAAGCGAAGTTGGATATACTCCCTCGACCTGGGGAGGGGTGGAAGAAGGAGGGGCGAGCAGCAGGTTTGACACTCAGCAGAGTTCTTCTGGGCGAACACGCCGCAGTGGCGAGCGAGCAGCCTCTGGCATCGCTCGCTGGATACGACGTTCTGAGGAGAGGAGGAAACGCCTTCGACGCCGCAGTCGCGACGAGCTTCGCGCTGACCGTGGCGTTCCACCCAGCCGGGGGGATCGGGGGGGACTTCTTCGGGGTGTTCTACGAAGCCAGGACGGGAAAAGTCCACTGCCTGAACGGCAGCGGCTGGGCTCCATCCGGCCTGACCCTCGACCTGGTCATGTCCAAGGGTTCCGGGAAGATACCGCAGTTCGGCCCCTTCACCTGCGTAGTTCCTGGATACGTGGCAGGCGTATGGGAGATGCACAGGAAGCTGGGGAGCGCCGAGTTCAAGGACCTCCTGAGGGCACCTATCGAGCTCGCTTCACGGGGCTTCCCCGCCGGCGAGGCCCTCTGCAGGTCGGTTGCGGGCGCCTACGCCGACCTCTCAAAGGAAGCGAGGGAGGTCTTCGCTCCCAGCGGGAAGCCGACCGTCCCCGGAGAGTGGATCAGGCAAGAGGCGCTCGGCCGGGTGATATCCGAAGTGGCCGATTCTGGCCCTGACGCTTTCTATTCGGGCTGGCCCGCAGAGAAGATGGCTTCCACCCTCGAGTCGCTGGGGGTTCCCTGCAAGCGCTCTGACTTCAGCGACTTCAAGCCCGAATGGGTGGCCCCGTTGACCCTCGACTATCGCGGGACGAAGGTGTACGAGGTGCCCCCGAACAGCATGGGTGCGACGAGCCTCCTCATCCTGAGGTTGCTCTCGCTCGGGCGCCTTTCGGAAGCCAGCCCTCTCTCCAGTGAAAGGATAGAGCGCACCATGAGGGCGGTCCTCCCCGCCTACGCGAGGAGGGACATGATGCTAGGTGACCCCCGCTTCGGTGACATCGACATGGAGTCCTTCCTCGACGTCGAAGGGGCGGCCCCTCAGCCGCAGAGCCCTGTCAGGGAAGGGGACACCACCACTTTCTCAATAGCAGACGCCGAAGGGAACGTCGTCTCGGGGATCCAGAGCCTCTTCCAGCACTTCGGCTCGCGGGTCTTCGTGCCGGAGTGCGGGATCGCGCTGAACAACCGGGGGTCGGGATTCAGCAAGGAGGGGCCGAACAAGGTGGAGCCTCGCAAGAGGCCCCTGCACACCCTCTCGACCCTGATCCTCGAGCGGGACGGGCGGCCTTTCCTCTCGATAGGGGCAAGCGGGGCAGACTACCGCCCCACGCAGCACGCCCTCTTCGTGACCAACGCGGTCGACTACTCGATGCCCGCGGAGCAGAACGTAGCCCACCCGAGGTTCCTTTGGGGGGGCGGAAGAAACCTTCTCGTCGAACAGGGATACGAGCTCCCGACCTCCGGCTCCTTCGACGTCCAGAGCCTCCCCCTGCCTGGCCGCACCGGCGTATGCCAGGCGGTCGAGCTCGGTGACCACTACAGGAAGGCAGTCTGCGACTTCCGGGGGGACGGGATCCCCGCAGGCTTCTGACGCGAGCGCACGTATCCGTAGAGGAAGCCCAGTGCAGCCACAGGAACGCTCGCCACGAGCAGCGTCCCTATGAACGGGAGTATCGCAAGGGAGATGGCCAGCGAGATCCATGGGAGGAACTTCAGAGGCCCACGGGCCCTCAGCAGCTTCGCGCCTGCGGCAGACCCGATGATGTACGTCAGGATCGCCGCGCCGCTCGTGGCCAGGAAGGCCGTCTGCACGTCCACGTTGGCCAGGTAGTAGACGACCAGGTTCGCCATGACCAGCACGAAGAGCGCCACGAGGGCCCTCCGGGGGACGCCAGTCTTCGGGTCCAGGGTGCCCAGGAATCTCGGGAGGTTGCCGTCCAGGGCTGCGGCGTACACCACCCTCCCCATCCCTGCCGTGTACGCGTTCAATGTGGAGAAGATGATGATGACGGCGAGCAGCGACACCGCCGCCCCTCCATAGGCGCCGAAGACGCTGGACATCATATCGGCGAAGGGGGTGACCCCCCCGGCCGTGTAGGCTCCAGTGCCGACGACCGTCGCGGCCACGGCCAGGTAGAGCGCCCCGATGAGGACGACGCTTATGGTGACACTGCGGCCGAAGTCCTTCGCCGGGTCTTTGAACTCCTCTGCGATGTTTGAGACGTTCTCGTATCCAAGGAATGACCAGACGACAAGCGCGGATGCCACCCCTACTGAGGCGATCCCGTTCGGGAGCAACGGAGAGAAGTTCGAGGCCCTGACTCCGGGGGTTGAAGCCGCCACTCCCATGATGAGTATGCCGACTGTCGTCGCGACCACCACTATCTGCACCCTTCCGCTGAGCCTGATCCCCCTCAGGTTGACCCCGTAGGCGAGGGCCATGATCGCTACGGCTACCAGGAAGACCCCCGGTCCGGAGATCGGGAAAGCGTAGGCCAAGTAGTTCCCCGCCGCCAGGGTTATCGCGGGAGCCCCGAGCACCACCCACGCGACGAAGAGCCAGGCTGTCATCGCGCTGGCCCCGTGGCCGAACGCCTCCTTGGAGAACGAGTAGATCCCTCCGGACTCCGGCCTGCGCGCCGAGAGGCTGGAGAAGGTGTAGGCGAAAGGGTAGCTCGCGAGCGCGAGGAAACCCCACGCGAACAGGGAACCGGCCCCAGCGGCTTTGGCGGCGAGCCCCGGGGTGACGAGGATCCCCGCTCCAAGCACAGAGCTCACGTAGATGGCGACGGCGTGGCGGACCGTTATGACCTTCCGGAGGGAGCCTCCGGTGGTCTCCTCCCTAGATTCATCCAACTACTTTCCTTGACATCCTCCCTGATTTAAGATGGGGGCGGACGATCCTGTCTTGGAGGATGCTCGCTGAAACCGTATCCTGTTCGCGCTCACATGTCCCCGAAAGGCATAGATTCGACTCCGTCGAGGCCTGGAGTAGAAGGGTGACAAGTGAATGAAGGTTTTCCAGCAGCTCGCTGCGACCTGCTCGTGCTCCGTGTGCCGGACGGGATGCCTGTGCGGAGACTGCGAAGCGTGCTCCAACCCCAGGTTGGAAAGGTCGCTCGCCACAAACGCCAAGCGCGTCTCTGCCCTGGCCTGCCTCGTCATAGTGCTGGGCGGGTTCGTCTTCTTCGCTCCGGTTGTCGCCCTCGGTGCGAGCCCAGCGGTGACCGAGACCGTCTCCCTGAGGTTCCAGCCATCCACCAACTCGACCTCCCCCTTGGGCTCCATCTCGTTCTGCCTCCTCGGACAGGGCGCAGTCCTGGTCAACGGCACCTACTATCCCGCGGTCGCGCTGAACCAGACTGCGAGGCGCATCTGCAGCACCGGTGTCGCGTCCAAGGCCTGACCTCTGACGTCGCGGAGCCGAGTCCGAAGCGAAGAGCGGGCCCGGTGCGATTTGAACGCACGACCTACAGCTTAGGAGGCTCGGCGCGTCGCTCTGCCGCGCTGTCCGTACTGCGCTACGGGCCCACTTCCCCGAGCCGAAAAGAACCAGGATATTACCTGTTCCCGGCTACCCCGCGAGGTCGAACTCGATCTCCAACTCCCTCCTCGAGTTCCTGAACCTCGGCTTGCCGAGCCTTATCTCCCCCACCTCGGACGTCGAGTCAACGTGGCTCTGGTTGCAGCAGTTGACGTTCCAGTCAGGGATCCTGACTATCCTGAGGATCGTGACGTCGCTCGGCACAGGGAACAGGTCGTAGATGGCGTCCCCGAAGTGCCCTTCGGCCTCCTGCTTCTCCATCTCGAACTCCAGGACCTCCGCCCCCTCGGCTATCTTCTGGTTGGCCGCAGCCTCGACCTTCGCGAGCTCCTCGTCCGTCGGCTTCCTGTCGAACTGCACGGTGAGCCTCCCGTGACTCCCTGACACGTAGACAGAAGAGGTCCACTTGGCGCCTAGGACCTTCTGGACCGCCCCCTTGAGGATGTGCACCCCGGAATGTGTCCGCAGCTCTGCCGAGCTCATCTACAGCCTCGTGGCGATCTTGTAGAAGTCGGAGACCCTCGTCTCGAGCCCGTAGCGTCTTGTGTTCCCCCTCATGTAGAGGAAGATTGAGAGGAGGGTGGGCCACATCTTCATCAGGCTGAACCTGCCTTCCACCTTGGCCTTGATGAACTCGTACACCTTGGCGTAGACCGAGTAGTGGTCGAGGACCGCCTTCCTGTACCCCTCCATGTCACCGAAGTGCTCGACGAAAAGGTTGGCGCATTGCATGCTCGGGATGATCCCTTCCCCAAGCATCGGATACACCGTGCCGATGCTCTCGCCCACCCCGACCACCTTGCCGTCGAAGAAAGGCTCCATGAACCTCGGTGGGGTCACCCTCACCGGCCTCCCTATCCTCCTCACCACCTCGCAGTGGTACTTCTTCACGAACTCGTCGAGCTCGTAGCGGTACCTCCCCTTGAGGTCCCCGGCTCCGACGTGGCCCATGCCGTCCCCGAGCGGGAACCACCACCAGTACCCCGTCAGCCCCGGGTAGGGCCTGATCACGAAGTCGTCGTATGGGAGCTCCTTCGACTTCACCTGATACTCCAGGGACGGGATCAGAAGGTCGTCCTGGACCTTCGGGAGCAGGGACCTGTGCATCCCCGTGCAGTCGACCACCACGTCGAAGTCCTTCAAGGCGCCCGCCTCCTTGATCTGGGCCCCCCAGTGCACCTTCTTCCCCTTCAGCATGTCCTCGGTCAGCCTGTGCTTGTCGTAGGTCACCAGCCCCTTGAGGTTGATGCTCAGCTCCTCGTCCCCCAGATCCACCCTCATCTTCCTCCCCCTGTGCAGGACGTAGTCGCTGAAGTTGAACCCAGCCTCCTTGACGAGGTCCGAGATGAACGGCTCGCTAGTCCCCCAGGCGCAGACGGTGTACCAGTTCTTCTCACTCTTGGCCTCGAACGCCTCCGCTTCGACCCCCGCAGGGAGCCGGTTCAGGAGGTACGCCCCTGCGACGCCCGTGCCGACGACCGCCACGCGAGTCACTGGATTCCCCGTTCGCGCCTTCCGCGAGCCCTCTTTTTATCTGTCGCCGGTGAAGTACCCATCTCAAGCAAAGTGTATATAATCACTATAATGTCCATAATGCCGTATGCCAATGCCACAAAAGCCGGAGGTCGACTTCACGACGATTAAGATATCAAAGGAGAACCAGGCGAAGCTCGCCGCACTGGGCAAGTATGGGGAGACCATGGACCAGATCGTCCAGCACCTGACCACCCAGGCGAAGGGCCTGGAGGACGTCGTCGCAGGGAAGAGCTCCATCTGCTACATCGACGGCCGAGAAGGCAGGCTGCTCTACCGGGGGTATGACATAGCCGAGCTCGCAGCTCACTCCACGTGGGAGGAGACCACCTACCTGCTCTGGAACGGGCACCTCCCCACTGTAAATGAGCTCGGTCACTTCACCGAAGAAATGACCGCCAAGCGGCCCATCCCTCGCGAGGTCGCTTCCATCCTTTCGACCCTTCCGCGCAACTGCGACACCATGGATGCCCTCCGGGTCGGCGTCGCCGCCCTGGGCATCTTCGACGACCCGATGTACACCCAGCAGGAGAAGGCGATGTCCATCGCGTCCAAGGTCGGGACGGTCGTCGCCGCTATCCACAGGCACAAGCACGACCAGGAGATGCTCCTGCCGCGCGACGATCTGAGCTTTGCCTCCAACTTCCTCTACATGGTCACGGGCGAAGTCCCGCCGGACGAAGACACGAGGCTGATGGACGTCCTCCTGATCCTCCACGCTGACCACGAGTTCAACGCGTCCACCTTCACCGCCAGAGTCATCGCTTCTACCCTGTCCGACATCTACTCGGCGGTTACGGGCGCCGTGGGCGCCCTCAAGGGCCCCCTGCACGGGGGCGCCAACGAAAAGGTCGTCGAGATGACCAACGAGATAGGGAGCCCGGCGAAGGTCGATTCGTACATCCACGGGAAGCTCACGGCCAAGGCGAAGATCAACGGCTTCGGGCACCGCGTCTACAGGACGATGGACCCCAGGGCCCGGATCCTGAAGGACATGGCGGAGCACTTCGTCCAGACGGACAAAGAGAAGGCTTCCCTCGAAATAATCGAGAGGACCGAAGCCATCCTCCGTGAGGAGAAGAACCTCTACCCCAACGTCGACCTCTACTCGGGGCTTGCCCTGAACCACATCGGCATCCCGAGCTACCTGTTCACCCCCGTCTTCGCGGTAGGGCGCGCCCCAGGGTGGCTCGCCCACGTCCTCGAGCAGTATGCGGACAACCGGATAATCAGGCCGATCTCGGACTACATAGGGCCCCAGCTGACGTCCTACGTGCCCATCGAGAGGCGCACGGCAGCAGGGGACACCCATTGAGAGTCGAGGCGCTGGTGAAGCGTCAGCCTGTGACCATCAGCCCCAGCACAACCATCCGTCAGGCGGCCGAGGTCTTCGCCCGTGAAAAGATCGGCCTCCTGGTGGTCGCCTCCAACGTCAGCCCGGTCAAGGCGCTGGCGGTGATCTCGGAAAGAGACATCGTCAGGGCGGTGGCCAAAGGCACACCGCTTACCGGCCAGCTAGACGGGATCGCGACCAAGAAGCTCGTCAGCGTAAAGCGGTCCGACCGCCCGTCAAAGGCTGTCAGCCTCATGATGGACCACGGGATACGGCACCTCGTCGTGGAAAACGACGACGGGACGCTCTTCGGGGTCATCTCGATACGAGACTTTTTCCGCGAGACCAAGCTCCTCCGGTCGTTCATGGAGGAAGACGCTGAAGAAGTTCACGGCGTCGATTAGGGCCTCGTCTCATGGAAACTTCCGACGCCAATCTTAAATAGCGTGAGACGGTCGCGAATTTTCGATGGCCCTCACAGGCGACATGGGTCTGGTCCTCCTGATGGCCCTGGTGGGCGTAGGGTTCACGGTGCCTGTGATGATAATCCCGGTCCTCTTCGGCCCCAAGCGGCCGAACCCGATCAAGAACGCGCCGTTCGAGTGCGGACAGGTCCCCCAGGGGGCCGGCAAGCTGCACTTCATGATGCAGTACTACGCCTATCTCCTCATGTTCATAGTGTTCGACGTCCTGGGGATGTTCCTCTACGCCTGGGCCGCGGCCTACAGGCCGTTGGCCCTCGGCCTTTCATCTGACTGGATGGTGACTATCTTCATCGGGATGCTTGCCTTCCCCATGGGCTTCGCGCTGGTGCTCGCAGGGAGGCGCGAGCTTTGGTAGTCGCCCAGCAGCAGAAGACCGGGGCATTCCAGGTCCTCGTGGGCAAGATCGACGACGTCCTCCAGTACGCCATAGGGGACCCGATGCGTTACATCGCCAACTGGGGGAGGCTCTACTCGCTCTGGCCGGTGCACCTCGAGACCGCGTGCTGCAGCGTCGAGGTCGGCGCGGCCGCAGGGGCAAGGTTCGACATGGAGAGGTTCGGGACGCTCGAGGCCTTTGGCTCGCTCCGCGCATGCGACCTGATAATAGTCATGGGAACAGTGACTCGCAAGCTTGCACCCAGGCTCAAGCTGGTCTATGACCAGATGGCAGAGCCGAAGTGGGTCATCGCCATGGGAGCCTGCTCGATAACCGGCGGCCTGTACTTCGATTCCTACAACGTGCTTAGAGGGATCGACGACATCATCCCGGTCGACGTCTACGTCCCCGGCTGCCCCCCGCGGGCAGAGGCGTTCCTGCAGGGCCTGGTCCTGCTTCAAGAGAAGATCCGCAGAGCGCCGTCGCTGAGCGGCAGGTGACACTCCGAATGAGCCAGGCACCGGCCCCAGCGCAAAAGCCAGCGGCTCCGGGGCCAGGAACAGCCGCAGCGGCCCCAGCTCCCCCAGCGCCTGCGCCCCCGAAGCCTGAGCCGGTGAGGGCCAAGGGCTTCGCCGACCAGATATCCGCGAAGTACCCAGACGTGAAGGTGGAGTGGATGAAGGAGCGCCGCCTGAAGGTCTCTACCACGCCATTGAGGGTCAGGGAGGTCGCCCTTTTCGTCCGCGACACCCTCGGCTTCGACCACATCAGCACTGTGAGCGGGGTCGACTGGATCGCGAAGAACGAGCTCGAGGTCGTCTACTTCGTCGGTTCCTCCAAGACCGCCCAGGCAGATTTCGTCATCGGCGTCGCGGAGAGGATGCCCCGGGGAAACCCTGTGGTCCCCACCCTCGTCGACGTCTGGAAGGGGGCCGAGTACATGGAAAGGGAGACCCACGAGATGTTCGGCATCAACTTCCAGGGGCACCCGAACCAGGCGCACCTCTACCTCCCAGAAGACTGGAACGACCTCCCTCCGCTCCGCAAGGACTACGTCTCGCCGGGGAGATGAAATCAGTGGCCCTCGAGTCAGAATACTCCCCCGACGCCGACAGGGTGATGTCCGTCGCCTTCGGGCCGCAGCACCCAGGAGCCGGGCACTTCCGCATCAGGCTATGGCTGGACGGGGATTACTGCGTCAGGTCCGAGCCAGACGCAGGCTACGTCCACCGTGGAGAGGAGAAGATGGGAGAGTACAGGAACTACATCCAGAACGTCCCCCACCTCGAAAGGCCGGTGATCCTCGACAGCTCCAACATCCTGTTCCCATATGCGCTGGGCGTCGACGAGCTGATGAACAACAAGATCCCGCCCCGGGCGCAGTACCTGCGGGTCATCATGTCGGAGATCAACCGCATCATATCGCACATGTACTTCCTCTCCATCCAGGGTCTGTTCCTCGGGCACACGACCATGATCACCTGGGGGATGGGGGACAGGGACCTGTGGATCGACCTTGCCGAGCGCATCGGGGGCGCAAGGGTCACCTTCGCCTACATCATCCCTGGCGGGGTCAGGAACGACATCCCGGAGTTCGCCATCGAGAAGGGACTCAAGACCTGCGACTGGTTCGACAAGCGCATGGACGAGTACGAGAAGATCTTCTTCAACAACCCCATGGTGCACCAGCGCTCCGACAAGGTGGGGGTCCTTACGCGGGAGGACGCCATCGCATACGGCGCTACAGGGACCGTGGCCAGGGCCTCCGGGCTGGCCGTAGACGTCAGGAAGGACGAGCCATACAGCTCCTACGGGGACTTTGAGTTCAAGACGCCGGTGCTGACGCAGGGAGACTCCTGGGCCAGGGCATACGTCGCCCTGATGGACATGAGGGAGGCGGTGAAGATCATCAGGCAGGCGCTGAAGAAGCTCCCATCCGGACCAGTAAGGCTGAAGCTCGGTCCCCAGCCGCGCGTCCCGGCCGGAGAGACCTACTCCAGAACGGAGGCCGCCCGTGGGGAAATGAGCTACCACATCATCAGCGACGGGTCCCCCAGGCCCTACAGGCTGAAGATCGGCGTCCCGTCGGCGAAGAACCTGCGGGTCCTCCCACTCCTGCTGAAGAACGTCCACGTGGCGGACATCCCCATCATCTACTGGGGGTTGAACTACTGGCCTGTCGAGAGCGATAGATAGCTCATTTTAGGCTCCTTTCGATGAAAGGAGCGCAAATATGACTAATCAGGAAACCCTTGCTCGAGCGTCGAGAGCCAACCCAGCGTCTTCGACAAAGAGCTTCGTCTCCGCTTCGATTTGGGCCACCAGAAACTTCCATCTCTGTTTGGTTTCAGTCAAAAGTGCTTTCGTCGGCCATGATGGAAATTCCAACGCAATTCCGGCATTGCCTAACTTTTCTCTATGTCTGTGCTTGATTTCCCTCAGGAATTTTCTAACCTGCTCTGCCCGGCAGATTTCGAGCCTCCAAATGTGGTCTTGGCCATTTCTGACACCTCGATTCTCGACTTGCTTCAGTCGCCGTACCACGCATGAATAGCCTCGCCTACTCAGTCGCCCCGCGATTTTCGCAGACTTGTATTTTTGCCCATAGACCCGCGCTATCTTCGCCGCCGAGAGTTTCTCAGTCAGGTAGAGCCTTTCCAGGTCCTCCTTCTTGGGCGGCCAGGGGGGCGCCTCGGGCAAAAGGCAAGAAGCCTGCTTGCATATTTAGCACCCAGCCTCACGATGCGGAGTCCGGCTTCTCGCTCCTTCTGAAGAAGTAGACCCCAGCGATGATGAGGGCCCCTCCGAGGAGTTGGAACAGAGTGATCTCCTCCCTGAGGACAATGAGGGCGAAGGCAGAGCCGAATATGGTCGAGAGGGAATAGGTCAGTATCATCTTGATCGCCCCAAGAATCTGCAAAGAGACGATGAAGAGATAGGTGGTCGCGGCCACGGCGACCCCCAGCAGGACGAACACCAACCCGTCGAAGGGGGTGAATCTCAGCGGCACATCCAGCACGATCACCGAGGACAAGAGGATGCCGCCGCCGATGAGGTTCCTGAACCTGCTCAGGACGTTCGAGCTGAACCGGCCGGCGACGGAGACGATGACGTTGTTCTCTACCGCCCACCCGAGTGTGGCCAGAAGGATCAGGGCGTTCCCCACCAGGCCCTTGAGTAGCTGGACCCCTGCCAGGTCAAGGTTGGTCGACACCACCACGATCCCTGCTGCGATCAGGCCCCCCATGGCAGCCTGCCTCCTCCCGATCCTCTCCCCCATGAGGAAGAACGCGATGAGAGTGGTGAACAGGACCTCGCCGTTTGCGAGCAGAGTGGCGTTCACCACGGTCGTCTGTACCAAGCCTAGAGCCCACAGAATCGTGGCCCCTCCTGCGCCGATCGTGCCGATCACCAGGAGGTAAGGAAGGCTAGCTTTGGTGGGGAGCGCCCTCGGCCCGTAGGCAAGAAGGAATACACCGGACAGCACGGTACCGACCGCAGACACGGCGAGGGGGCCGTTGTCAGAGAGGAGGAGCTTGTACAGCGTAGGGACAGACCCTCCGCTCAGCGAACAGAGTATTGTGTAGATGTACCCCCGGGATACTGAGGCCTTCATGCCCACCCTTCGCCCCCTCGGCGTCAGGCTTGAATCCTTAAGCGGCCGGTCTGAAGCCCTGGAGACATGCCTTCAGACGCGGAGATACTCGCTGAGCTGCAGAAAATAAGAGAGCTCCTGACACCGAAGCCTGCGCCGCCTGCTCCTCCTGCGCCCAAGGGCCTTGTGGCCGAGTTCAAGGCTTTCTTGCAGAACTACAAAGTCCTCGGCCTCGCCGTGGCCTTCATCCTGGGCCTGTACCTTGGTCAGCTGGTGCAGGGACTGGTCAACGACCTGATAATGCCCATCATAACCATAGCCACCGGAGGCGCTCCGCTGCAAGCCTGCTCCCCCGGTGCGACGCCCGTGCCATCCTGGCAGTGCATCACCGCCGGACCCTTCCTGGTCGGTCAGTTCTTCGGAACCGTCCTTACCTTCGTCATCGTCGCATTCGCAATATTCCTCATCGTGAAGGTCGCCAAGCGCTACAAGATCGAGTAGGAGCTCTCTCCGCTTTTTCTTTCCCCGTCAAAGGTGAAGTTCGTTAAGCAGAGAGTCAACCGTTCTTGCTATAGTGAGTCATGTCCAAGGCCGGCGACATCGAGCGAGATATCACGATGAGCAGCAGATTCGAGAAGGGATGGAAGGCTCAGGAGAAGGAGCCTTTCGGAAAGCAGGTCCGCGAGACCGTCCGCGGCCCTAAGCCGATGCGTCCTCAGATCCAGAAGGCGACCCAGCAGCTGACTGGGGAAATCAACCGTCTGGACCAGGCGATGAACCGGCTCAAGCAGCGCGAAAGCTCCATCTTCAAGAAGACCGTGACCGCCGTCCAGGCACACGACCAGGAATCAGGCAAGGCCTACTCCAACGAGCTCGCCGAGGTCCGCAAGATGCAGAAGATCGTCACGCAGTCCAAGATCGCCTTAGAGCAGATCACGACCAGGCTGCAGACGGTCACAGACGTGGGCGACTTCGCTGCGACCATCGCCCCGGCCATCGGGGTGATCAAGAACGTGCGCGCGACCCTGGGCGAAGCGATGCCCGATGCCCAAGGTGCACTGGGAGAGATCGGAGCCCAGCTCAACTCGATCATGGTGGACGTCGGCCAGATAACTGGCACGACATTCTACCAGGCCGAGAACAGCGAAGAGGCGAACAAGATCCTGGCGGAGGCTTCGGCCATCGCCGAGAAGCGCATGGCAGAGAACCTCCCCGAGGTCCCCAACACGGCAGGCCAGTCCATCTTCACGAGCGAATAGGCAACCCCAGGCAGCTCGGCGGAAGCCGGGCCGCCCTTCTTTCTGTCTTCACTCCGCGGGTGAGGATGTGCTCCAGAGCAGCTCGAGGAACTGCTTGAAGTGGCTCGCCACCGCAGGGCTGTCTATCCAGCCGCAGGCCGAGTGGTCAGGGAGCCCGATCAACGCCAACTTGTCGTCCACCAGCATGTCGAAGGCGATCTGGTTCCCGGTCCTGATCTCCACCCCAGGGGGGAGCAGCCCGCGGGCGTCCTCGTCGCATATCACCCTCGCCTGGACTCCTCTGTCTGCAGCCTCGGCAAGGAGCTCCATGACCTTCGCGTCTTGAAGGCCTAGCGTCGGCGCGACGATCACCAGGCTGTCCTTGGCGGTCCGCAGCAGCTCGTAGATCTTGCTCAGCACCTTGTCGCTCCCCCGGATGGTGTAGACGAGCTCCGCCTCTTCGGTCGGCTCCGTCCTGTACACTTTCTGAAGTTCCTTGAAGGTGTCGTCAAGCCTCGACGAGACCATCGACTTCACGCTCGTCGGCTTCTTCGCCCTGTAGGTGACTGGCTTCTTGACCACCTGGTCCACCCACCCCTTGGCCTGCAGCGTCTTCAGTGCCGTGTATGCGCTGGGGTACGGGATCCGCGCCTCCTCTGCGACCTTCTTAGGCTCAGACGGCCCCAGGCCCGCCAGAGCGAAGTAAGACTTGGACTCGTAGCTCGTAAGTCCGAAGTCCATCAGCTGCTCTACGATTTCGCTGCGGTTCACGGAGCGCCGGACGGCGAAGCTCTTATATAGTATTTTCGTAGCGTTCACACTTAATGCCTGGCAGACAGGATTACGACGTGATCATCGCGGGAGGGGGGATGGCCGGCCTCATCACGGCTGCTTCGATAGGATTCTACTCGAAGGGGAAGGCCAGCGTCCTGATAGTCGACAGGAACAAGGAAAGCGAACCGGGGAGGAAGACGAACAACGGCTGGACCTGCGGGGACGCGACCAGCAAGAGGTCCCTCGACTACCTGGCCGACCACATAGGCATCAGATACGGCTCGCCCGAGCTGGAGCACCCCGTCCAGGGGGTCTACGTGTATTCTCCCGACAGGAAGACCAAGGTCCTGTTCGAAGGGGAGGGGTACCTGTTCAACAGGAAGGTCCTGCCCCGGAGACAGGTGAACGACGCGAAAAAGTACGGGACGGAGTTTATGTTCGGAGCCACCGCGGAGAGGCTGCTCTCTGACGGAGGGCGGATCACCGGGGTGTCGGGCAGAAGGTCTGACGGTTCGGCGTTCAGCCTGGCGGCAGAGATGGTCATCGACGCCACCGGGTCGTCGTCCACGTTGAGGCGGTTCATGCCGATACCTTCGATGATCGAGAAGGAAATCGACCCAGACGACGTGGTAGGGACCGGGAGGTACATCCTCGACTTCGAGCCTGGCGCAGACCAGCCCGAATTCTTCTCGCCCGACTACTGCATCATCCACCTCGACCAGTTCATCGCCCCGGCAGGGTACGCATGGGTCTTCCCCAAGGGGAAGAAGAAGGTCAACATCGGCCTCGGCGTCTCTCACTCCGGGCTCGCGAGGAGGAACCGGCGCTTCGGCCTGAACGACAACCTGCAGAGCCTGATCGACAAGTACCTCGCCGACAACCCCGTCATCAAGGGCTACTCCCAGCCCTCAGACGACGCGAACTCCGGGAACACGAAGGGCAACTGGCAGGTCCCCGTCAGGAGGCACAACGACTGCATGGTGGCCAACGGATTCGCGGTCGTCGGGGACGCCGCCTGGATGCCCAGGCCCATCGACGCCGGAGGAATAAGCCCATCTATCTACGGGGGCACGATCCTCGGCAAGGTGGTCGCCGAGGCCCTCGAAGCCGGAGACACGGGCGAAGCAGGGCTCTGGAAGTACAACGTGGAGTACATGAACACGCACGGCTATCCCATGGCAAGCTTCGAAGTGCTCAGGCGATATCTCCAGACCGTGACCGACGAGCAGATCAACTACGGCATGAAGCACTTCCTTTCTGAAGAGGACGTGACCGCGATAACGGAGAGGAAACACCCTGAGTTCAACCAGGCGCGCTTCATGAACCCCGCCATGTGGTTCAGGGTTCTCGGCCAGCTGTCGCTCGCAAGAGGGCTGAGGTACACGGTGAAGAAGAGCGCAGCGCTTGTCGGCATCAACCTCGACTACCCGCAGTCGCCCAAGGGGTTCCCCGAGTGGCAGAAGCGCCTGGGGACCGAGCTCTCCGAGACCGTGGAGAAGTTCAAACCCCTGGACGTAGCGAACTAGAAATAGCCCCCGAGGCGGTCCCAGAAGCAATGGCTCCCGGTGACCTTGACGCCCAAATCCTCGACCTTGTGAAGGAGATCAACCCGTCAGGGGCGTACCTGATGGGGTTCAACGAGTACGCGGGGAAGCTCTTCATCGCTTCGAGGGAGAACGTCGACTCCGCCGTGGCCAAGGTCCGCGCGCTCAGGGCCAGGGCACACACCGACCTCCAGCGGAAGGTGCTGGACAGCATGGAGATCGGCCTCCTCTTCGACGAGCCCCAGCCGGTGCTGGACGACGTGGTCGGGACGATCTTTGCCCTCCTGGTCAAGGAGGGGGTGAACGACGAGCACATGCTTTCGCTCTTCGAAAACGCGACGAGGGACGTCGACGCCTGCAAGTCGAGATATCAGGGACGGGAAATCCCGGTCCCGGTCAAGGCGCTCACCCTCTACCGTCTGGACGGCGTCCTCGAGATTCTGGATACCGTGAAGGGCCAGACCAAGAGCCAGGAGGTCGTGCAAGCGGCCGACGCCCTGAAGGCGAAGGTCTCTGATTACGTCAGGCTGTTCGAGCTCGAGGGCTGGGGGAAAGGGGAGTTCCCCAACGTCGAAAGGATATTCAAACAGAAGGGCTTCGACCTCGGGAGGCAGGGGTTCTACCTCAGGGCCCTGTCGAAGGGCTATGACTACACAGAATCCCCCGAGCAGCTGGAGAACAGGGCCCTCTCCTGGATAGACGAGGAGCTGCCGAGGTTCAAGAGGGCAGCGGAGAAGCTCGCGAAGAAGTTCGGCTGCGATCCGGAGCCGGAGGCCGTCGAGAAGAAGATCAACGAGAAGGACAACATCGACCCGAAGAAGCTCGTGGGGATCACTCTTGGAATCCGAAGGGTGGTCCAGAAGCTGGTCGACGAAGACCTCAGCGGAATCAACCCGAGGTACAAGACGACGGTCATAGAGACTCCCCCATACCTTACCGGGACCATCCCCACAGGGGCGGCCCAGTTCTTCGACACCTTCACCCGGAGGCCCTTCCAATACTTCTTCCAGACCACGGACCCGAAGAGGGACCCCGACAGGTCTGTCGCGGCGCTACTGAGCCTCCTCGTCCACGAAGAGTACGGCCACTGCGTCCACCACTCGAACAGCTCGACGCAGTTCGTCGGGAAGCTCACTTCAACCCAGATCATGCCGGGGCTGTCCACCGGCGCCCCGATCACGGAAGGGCTGTCTTTCAACAGGGAGATGGAGTTCCTCGAGCTCTCGAAGGGGCTTGAGACCAAGAAGAGGCTGACGAAGACCGAGCTGGCGTACGTCAGGCTGCTCGACAAGCACGGAGGGCTGAAGGAGTTCAACCTCGAGCTCGAGTTCATGACCATGCGCATGAGGATAATCAGGTTCTTGCGAGTCGTGGGGGACGTGAGGATAAACACCGGGAGGCAGCCCCTCATCGAGTTCGTCGACTGGGCCCACGAGCGCACCGGGGTCCCGAGGAGCAGCGTCTACTTCCAGCTGTTCCCTGCCCATGAGGGAATCTTCCCGGGCTACGCCACGACCTATGCGGTCTGCGGCCAGGCGATACGGGGGATCGAAAAGAAGATCAGGGACCCGAAGAGGAAAGTGAAGTTCTCCACCTACCTGTGCAGCGTCGGATTCCCGCCAATGAGCATCTACATGAGGATGCTGAAGGGTTACGCCGCGAAGTTGAAGTAGAGCCCCGACAACCGGGTCCCATGCCTGAGTTCACCCCGGAGGTGGAGGAGTTCCTCAGAGGCAAGCACTTCGCCAAGCTGGGGACCACAATGAAAGATGGCTCGCCCCACGTCACCCCCATATGGTACATGTTAGACGCCGGCAAGCTTTACGTCAACACTACGACCCACCGCGTGAAGTACCACAACATCCGACGCGATCCGCGGGTCTCATTCCTGATCGACGAGGGCTACCCCTATGTCATGATCCGCGGCAGTGCGAGGATCGCCGAGGAGCGAGACCCGAAGAAAGACATCGAGACGCTCGCCATCCGCTACACGGGAGAGGAAGCAGGAAAGAAGGCTGCCAGGGATCGCTACTGGAAGGACCCACGCGTATCCATCGAGATAGTCCCCGAGAAGCTGGTCGTCAACCTGTAGCCGCTAGGCCATCGCCCTGAAGAAGAAGTCAGTCACGAAGCGCCTGTACGCCTCCTTGTTCGAACCCCTGGCGAAGTGTATCCGCTCGAAGATGTCCCTGTTCAGCATCCCCAGGAGGCAGTCCGAGGCCATGCTGGGGTCTGACTTCCTGAACACACCCTTGGTTATCGCCTCCTCGACCAGCTCGGTCGCGATCCCCTTGATCTTCTCGAGGTCATCGAAGACCATCTGCGCGCTGCGCTTGTCGAGCGTCGCCGAGTCTCGCATGTAGAGGCCTATGTCGAAGGTGTGCTCAGGGAACGACGTCAGGTAGGAGGCAATGAAGTTCTCCAGCCCCTTCTTCGGGTCCTTCGCCTTCGAGACAGAGGAGAGCCTCTGGATGAAGTCTGCCATGGTTATCTTCTCCCGAGCGACCGCGTCGAACAGCCCTTTCTTGCTCCCGAAGTAGTAGTAGATGACGGGTGCGGTGGTGCCTGTCTCCCTGCAGATTTCCCTGACAGACACGTTGGCGAAGCCCTTCTCGGCAAACATCTTCGAGGCGACCTGGAGGATCCTCTCGGCCGTCTCGTGGGTCTCTGAGGCCTGCATCCTCGCAGAAACATGTTTCATCGTATATAACGCTTGAAAGCGAAGTCAGCGGATGGTGCGAAGACCGCCCTGCCGGCTTGCTCTGAGCCCCTCTGAAGCCTTGATCGCTTCGTCCGGGGCGTACCTGTAGGGGTCGAGCTCGAGGCAGACCAGGGCCTTAGAGCCGGCAAGGCTCTCCACGAATGGTCCGAGTCTAGCGTTCCCCTGGCCCGGGACGAGGTGCTCATCGGACGAGCCGGAGTTGTCATGAAGGTGAACCTCCGTCAGCCTTGGCCCTGCCCTCTCCGCGAGGGCAGCGGGGTCCTGCCCATTGACGTGGGCGTGCCCGGTGTCGAGGGTGAAGCCAAGCCCTTCGACCTCGTCCAGGATGAGCTCCAGGGACTCGGTGGTGCTGGCCAGGGGAAGATGGTACTTCGACCTGCTCCTTGTCTGGTTCTCCACGTTGATGCTGAGCCTGCCGTCTGCGGCCCTGGTCAGCTTCTTCAGGGTCGACACCGCCCCCTCCACAGACCCGGGGACCATGGCTTCGTTGTGGACGCTTCCCGGATGGATGGTGACGATGCTGGCCCCCAACGACGCCCCGAAGGAAACAAACTGCTCGAGCGTCTTCTCCACGGCCGCCTTCACAGGCTGGAACGGCGTAGCTGGATTGAGGTCGGTAAAGGGGGCGTGCATGGTAAGGGTCAAGCTGTAAGGAGAGAGCGCGTCTCTGAGCTTCGCCCTGTCCGTCCAGTCGGGGTAGGCGTGGGGGACCTCACCCCAGAGCTCGATGTACTCGAACCCCGCGTCCCCGACCATGCGGACGGCCGAGAGGAGGTCCAGGCTCAGCAACGACCAGGTGCTGACACCGAGCTTCAAAGCAGCAAAAGCCGTCCTTTCGCAGGTCGGGTCACGACGTCGGGGTGTTCTGGGCCGTCCTTAGCCTCTTTACCATCTCTTTCAGCATGACAAGGGCGATTTCCGGATTGGACTTCACCAGCGACTCGAAAGCCCAGGACGAGAGGGCCCAACACTTCGTCGGCATGGTAGCCACGACATCGGCGGACCTTGGGGACCCGTCAATCAACGACATCTCGCCAAAGAACTGACCCTTCCCTAGCTTCGCCAGGGTCTTCCCGCCCCTGCGGACCTCGGTGTTGCCATCGAGTATCATGTAAAAGCCCACTCCCATGGCTCCCTCGTCGACTATCTTCTCCCCCGACTTGTAGGTAAGCTCCTTCCCGCTCGCGGCCATCGCCTTCCTCTTCTTCTCGTCGAGACTTGCGAAGAAAGGAACAGTCGCAAGGAGTGAAGCAGCGTCGGCCGCGCCCGCCATTCGTGCAGTGATAGTCTGCAGCTGATTTAAACTCACTGATGGCGCGCGCTCTTCATCGGTGGAACTCTCCCCGTCCGGCTCCGGCCTATGGGAATTTCATCGCCGCGATCAACGACTTGAAGTCCGCGTCCTGTCTGAGCCAGTCGAACCGCGGCTCCACCCTGACCCAGACGAGCCAACTCGACCTCTCCTCGAGGGCCTTCCGCAGCCAGGCCAACACCTGGTCTCTGTCTTCAAGCCCGTTGTAGATGACGGAAATCCAGTACGAGGGGACGTATCGCGTCTTCGACCTGTCCTTCAGCCTGGCCAGTATGCCGAGCGCGTCGTCCTTCCTTCCCGCTGATGCCAGCCCGTGCCCCAGCATCGCCAAGGCCAGGGTGCCCTCGCCCGAAAGCCTGACGGCGGTCTCGAGCTCGGAGATCGCCTCGGCGTACATCCCCTTCTCCAGGTATGGCCTTCCGAACCAGATGTGGGTGAGCATGAAGCTCGGGTCGAGATCGACCGCCTTCCGATACTGGTCGATGGCCTTTTCGTACTGGCGAGAGAGGTAGAGCACGTGTCCCACGCCCGTGTTAATGGCCAAGTTCAGGGGGTCAAGCTCCTGAGCCTTTCCTATCTCAGCCAGGGCCTCGTCGAAGCGGCCCATCGCCTTCAGGTAGTCGGCAAAGAAGTGGTGCGCCGGCGCGTAGCTCGGGTTGATCCTGATCGCCTCACGGAACTCCTCCTCGGCCCCCTTCCAGTCCCAGTCGAACTGGAACCGTATGAGCCCGAGCGAGCTATGGGCCTCCGCCAGCTGCGGGTCGAGGGCCAAGGCCATTCCGACGGCCTCCTTCGCCTTCGGATACGCCTCTTTCGGAGGGACGAGTTCAAGGAGAGCCAGAGTGGCGTAGCAGTCGGCGAGGCCCGAGTGAGCCTTGGCGTAGTCGCCGTCTCGGGCGAGAGCGCTCTCGAACAGGCCGACGGCCTGCTTAAGGCCCTCCTCGGTCCGCCTGTTCCATGCCTGCCTCCCTCGAAGATAGTCGACGTAGGCCTCGGTGCTCGACGTGGGCGTCACGCTCCGTGGACCGTGCGCCTGGGCCCGGAGTGCCTCGGCGACCCGGTTCGCGATCTCGCTCTGTATCTCGAATACGTCTCTCATCGTCCTGTCGTACTCCTCGGACCATCTCGACTCCTCGTCCGTCGTGTCTACGAGCTTGACCGTTATCCTGAGCTTGTCCCCGGCGCGCCTCACGCTCCCTTCGAGGACGCTCCCCACCCCCAGCTCCCTCCCAACCTCGGAGACCGGCTTTCCCGAGCCTTTGTACTTCATCACGGACGTCCTCGCGATCACTCTGAGCCCTGAAGTGCGGGAGATCGCTGCGATCATCTCTTCTGTCATGCCGTCTGAGAAGAACTCGTCGGAGCTGTCTTTGCTGATGTTCGCGAACGGAAGGACTGCAATCCTGTCTTTTCGCAGCCGGCCTGCCAGAGTCTGCCCTCCATCCCTTCGGCCATAGCCCGAGACCTGATAGACCTCCACCGGCGCGCTGACGTTCTTGAGGGCGGGGCTTCCCAAGGACTCGAACTCGCACTCGACCTTGTTGACCACGCTGTCGTAGACCTGCCGGGTGACGCATATCCCGCCAGGCATCGCTAGGGGCTCGATCCGCGACGCGAGGTTGACTGCATCGCCCGCGACGTCTCCGCCTTCGTGTATCACGTCTCCTAGATGTATCCCGATTCTCAGCTGGATCCGCTCGGATCCCTGGAGCCTCTCGTTCCTCGCCTTCATCGCCGACTGTATCTCGAGCGCGCACCTGACTGCTTCAAGCGCGCTCGGGAACTCCGCCAGGAAGCCGTCCCCTGTGGTCTTCACCTCTCTTCCGCGGCTTCTGGAGAAGATCGGCCTGACGAGCGACCTCTGCTCATCGAGGAGCCTCATCATCAGGCCTTCGTCCCTCTGCCCCAGCCCGGTGAACCCTACGGTGTCGGTGAACATGATGGCTGCAAGCCTCCTATCGGAGTAGGAAGACGGCCCAGAGGCCCGCGGTGCTGTCACGCCTGCCGCGAGGCGCAATCTGCGATATTAATGCTGTCTGAGCCTAGTCGAAGTCTCCGCCGCCTTCGCCCATCCCGCCAGGACCTCCGCCTGGGGGCCCGGCGGGCGCCTTCGACTTGCCCGCGGCGATGACGTCGTCGATCCTGAGTATCATCGAAGCCGCCTCGGTGGCCGACCTGATGATCTGTACCTTCACGGCGAGAGGTTCGAAGACCTGCCTTTGGTACATGTCCTTGACCTTCCCGTCGGCCGCTTCGATGCCATACCACTTGCCGTTCTCGGTGGCGTGCTTTGCCCTGAACTCCACCTGAGCGTCTATGGGGTCCATGCCCGCGTTGAGCGCCAGCGCGATCGGGATGGACTCGAGCGCCTCGGCGAACTTCTGTGCCGCCAGCTGCTCCCTCCCGGATAGTTTGTCAGCCCACTTCAGGACCTGCGACGCTGCCTCTGCTTCGGCGGCACCTCCGCCCGCGACAATCGCCGGCCTCTCGATGACGTCCTTGGTCACCATGAGTGCGTCGTGCAGCGACCTTTCTCCCTCGTCTACTATCCGCTGTGTGCCTCCCCTGATGAGGATCGTCACCGCCTTCGGGTTCTTGCATCCCTCGACGAACACCCACTTGTCCTCTTCGACCTTCTTCTCCTCCACGTGGGCGGCGTATCCAAGGTCTGACGGGGAGAGGTCCTCGAAGTTGTTGACCACCCTGGCTCCCGTCGCCTTCGCGAGCTTGGTCATGTCGGACTCCTTGGCCCTCCTCACGGCCAGGACCCCGGCCTTCGCGAGATAGTGCTGGGCGATGTCATCTATCCCTTTCTGGCAGACGACCACCGTCGCCCCGACCTCGACTACCTTGTCGACCATGCCCTTCAGCATCTTCGTCTCCTCGTCCAGGAACTTCTTCATCATGGACGGGTCGTTGATGTTGAGCTTCGCGTCGAACTCCGTCTTCTCGATCTCGAATGGCGCGCTGACGAGGGCGATCTTCGCCTTCTCGACCACCTTCGGCATCCCAGAGTGCACCACCTCCTTATCGAGGACGATTCCCTGGATCAGCTTGGTGTCCTTTAACGAGCCGCCCGGCTTCTTCTCCACCTTTACGTTGTCGATGTCTACCCTGTACCCCTTCGCGTCCTTCTCGGCGACCGCGAGGGTCGCATCGACGACCAGTACTGCGAGTTCCTCAGCCTCCTTGAAGACAAGCTTCGTCTGCATGCTTGTCCTTGCGACCTTCACCAGCCAGCCCTTGTCCTCGGGGGTGACCTTCTCCGCTACGCTCTCGAGCGCCTCCATCGCCCTCCTCGAGGCCTTCGAGTATCCGTCCACGATAACCGTCGGGTGAACATCCTTGTCGAGGAGCTCCTCGGCCTTCTCGAGCAGGGCTCCCGCGAGGACGACGGCTGAGGTGGTCCCGTCCCCGACCTCATTGTCCGTGGTCTTCGACACCTCGACAAGCATCTTGGCGGCCGGGTGCTGTACATCGATCTCCTTCAGCATCGTGGCCCCGTCGTTCGTAATGGTTACGTCGCCCAGAGAATCGACGAGCATCTTGTCCATCCCGCGCGGGCCGATCGAGCTCTTCACGATCTCAGAGATCAGCTTCGCGGCGGCGATATTGTTCCTCTGTGCTTCCTTTCCCCTGCTCTGATTCGATCCCTCCTTCAGAATCAGGACGGGCTGTCCGGACGATGTGACGGCTGGAATAGCGGTTGCAGACACATTACTTCACTTGGTGGTATACAACCGATGGGGTATATGAGGATTGCGCGGGCAGGCGCCTGGAGACACCGGCCTTTCCCTGGATCCTACGTACCCGGGTTCCCATCTCGACCCGCGATCGGAGACTTGTTCCAGCGCGAGTGGCCGTCAGTGAAGCTCCGCTCCCCAAGCGAGACTCCTTGGTGTACCCCGCTACGCCTGTGAACTTCAGCGGGCAGGACGACTACCTGCACCCCCGATCCTCCGACTACTTTCCGCTTCGGAGCATGCCCTCTATGGCTTCGGCGAGCTCCAGGTCCCACTTGGTGACTCCTCCTTCCGAATGCGTCTGCACCGAGAGGGTGACCGCCGTATACCTCACATGGATGTCGGGGTGGTGTTCTTCCCTCTCCGCGACCAGTGCGACTCTGTTGATGAATTCGATGCCATCCATGAAGCCGTCGAACTCGAAGACCTTGGTGATGAACGCGCCATCCCGTCTCCACCCCTTCAGGGTCCGCAGCCTCGAAGCGATCTCCCTGTCGCTCAGCAGTCTTGGCACGCGGAATCTTGATGGGCCCTCGGTATATAATTTAGTGAACGCCCAACGCATGTTGACTACGGAGATTAACGTAGAGGTTTGCCGGCGACAGCGGATAGATGCATGAGAAGAAGGTAATCCGATCTGCAGCAGAGTCTCTCGCGAGGCTGAGCGAAGCCAGGGCCAACGTCGCCTCCAGCGCCGACCACTCGAAGGTCGCAGGACGCCTGCGCCAGGTAACCAAGCCGGGGTCCCCCAGCCGCGCCCTGAAGAAGGCTGGCGTGGCGCTGATCATCGGGACGCCGGATCCGATCACCGCGGTCCCCGGGATCGCGCTGTTGGCGTCTTCGCAAGTGGCCAAGCGCAGGGACCCGACAAACCTTGACGACCTGGCGGCGGAGACGCGGAGGATTCTCCGCGACATCGCGAGCCTGAGCCTTTAATTATCCGAAGGAGCCGTCCGCCGAACCGATGGAACTCAAGCCGTCGAAAGGGCTCAAAGTCAGGGTCAACGCCCACAGGGAGGCGATCTTCGGCGACGAGTCCGTGTCGGTCCAGCAGGTCAGCGTGGGCAACGGGTCCAACTCCGGAGTGATGACAGGACGCACGCTGATAGGATTCGGCGAAGTCGAGATGCAAAAGCTTGACGGGCACAGCCACTGGTATCCCATCGACGAGCTGACCGGCGAGCACGGAGAGAAGATAGTTGAAGAGGAGATCTCAATCGAGCTCGACGATGACGAGGGGCCGGAAGAGGAGCTAGCGTAGCGTGGAGTCGGCCAGCCCAAAGGAGCTGGTCTTCGTGGTTGACGTGACAGCCCTCACTTCAAAGGGCTTCACCGGGTCGACTGAATACGAAGGGACCCGGGTGGACCTGGAGTTCGACGACGGCACCGCAGGTGTCTTCCTCAGTCCAGAGATGGCAGGGAGGCTCCACGTGAAGAAAGGTTCGCGACTCTCGGTCGTGATCGAAGACGACGTCAACCGGGTCGCGGATACGAAGGTGGCTTCGGTGGGAAAGTCGCTCCGGATCTCAGACCCCAAAGTCTACTACGCCGTAGGAAAGGAAGGCGGGGCCGTACTCAGGGTAAGGAAAGCCTGAAGGCCCGACCGTCGCCGGCGCCAGGTTAAAATCCAGGGACTGGCTCCGGGAGAGGTCTCTTGAAGATCGGCGTCGGGGACGCCGCCCCCCGGTTTGTCCTGAAGTCGCAGTCGGGACAGGCCCTTGACCTGGCGGACGTCCTTGGAAAGAAGGAGGTCGTGCTCTACTTCTATCCGAAGGACAACACTCCCGGTTGCACCACTGAGGCGAAGGCGTTCCGGGACCGCTACGAATCGTTCAGAGACATGGGCGCCGAAGTCATCGGCATCAGCTCCGACACGGTGGACTCCCACCAGGAATTCGCTGCGAAGTGCAACCTGCCCTTCACCATCCTAAGTGACGAGGGAGGGAGGGTCCGCAAACTCTACGGCGTCCCTTCATCATTCGGCCTCTTCCCTGGAAGGGTGTCCTATGTGATAGACACAAAGGGGATCGTGCGCCACATCTTCGACTCGCAGATGAACCCAGCGAAGCACGTGGAGGAAGCGATGAAGATGCTCGAGAGAATCAAGAAAGAACGCGAGAGCCTGCCGCCTTACTGAAGCATGGCGTCGCCGTCTGCCTCCGGAAGGTCGTACCACCGCGTCCTCTCTCCGACCCTTGCGCGCATCTTCCATCCGAAGCTCTTGGGCGCCTCATCCATCATCTCCACCAGCTTCTGAATCCTTGACACCACCACTCCCTGGTCCAATCCAAGCTCCTCGGCCCTGTCCAACAGAGATTCGAGGCTCTTCATGAACGTCGTGTAGACTCCCCAGTCTCTGGCGCAGAGGTCGGCGATCTCGTTCCCCCTGATCCCTTCCTCCCCCGAGGTAACATCGAAGTCGCGGAAGGCGACCATCAGATCCTTGTACTCCTTCTCTGTCTTCTCGACCACCTGCAGCTTGGTCATCAGCAGCTGTGTGATGGGGAGCGTGTAGGTGCCGGCAAGGATGTTCTCCTTGAAGTTGAACTTGTGGCACATGACGAACTCGTCGAGGAAGAGGTCGACCCTCCTCATGTTCCTCATGTCATAGTAGATGAGCCTCTGCCCCATGTTGAGCTTGTTGAACAGCTCTCTGGGCTTGTAACCGAGCGTTTCCATGACTTTCACGATCTCGCGCGAGTCCTCCCTCTTCCCCATCAGGTCGATGTCCTTGTTCTCCCTGAAGTACCTGGGGTCGCTTGCGCTCAGGCAGAGCTTCTTGAAGGCGAGACCCCCGAGGAGCCTGAGCCTTACCCCGTCGCGCTCCGCCGCGTCTATGATCTGCTCGGCTGCCTCGAGCGCGCCGGGGGGAACCAACACTAGGCTCTCCATACAGGGACTTCAAAACCCGCCGTCGGGATTTAAAATGTCCTTAGCATCGCCGTGAGAAACGACGTTCTTGATGTGAAATCAGGCCTACCTTCTGTCGTGCGGCTTCACCTTCCGCGCCCTCGTCAGGATCCACCTCGGTTTCTCCCAGAGCTCCTCGTACCCGGCAGCGTTCTTGATCAGGAACCTGCTCCCGTCGTCGTCTAACAGCTCGACCGCCGGAACCTCGGCCCTGAGGCGAGAGTATTCGGCGTCTGACATCTCGACCTTCTTCCTCCGGCCGATGCTGGCATGCCAGTCTGCGCTTGGCCCATCGAGGGAGAAGAGCACCGACGTCGGCCCGGCTTCGAAGTAGACCTTGGCGTACCTCACCCTCCGGGGGAGCTTGTGCTCGAGGAGGAACTTCATCGGGTGCCAGGAGTAACTGCGACCTAATTAGGCTTCGTCCCGACAGTTTCGAAGAGGTGTCCGGCGGGACAAGTCTCAACCGTTCAATGTTTAAACTCCCGACGCCCCTGACATCGTCCATTGTCTCATGGGCCAGACGAGGGGGTCGAATCACGCACCATCTCCGAAGTCCAGGCTTCAACTCGGTTCCTCCTCGCCTCATTCAAAACCAAGATGGCGGCTCTCGAGAGCTGCGGCCCGGATGTCAAGCGCCTTCTTCGCTTTGGGGTCGACTACGCTTCAGCTGCGGCGACCGCCAGGGCGTTCTTCGGGACGGACACCGTAGAATACATCGCCATCGACGGGACGGACGCGGTCGACCAGCAGCTCGACCTGATCGTATTCTATGTCGGCGCCTTCGCATACTCAGGGAGAGTCAGGTTCGCCCCCGACCGGGTCGACGTCGGGCCGCCCCGCGCGAGTGAGGCGAACTTCTCCGCTTCCGCTGCCATTCCTCTATCTGAAGAGGACGCTGCCCAGGTTTTCGGCCAGGCCCGCGAGTCCGGCGTCGAGGTCGACGCAGAGCGCCTGCCAACTGCCTTGATGCACGTGGCGGAGTACTACCTTGCCTACCAGGCCTCAGTCGCCCGCCCTTCAATCAAGGTCGTACTCCTCGACAGGACCCTGGCGGGGGACGTCGCCCATCTGGTCTGGAGCACGCGCGACTTCATCCGGGATAAGCTCTGCGTCCTCCTGGGAATGGAGACCCCGTGGGGCAAAGTGACCGCTTTCGACCTCGAGTTGGCTCGCATGCTCGTACCAAACGGGGAGCTCGAGGTCCCTGCCCCCAGGAGTCAGCTCCTCAGATTCGCAGCAGTCCTTGCATTGTTCAATGGCGAGTCGCTGTCGGCCGAGCAACTCGTTGAACGACTGAGGGCCGACCCTCGGTGGGCGGGGAGGCTCAACGAGGATCTCAAGGAATTCAACACCCGGTTCGAAGCCTTCGCCCAGACTTCGCCGTCCTTCAAACTGAAGGAAGGCGCCTCCCTCTACTGGGAGAGAGTGCTCCACGCGGCTATGACCGTCGCAGGGCACATGTTCAACCCCACAGGAACGCATCCGCTTCGCATCAGAAAGGGAGACGCCGAGTTCTGGATAACCGCCGACGACTTGGATTTCATAGTTCTGGTCCTCATCAGGGCTCTTACAAGGAAGGCTTGGGGCGAGAAGATCCTTCCCATAGGCTTCATCAAGGACACCAATGCATTCGAGTTCATCAGCGCCGCCGTCCCGCTGATGGTCAACGCGGGCCTGCTGACTCCGAACCGCAGGTTCCCAAACTTCAACAGCGACAAGATGCTTCTTCAGACCAACAGCGTGGTCAATGGCGCTGACATCCCGACTCCTTGGCACACGCCAGACATAGACGCATCCTTCAGAACCATGGCCCCGCAGTCCGACAGCACGCTGGGAAAGGGCGAAGCACGCGTCAACGGTGCGTTCGAGAACGTTATCTATCCGGAGCGGGTCTACGCCAAGTCATACATCCAGCTCTGGAGCAGCGAGTCGACCCCCAGTGTACGGAGCCACGTGTTCACCTATGACAGGCCGGTCTTTCCTGGCTATGACCATTGGGACGAACTCCTGCTCTACAACAAAGACGGCCCTTCCGACAGCAGAATTCGGCCCGTGCTTCACTTCCTCAGGGGTTCGGCGCTCACCGACATGACAATGGCGATGCTCTACGAGATGGGGAAGGAGGTGATCCCGGAGGCTTTGGGCCACAACTATCCGCTCTTCCTCGCTGACAAGAAGGCGAAATCCATCCTGGAGGAGACACGTCAGGCGTATCTGGGGGCCGTGGCCATTGAGATGGCGAAGTCCGACCTTGACCAGCAGGTGCTCTTCTCCCGCAGGTTCAGGGACTACCGCAGCCAAATAGAGGGCAAAAGGAGGTCATAGGTCGTGGAAGCCTTCGACGACATCGACGGCGAATTCAGGGCGCGTCTCAGGGAAATAGCGACGACGACACGTTCTACCGTGGACAACTCCACAGTCACTTTCAGGACCGCTCGAATAGAGTGTGAGTACACCCCGACCGTGGTCAAACGGCTAGCGATGGGGCAGCTCGTCGCCATCCCCAATGTCCAAGCCCTCGGTGAGAACAGCTCGTACTCGCTCTACGAAATCGCCGACGTCTATCCCATGCACTACTCGATGCTAACGCTGGACAGATCTCAGCCTGCGGCTATACGCGCCGAGTTCATGGAGCTGATCCAAAAAGAGTGGGAGAAGGGGTCCAAGAGCACATGGATAGAGATCGTCGCCGCCCCCATCGGCCACGTCATGAAGGTGACAAGCGACGGAGTTTCCTACGAGAAGAAGGGGATGGCTCCCCTGACGGGCAGTCAGGTCAGGCTGCTGAGCAAGGAGTCCATCCAGAAGCTGATCTGCTACCTCCCCTCGAACGGGGACGGCAGGGACTACTCCATCGGTACCCTGCTCGGGTTCACCGACCATTCAATACCATTCTCAGTCAACCTTGAGAGCCTGATCCACTACATGGGGGGCGTCTTCGCCTTCACAGGCTCAGGCAAGTCCAACCTCACGGCCACGGTCATCCGAAAGGCGATGAGGGCCATTCCAGACCTCAAGGTGGTCATCTTCGACGTCTCAGCGGAATACGGGATACACATCCTGGACGTTCTCAACGAACTGCCGAGCAGAATACTATTCACCGACTATTTCGGCAACAGCAGGAACCTCCCGAGCGAATATTTCAAGAGGCACGCCACGCCGGAGGGTCTTGCGGGACGAGAGAAGGAGTTCCTGCCAAAGATCTCAAGTCTCTTCGCGGACGGCAAGGTGGAGTTCCTCCAGAGCCATCTGGTAGGCGAAGAGGACGTAGCCAGGTTCAGCACCTACGAAGGGCTGGTCGAGGTTCTCGCTAACACCCTGAACGACAAGTACGGCGCCGTGCAGCAGAAGATGCTCGTCCCGCAGGTTGTGGACACCATAAAGCGGTTCCTTCGAGAGAACAAGATCGAGTTAGAAGCAAGATTCGGCCCGAAGACTTCGGAACTCCTCGCCAAGGTCCAGCCGCTCCTCTCTGACCTCGGGGCGAACAGCTCCCTGAAGAAGACCTTCGACAGCCTCGCCAAGGTCGTGGAGTCGATGCCGGATGTTCCCGAGGTGCAAGGAGGGTATACGTGGAACATGCTCGCCGACGAAATCCTCTCCCTCGAAAAGGGTTCCCCCAGGGTGTTTGTGGTGAACCTCCCGGAGGCCGAGGACGCCAGGCTCGAGACAGCCAACGTGATCAACGAGGTATTCAGAAAGCGGAAGCGGAGTTTCACGCTGTCGCCACGCGTCCTCTTCATCATAGATGAGGCCCAAGAGTTCATCCCGCAGACGCCGAGAAAGGAGGATGGCACCGATCAGTCAAGCCGAGCGGTGGAAAGGCTGCTCCGCCACGGGCGCAAGTACCACCTGAACTGCTGGATCAGCACCCAGAGGGTCGCGCATTTGAACACCAATGCCCTCCAGCAGCTCCACAGCTACTTCGTGTCTACGATGCCCCGCCCATATGACAGACAGCTCATTTCAGACACCTTCGCCATCGACGACGCGTTCATGGAGAGGACGCTCGCATTCCAGAACGGGGACTGGCTGCTGACGAGCTTCAAGGCGACGGCGACTCAGAACATACCTGTCTTCTTCCATGCAGACAACAACGAAGATGTCCTCGATTCGTACCTGAAGTAGTCCGGCGGGTTCAGTCAGGGCCGGGGCTTCTAGGCTCCTGAAGCTTCAGTCTGGGCTTCTTTGCCATGAACGCAGGCACGGCACCGAACAGGCTGATGAACCCCATGATCAGGAAGAGCCCATGAATGGAACTGATGAACTGCCCCTCCAGCACCGGGCTTACTCCCCCTGACGCCCCGGAGAATATCGCCTGGAGCACCGAAGTCGGGACGCTGGCTGCCATGACTGCGAAGGCGAGGCCGAGGCTCAGCAGGAAGCCCGTGTTCACCAGCGTCGAAGACATGCCGGAGGCGATGCCTCTCCTTGGCGCTGGGGTAGCGTTCATGATCGACGCGACGTTGGGAGCCACGAACATCCCTCCTCCCGCCCCAGCCAGAAGCATGGGGACCAGGAGCTGCGTGTAGCTCGCGCCTTCCAGCGGAAGGGGGGCCAGCCCGAACCAGAACAGCGCCAGAGAAGTCGTGAGGAGTCCGGCCGTCGCGAACCCTCTCGACCCGAACCTGTCAGAGAGGTATCCGCTGAGCGGGCCCAGGGTGACGAAGGCGACCGAGAATGGGATGAGCCAGAGGCCGGCTGTAAATGCATCCAGGAGAAGGACCCCCTGGAAGTAGAACACCAGCACAAGGGAGACCCCGCCCCTGGCGACCGACGCAAGGAGGTTGCTCGCCATCCCGGCCGCGAACGCCCTGATCCTGAACAGCGACACGTCCATCATGGGGAACTTCACGCGAGTCTCAGCGAACCCGAACGCCGCCACCATGACGAGCCCGAGCGCCATCACCCCCAGGTACTCCGCGGACCACCCCTCGAGGGCACCCAGCATCAGCCCCACAAGGAAGATCGTTAGCCCGCCTGAGAAGAGCACGTTCCCCACAGGGTCGAGCCTCTCCCCCGGCCTGGGCTCAGACGTCTCTTTGAGCTTGAAGTATGCCCAGAGGGTCGCGAACGTCCCTACCGGTATGTTGATCCAGAAGATCGAACGCCATCCGAGGAAGGAGCCTGCGAGTATCCCTCCCAGGGCGAGCCCAAGCACCGACCCTATCACCCCCGCCACCTGATTGAGCCCCAGGGCCCTCCCCCTCTCCGTCGCCGGGAAGACGTCGGTCAGGATCGCAGCAGCGTTGGAGAAGATCAGCGCGCCCCCGGATCCCTGGACCAGCCTGAATATCACAAGCGAGGTGCCGTTGGGGGCGACGCTGCACAGAGCAGAGCCGACCGTAAAGAGCGCGAACCCGGTGTTGTAGAGCCTCACCCTCCCGAACACGTCGGACAGGCGCCCGAAGCTCATGAGGAGGGAAGCCGTGACGAGGACGTACCCCATGATGATCCAGACGGCCTCGAAGGGGCTCGCGTGTAGGTCGCCTGTGATCGTGGGGAGCGCGATAAGGACGATGTTCGAGTCGAGCACCGCCATGAATGCTCCGACCGTGGTGTTGGTCAGGACGACGTACTTGTACTGCAATTACGAAATTTCGAGCGTGCGGAGAAGACACTTGTGGATAAGACTTTGGCCTCAGAACGCGACCGCGAGGACGAGCGCAGAGACTATCAGCGCGCCCCCCGCGTAGTCCAGAAGGGTTGGCGCCTCCTTCCCGAGCGCCTTGGCGAAGACCTGGGTGAGGAGCGGAGACAGACTCGTCAGGAGCACGGTGAGCGCGACCCCGACGGTCGATACGGAGTAGACGAAGAGGAGCGAGCCGACCACTAGGTCGCTTACCATGAGCGTCAGGATGAACCCACAGTCCCTCGCGGTGAGCCCGGACGGCCATGACCTGTACCTCTTCGTCGCGAGGAAGGCAGCTCCTAGGGCGAGGGCGGCTGCTCCGTTCCTGACAAAAGCAACCACCACGAAGTTCCCTCCGGCGTCGGTCGACGCCTGGATGAGCTCCTGCCCGACGGTCCAGATGACCGCGGCGCCCAGAGCGAAGGAGATGCCCCTGAGCCTCGCCTTTCCTCCGCCGCCCCTTGAAAGGACGTATATCCCCGCCACCACCATTAGGGCCGAGGCCAGGTTGGCGTATGGGACTGCCTGCCCGAGCGCGACTCCGGCGAGCTGCACGATTAGGACGTAGCTGTTGACCACCGGGGATGCGACGGAAGCCCCCGTCTCCCTGATCGCGAGCAGGTAGAGGCTGTCCCCGCAGGCGAGCGTGGTCATGCCGCTGAGCGCCGCGAACCCCAGCCCGGAGAACCCCCAGAGGTATAGTGCCGGGAGGATGAGCACGGTCGCAGCCGTAGAAGTCCTCAGCAGGTTGAAGCTCAGGAAGTCGAACTTCCCGAGGAACACCCGGTAGTAGATCGGACTGACTGCCCAGATAAGAGCCGCGGTGAGGGCATAGACCGGGCCTGCCAATCAGCCGGCCCGGCCGAAAGGGGCTATTTAGTCCGAGGAGACGCCCTACGGAGGGCCTTCACCTCGGCCGCCAGGCGCGGGGGGATCTCCCTGCAGCCGCACGCCTGGGCATGCTCCGCGTGCCATTCGACCATCTGATGCCTATTGGGATTGGGAGGCATCTTGTGGGCCTCGTGCCACTCCCGGTTCAATCTGCCCTTCATCTGAACCCGGACATCACCCTGTGCTCAACCCGCATACACTTGTCCATTACGTAGTCGACCTTGGCGTCAGAAAGGATCTTCTTCGCCTCGTCATTCTCTAGCCCCAGCTGCCCCCAGAAGACGTAGGGTCTGCCCGTCCCCTTCTTCATTTCGACCACCTGCTTGGCCACCTGGGGGAGCTCCTCGGACGGCCTGAAGACGTCGACCACCTCCACCGTCTTGGCCAGCTCTTCGGGGATCTCTGCGAGAGACGGGTACGCCTTCTGTCCGTTGATGCTGTCGGTCGTGGGGTTTACTGGGATTATCGTGTAGCCGCGCTCCCCAAGATAGGCCGGCACAGTGTACGCCTCCTTCTCCGGGTTCTTCGACGCGCCAACGACCGCGATCACCTTGTACTTCCTCATGACTTCCTTCGGGTCGACAGTGAACTTCTGCATGAGAACAAACCCCGGCCCGGGGTTAATACATCTGTCGCGGCGGCCGGACGGCGCAAGGCTCTATAACCTGCGGGCGCGGGCGTGGGCAAGGGAATATGTTAGGGACGTTCTTGTCCAATGTGTCTCTCGGCACTGCCGACTTCCTCTCGTATCTCATGCTAGTCGTCGTGGCGATATTCCTCCTCTCAGGTCCGGTCATAACCTACTACTATTGGAGGAGGAACAAGAAGATGAAGGCCACGCCGTCCGCGGGCTCTGGGCAAGCCTCACCCTGAAATCGGACGCTCTCGCAAGTCGGACTCACCCTTATCTTATCTCAAAGCCCAAGCCAGCCCCGTTGCCTGAGGCGTCGAGGGACGCAATCGAATACGCGCTCCGGGGCAAGACCCTGACCGTCTACCTGTACCTCCTGAAGCACGGGAAAGCCATCGGCGTTAGGGAGATACAGAAGGCCCTGGGCTTCTCGAGCCCTTCAGTAGCGTTCCACCACCTCGACAAGCTTGTGGAGCTGGGGGTTGTCGAGAAGGACGAATACGACAGATACGTCCTCTCCAAGAAGGTCGACACCGGGATACTTCATTCATTCGTGAGCATAGGGGGGCTGACCCTCCCCAGGCTGGGCTTCTATGCCGCTTTCTTCACCACCATAGCGGTTGCCTACTTCGTCGTCAACAGGGAGTCGCTTGACTTCTACGCCCTGATAGGTACCATCGGAGGGGCTGCCATCTTCTGGTACGAGGCGTGGAGGGTATGGAGGCGGAAGCCGTTCTGAGAGCTAGAACTATGTACCCCAGAGGCGAGAGTGAGTGAGCATGGACGGCAAGAGGTTCGGGGTTGGACTCTTGGCAGGGCTCCTTTTCGCCATTGCGATCGTCGGAGCATCCGGGGTCGCCTCCTCGGGCGGTTTCCTCCCCCTGTCTCACGCAAGTCAAGGTCCCTCGACGCAGGCCGCAACCACGACGCAGACGAGCACCACTGCGACGAGTGTGAGCCGGGGTCCCGCCTACGCTGTCCGCACCACCAGCCAGCCCCCGGTCCCCGCCCTGGGCAACCAGTCGGACTTGACCTCCCTCAATGCGGCGGTAACCTCAAAGAACTCGACTACGACCGCAGGCTTGATGGTCTTCGGCAGTAGGCAGGGACCTTCTGGTTCCCCCCAGTTCTCTTCGAGCCTTGCGAGCATGGGCCAGCTTTCCACCCAGTACAGGGCGCTCCTTCTCGCGCCGATCGTCGCCGCCTTCCTGATCGGCGCCCTCCTCTATCGATTCTCGCACGGACGAAGCGAAAAAGCAGAGTAAAGCCTGGGTCCTGCCGGGTCTCTGACTACTTCGAGACGAGGAATTCCCTGCTGTTGGGCTCCTTGCCTTCCCAGCGCTTCGACCAAGACGCGAGGTCGCACAGTATCTTGTAGACTTCGTGCCCCTTCACGGTCAGCGAATACTCAATCCTCGGCTTCTCCTCGGCGTAGACCTTCCTCTGCACCACCCCGAACTTCTCGAGCTGGGTCAGCCTCTCTGCGAGGGAGGTGGCGCTTATCCCCTTGATGTGCCTCTTCAGTTCGTTGAACCTCGTGGGTTCGATCTGGCCGAGCATGTGGATAGTGGGGAGAGTCCACGTGCGCGTTATCTGGTTCCATGTCTGGTGCACCACGGCGCAGGAGTCGAGCGTCTTCCGGTCAAGCTGCTCTGGCTTGGTGAGGTTGGACATACTTAGTTGGTCAGGAAAGACTACCGGTCTTAAAAACCTGTCTCGACAGCGGACCCACGTGTTAGGAAAAGAGCGCGCAGCCGGGCAGGCGCATGCTTTTACCGAGGCCGAGGCGGAATATCTCGCGGAGAACTTCATCGGCAGGCTCGCCACCTCCTCCTTTTCCGGGCAGCCCCACGTCGACCCCGTGAGCTACAGCTTCGACGGCAGTACAGTCTCGTTCGGCGGGTGGGGCCTCACGCGGAGCCTGAAGTACAGGAACATGATGGCCAACGGCAAGGTCGCCTTCGTCGTCGACGATGTTGTCTCGACGAGACCATGGAAGGTGCGCGGCGTCGAAATCCGGGGGAATGCCGTGCCTTCGGTCGAAGACGGCGTGACGACTATCAGGATAATCCCACTCAATATTAGGAGTTGGGGGCTGGGGGACTGAGCTTGGCGATCTTGGGTTTCGAGGATCAGGTCACCGAAGCGGTCGAGAGGCTCAGCGAGAGCATCGTAAGCGTCAGCAGCATGAGGCTTGAGAGGAGGTTCTTCGGGATCGTCCCCCTCGAAGGGCAGGGGTCAGGGATAATCCTCGACAGGAGGGGGCTGATCGTGACGAACAACCACGTCATAGACGGGGCAAGCCAGGTCCGCATCAGCCTCAAGGATGGGAGGACTTTCACCGGCGAGGTCGTAGGCTCCGACGATGCCACCGACGTCGCGGTGATCCGGGTTGAGGCGGACGACATCCCCGCCGCCGAGTTGGGCGACTCGGAGCGGCTCAGGGTTGGTCAGTTCGTCCTCGCCATAGGAAACGCGCTCGCCCTCCCGGGGGGCCCTACAGTGTCCATGGGGGTGCTGAGCGCGAAGGGACGCCCTCTCCCGGGCTCCGACTTCATCTTTGAAGGGCTCCTGCAGACAGATGCAGCCGTAAACCCGGGGAACAGCGGCGGGCCCCTTGCGGACCTCGAGGGCCGGATAATCGGGATCACCACGATGATGATACCTTACGCCCAGGGGATGGGCTTCGCCATCCCCATAAACACGGTCAAGAAGATAGCGCAGGAGATACTCGAGAAAGGCCGGGTCTCAAGGCGCTGGATTGGGATCTCCGGGGTCGATGTCACCCCCCAGCTGGCAAGAAGGTACAACCTGCAGACCGAATCGGGCTTCCTGGTCGCCGAGGTGGTCCCCCGCAGCCCTGCGGACCACGCCGGGATCAGAAACGGGGACGTGGTCGTCGGTGCGGACGGAGGCGACGTCAAGCACACGAAGGACCTGCTGCTCGCAATCTCGAGGGCCGGAGCAGAGGGGAGCGTAAGGCTCGACGTGAACAGGATGGGAAGGAAGGGCTCCCTCGACGTGACGCCTTCCGATGCTCCGCCCGCTCAGCTGTCAGACGGTAGATAGGGCCCTTCCTCCGCGGAAGGCAGGGTACACCCGGTCCAGGAGCTCCAAGGAAAGGTCTCCGCTGTTGACCCCCACCTGTTCTATCTGGAGGCCCAGGGGGATTCGGTCCCCGCGCCGTTCCGACTCCGATAGGATCTCCTCGAAGACCTCCGCGGCGACTTCAACCGATTCTCGCCCCATCTTCTCCCCGTTCATCATCCTCCTCTTCACCTTCGGGGGGACCAGCACGTCCAGGCCCTCGATGAGGGAGAGGATGCTTGGAGTAGGGACAGTCGCGATGCTGATGAACACCGTCAGCGGGTCGGACCCTGTCCTGTCGCACAGCCTCCGATACGCCGAAAGGAACTTCAGCGCAGGGAGCGGGTCGAAGCTGATCTGCGAGGTCACAAATTCGCACCCTGCGCCCTCCTTGGCCCAGACGCGCCTCGCCTCCGTCAACCTCCCCCTGTGGCCGTAGTCTGAAGCCCTTGACTCGCGGTTAAAGATGCAAATCCCTCCAAGGACGACCCCCGGGCCCACGGTGCCGAGCATGCCGAGGGCCTCCACTACGCTCGGTCCCGGCAGGAGGTCCTCGCTCTTCTCCTTCCCCACCAGGACGACATTCCTTATCCCGTAGTCGTTGACCACCCGCCTGGCCCGGGCGAGCAGCTCGTCCTTCGGGAGCCTCGGCGCTATCAGATTGACGATGGGTTCCTTGTATCCCTTGATCATCATGGCGTAGTCCTCGGGCGGTATTGTCGTCGGGGAGTAGCGGACCTGTCCGCCCTGTTTCCTCCTCGTCATCAGTTCGGGGATGTTGATGGCGTCGATCCTGCCGTCACTGAGGACAGACTCGACCCCGCGGAGCTCGGTGTTGAACCTCGAAGTATCCCTCCTTGGAGGGACGATCTCGTAGATGACCGGCCGGCTCTTCAGAGAGTTCTTCAGGCTCAAGCACAGTTCTACGCGTACTTCTCCCTCAGAATCTTCGCGGCGTCCGTCATCGCCTTCAGTTTCGCGAAGGCGACTTCGCGGGGGAAAGTCCTGAACATCCCGGGCGCGAAGCCGCAGTCGGGGTTCAGCCAGATCCTTTCGGGCTCGATGTGCCCCGTCACCCTCTCGACCCTGGCGACCACCTGCTCGGGTGTCTCTACCTCGTAGTTCTGGACGCTTATCACCCCCAGCCCGATCTCAAGATCGCTCGGGAACTCGTCGACGAGTTTCGCGGGGTCCCCGGTCCCGGGACTGGTGTATTCGAGAACGAACTGCCTCGTCTTCGTCTCCAGGAGCTCCGGCAGGAACCTCTCGTAGCCGGTGTCGAAGTAAGGGGAATCTTTGTTCGGCCAGCGGTCCATGTGGACCCCGATCCTCACCCCTCCCACTCCCTTCGTCGCCTCGTTGAGGAGCTCGACTGCGAGCCGCAGTTCCTCCTTGAACCCCCTGTATTCCTGTCCGTAGAGCTCGTTGAAGACCCTCCTGTACCTGTCCGGCTTGTCCCCGGCCTCGGTAAGGTCTCCAAGCATCGGTTCGTCCAGCTGAATGAAAGCGACGCCCGCGTCCTTGAGCCTGGCCACCTCCTTCCGGAGCAGCTTGGCGTAGGCATGCCCGAACTCCTCGGGGTTGGGGTATGCTTCTGCCGAGTACTTGCGGTGCCAGCTCTCCCACATCACAAGGTACGGCGCGGGGAGGGTAACCTTGAACGGCTTCTTCGAGTATTTCCTTGCCTTCTCGTACTCGTCGCGGGCGATTACGGAATCCCGGAGCTCTTCCGACACGACAGCCCGTGCGTAAGTCAGCTGGACCTTGTACTTCTTGAGGATCTCCATGGCCCCGGGGTTCAGCTCGGTGATGTGCATCACCTTGAAGCCCGGTATCTTGTCTCCGACGAAGCTTACGAAGCTCGTCCTCCTCTGCTCGCCGTCGGTGATCACGTCAAGCCCCGCTTTCACCTCGCTTTCGATGGTGTCTTTGGTCGCCTTCTCCACCAGGCTGCTGAACTCCCGGTCGGCGAGTTCCCCCGCCGAGTGCTTCTTCGTGGCGTCAATCAGCTCGCGCGGACGCGAGAAGCTCCCCACCACGGTCGTCGTGAACGCCTTGCTCACGCCACCTTCCTCCTCAGCGCGTCGACCCTGTCGGTCCTCTCCCAAGTGAAGTCAGGGTCTTCCCTTCCGAAGTGCCCATAGCAGGCGGTCTTGCGGTAGATAGGGCGGAGGAGGTCGAGGTCCCTGATGATGAAGCCCGGCCGCATGTCGAAGACGCTGCTCGCCGCCTTCGTAATCTTCTCGTCGTCGAACTTCCCCGTCCCGAAGGTGTCCACCATGAACGAGACGGGCTCGACCACGCCTATGGCGTAGGCTATCTGCACCTGGCACTTCTCCGCCAGCTTCGCGGCCACGATGTTTTTCGCTATGTAGCGTGCCATGTAGCTCCCCGAGCGGTCGACCTTGGTGGGGTCCTTGCCCGAGTAGCAGCCGCCCCCATGGGCGCCGATGCCGCCGTAGGTGTCTACGATGATCTTCCTTCCGGTCAGTCCCGAGTCAGCCAGCGTGCCGCCGATCACGAAGCGGCCGGTCCCGTTCACGATGAACTTCGTCCCGCTGTCGATCAGGGTCCTCGGTATCACCTGCTTGACGACCTTCTCGATCACGTCCTCCTTCACCTGAGACTCCGCTGCGGCCTCGTTGTGCTGGGCCGCTACCACGACCGCGTCGACCCTCTGTGGCTTTCCATCGTCGTACTCGACCGTCACCTGGGATTTGCCGTCCGGCCTCAGATACCGCACTATGCCCCTGTGCCTGACCTCTGCGAGGCGCCTGACTATTCCATGGGCTAGGGTTATCGGTAGCGGCATGAGCTGCTTCGTTTCGGTCGTGGCGTACCCGAACACCAGCCCCTGGTCCCCGGCCCCGATCTCCTCGATCGGCTTGTTGACCCCCCTGGCGATGTCGGGGGACTGCTCCTCGATCGAGGTCAGGACCCCACAGGTCTCCCAGTCGAGGCCGTCCTTGGCGTTGTTGAAACCGATGTCTTTCAGGACCCCCCTGACGACGCTCTTCACATTGACGTAGGCCCTGGTGGTGATCTGGCCCGTGACTATGACCGTCCCCTGCATGATCAGGGTCTCGGCATCGACCCTTGCCTTCCTGTCCTGCCTCAGTACGTCGTCGAGGATGGCGTCTGAAATCTGGTCCGCACACTTGTCAGGATGGCCCTCGGCGACGCTCTCCGAGGTGAAAAGATGCCTCCCGGCCATCAGCGATCAGCTCCGGAGTAAGACACGAGCGACCGGGGTCTAGTAATAGGTTAAATATGCTCCTGCAAGAATTATTCACGAAGGAATATTGTCCTCCTCGCTTGTCGAACCGAGGCAGCTCAAGAAGATTCGGACGCAGATCGGATACACCCAGGCAGCCCTGGCTGAGGCAGCGGGGGTCAGCCAGTCGATCATCGCAAAGATCGAGGCAGGCTCGGTGGATCCCACCTACAACACGCTCGTGTCAATCTCGCGCGCCCTTGCGGCAGGCGGGGGAGAAAAGGGAGGGAAGGCGTCTGGGGTCATGTCCTCCCCGGTCATAGGGGTCCACGAGGGTACAAAGCTGTCGGAGTGCGTGAAGGTCATGAAGAAGAAGGGGTTCTCGCAGATCCCGGTCCTCTCCGGGAGCAGGATGGTGGGCACCATTTCGGAGGGCCACATCATGAGCTTGGTGTCGGAGTCTCCTGACCCCAAGGGGGTGCTGGCAGAGAAGGTGGGCGCTCACCTCCTCCCCTCGTTCCCCATCGTGGGGAGGGACACGCCGGTCGAAGCCCTCTTCTCCCTTTTCCGATTCTTCCCTGCGGTGATCGTGGGCTCGGCCGAGCAGCCTGAGGGCATAATCACTAAGATTGACCTGCTCACGGCTGGCGCCACGCAGGAGAGGCGCGGACCTCACGAAACCCTTTCCTGAATCTCCCTTTCTTTCAGCCTTGCAGACCCTATTTCATCCCTCATACGCCACGAGAACCTGAGGTCCTGCACCCCCACATAGATCCACGCCAGGGCAAGCGCGAGGACGACGAGCTCAGCGGCGACGCTGGCGGGGTCAGTGAGGTTTACGGTGACGCTGGTGGTCCCAGCCAGCGGGAGCGCTATCTGGGAGATGTAAGACAGCGCCAGGACCGATGCCACCACTACAGTGAGTATGGAGAGGCTGCGGATCCTTCCTGCACCCTGCTCGACGTGCTCGACAAGCTCCCGGTATGTCTCGATTATCTCGGGTCCCCTCTCCTTCTCTTCACTCATCCCTCGACAACCTCATCCTGTCTGCATAAAAGCCATGCTGACCTGAAGTCACTCCAGCGACAGCCTCCTCCAGACGTCGAGCCAGTCCTTGTAGAGCTTGTATCCGTCGTCCGTAATGGAATATACCTCCCTGCCTTCGACCATTTGGGCCCTGACGTACCCCCTGCCGAGCAGCGGTTCCAGCATGCCTCCCATCCTTGCGATATTCACGTTGCACGACTGGCACAGCCTAGTGACGACCTTCGGGGACGCGAACAGCGAGGCAAGGATCTCCATCTGGATCAATATCGGCTCCCGCCTCTTCAACCTCCTCCACCAGGGCCGCCCGGAGATTTAAGATGAAAGAAACGCTGGTTCAGTCTTCGCGCCATCGGAAGAACCTGACAGCCAGCGCGAATACGACCACCGAAATCACCACCAGAAGGCCGCCGTCGAAGAAGGCGGGGCCGTAGTTACCGTAGATCATCACGTTGTTCAGGCCGTCTATCATGTAGTAAAGGGGAAGTACGTGGGCAATGCCCTGGAGGTACATCGGCATCGAGCTCACAGGGAAGAATGTCCCTGAAAGGAACATCATCGGAAATGTGACAAGGTTGCCGACAACAGCGGCGGACTCGGGGGTGTTCGATATGGTCCCGACCAGCATCCCGAGGGAGACGAAGAAGAACGGCCCTATGGCGAGGAAGATCGCGATGCCCCAGGACAAGGAAATGTGCGCCCCGAAGGCGTAGGTCCCGACGACCGACATCAGTATGAATGAGACGACGGTCGTTCCTATGTACCATATTATCTTGGAGATGAGCCACTCCGTCTTGGTAAGGGGGGTGAGCGACAGGAGCTTGAACACCTTGTCTCTCCTGTAGGTGGAGCTGATGTTTACGAGCGCGAACATCGGGCTGGTCAGCGCTGAGAAGCCGATGAGCCCTGGTATCAGGAAGTCGATGTACCTGTAGTTCGAGGAGGCGGCCGTCCTGGAGGAGACGCCCAGCACCCCCGCGGAGCCGTGCAGGTTGAACTCGTTGACGACCTCCCTGGTGATGCCTGACACGATTGCGCTTGTAGTGGAGGCCGGGTTGCCGAAGAGGGTGACGTTCACCTTCTGGCCGGCCACGAAGGCAGCGCTGAACCCCTGAGGTATTATGATCCCATCGGAGGCCGACTTCGAAGAGAGGAACTCCGAGAAGTTCTGGCTCGCAGAGACCGGCCTGAGGCAGAGCCCGGACGTGGCCGACTGGCTGCAGCCGTTCGAGGTGCTGTTCAGGGCTGCTACGAACTGCGCCCCGATGTCCACGGTCCCCGCTGGGAGGTTCGCCCCCGCGTCGAGGTTCTGGACATAGACCGTCGCCTGGCTGATCCCACCACCTGAGAATATGGCCCCGAAGAGGAGTATGAGTATGATGGGGAAGACCAGGGTGAAGAAGAAGCCCTCCCTGCTCCTGAGGTTCCCCCGGGCGTAGACCTTCAGCTCCGCCGCCATCCTCCTGACGCTGAATGCCACTCTATTCTCCCCCTTCCCCCGGACTGCCCTCTTCCCCGACCAGCCTCAGGAACACGTCCTCCAAGCTGTCCTTCCTGACAGTCAGGTCCCCCCAGTCCGCTCCGGACTCTTCGATCGAGCCGAGAGCCACCATGGCGTCGTCCTTGTCTCTCAGCCTGATCGTCACAGTCCCGTGGTCCGCGAGCACTTCGAGCTTCGTGTTCTCCTTCAGGAACTTGAAGAGGTCGTCCCCCGCCTTGACCACCATCCTCTGCCCCGAGCCATATCTCGATTCGATCTGGTCAGTTGTCCCCATCGCCACTATCTTCCCATGGTTCATTATGGCCACCCTGTCAGCCAGCTCCTCCGCCTCCTCCAGATAGTGGGTCGTCAGCATGACGGTCCGTCCTTCGTTCTTGAGCTTCCTTACCACCTCCCAGACCGCCCTCCTCGCCTGTGGGTCCAGCCCGGTGGTCGGTTCGTCGAGGAAGACCACCTCGGGGTCGTTGACAAGCGAGAGAGCCATGCCAAGCTTCTGCTTCTGCCCCCCGGAGAGATTCTGGAACCAAATGTTCGCCGCCTCCTCGAGAATCACGCGGCGGAGCATCTCGTCAGGGTCCACCTTCCTCCCGAACAGGGTCGCGTAGTAGGATATCGCCTCCCTCGGCGTGGGATAGTCGAGGAACTTGAACCCCTGAGGGATGACCCCTATCTTCTTGTGAAGCTCGTATCCCTGAGTCCAAGGGTCGAAATCCAGCACCCTGGCTTCGCCGGCGTCGTGTTGCCTGAGCCCCTCCAGGATCTCGATGGTCGACGTCTTGCCTGCTCCGTTGGGTCCGAGGAGAGAGAAGACCTCTCCCTTCTGCACCTGGAACGATACCCCATTCACTGCCTTGAGCTGCCCGTAGCTCTTTTCGAGTCCTTCCACTTCGATGGCGGGCATCGAAGGCCCCCCATCGACCTTCCGTATTTACGCTGTGTCTGTCTCTTCAGTTGGTCGGCGGGGTGCCGCACCACCCCCACACGCCGCGCCTCCAGCTTCGTCTGCCAAAGAGCAGCAGCGCTATCCCTCCAAGGACCAGGACGATTCCGATGATGACCGCCAGGGTTTCCAGAAGAGTTTCTATCGCGCTCACGATAAAGCTCGAAAGGAGGATCAGGACCGCCGCTCCGATCAGGACCATCAGGACGCCGACGACCTGGGACCTGCGCATTGAGCTCGGCCCCTCGGGCCCCTATTTATGTCACGGCGGCCCCACCAGACTGCGTCCGCGGTGACCTGAGGTAACTACCCGAAGTAAGCAACCCTCTATAAGGCGCGGGCGTCCTCTCGCGACATGTCAGACTCCCCTGAGCTCTGGCTTGGCTTCGGACAAAACGGCGGCAGGGCCTCGGTCGACCTGAGTGCGAGCGGGACCAAGGTCCTTCTTCTTGGATCGCAGTCCGAGGACCTGGCTGCCGTCGCGGCGCTCTCAGCGAAGGAGTCTGGTTCCACGCCGATAATCTTCGACATCGGAGGAGGCATCGCCAAGCGCCTGTCCGGCTACTTCGAGACCTTCGACTATCGCACCTTCCTCTACGACTCGTTCAGGCTCGAAGAGCCGGAAGCATGGCACGCCCAGCTTGCCGCGGCTGCCTACTCCGCGGCCCTCGATCTCTCGTCTGAGGAGGAGGCGATAATCAACTCCGCGATGCAGGAGGTCGCGTCTGAAAGCACGCTCCTAAGCCCCGTGTCGATCCACGACGTAATGGGGAAGGTGGAAGGCTTCAGGGGATTCTACGTAGACAAGCTCAACGGGAGGATAGGAGCCCTGCGGCACTTCGACGCGGTCGACGACCAGGGCTTCGCCCGCCTGGCAAAGGGCAACCTGATACTCGACTTCCACGGCGCCCCCTATCCGCAGGCAGCCGAACTTTCCTCAGCCCTGTTCCTGGCCAAGCTCCTCGCTATCTCCCACGCGAAGGGGGTGGACTCGGCCCTCCTGATCGTGACCGAAGGCCACAGGATCTTCAGGGCGGCCCCCCGGCCACTCCACTCTAACCGGCTGCTCGCCCATCTTCTTGAATGGCAGGGCGCAGCTCTGATTTCGTCGTCTCAGCCGGGCTATCTCAGCCCGCTCCTGCTGGAATCATGCCCCGTCCAGATCTTCGCCAGCGACGCATGGCACTCGCAAAGGCGCGGGTCTGGGAGCGTCCTATCAGGGACCTTCGTCCTCCGAGACCGCCGCAGCGACCGAACCCAGCCGTTCGTTCCGCGGAGAGTCGCGACCAAGACTTCGACCTACGCGCCTGCGAGAGCGAACCAATATCCGAGCCCCGAACTGACTAGGCTGCTGCTCGAAGAGATCCAGAAGTTCCCCTTCTCTACACCGGAGTCCGTCGTCCAATACGTCTCCGGAGAGTTCCTTCCTGCCGACGTCAGCGCGGCGCTCTCGAGCCTCGAGAGGCAAGGATGCCTGCTCATAGAGCCCAAAGAGTCAGGGGCCGAAGGGAGGGTCTTCACCTATACGGTGTCAGAGAAGGGAAGGGGGCTGCTAGAGGAGCTGAGGAAGTGATGGAGCGCATCGCTACCCAGTGCAAGGCAGTCGACGACCTCCTAGACGGCGGTCTGGCGACGGGAACCATCACGCAGCTCTTCGGCGAGAAGGCCCTTGGCAAGAGCATCTTCTCCCACCAGGCCGCCTGCTCATCGGTTTCAGGAGGGCACTCGGCCATCATCCTTGATACCGAGCAGTCCTACTCCAGCTACCTCCTTCCCTACAGGCAAACCGGGATGAACAGGCGCTTCGGGAAGGAGCTCCCGGCCGTCGACCTCAGACTGGAGAAGGTCCCGAAGGCGGCCGGCAAGAGGAAGGGGGCGACGAGGGGAGAGCTGCTGACCGCAATCAGCGCCGCGCTTGACGGTCTGGGCGTGTCCTATACCAGTTCGCACCTCGGCCCCATAGCCGACATTCTCTGCCCTAGCTTCAGCGTCGAGATCCCGACCAGGGAGCCCTCGGTCTTCGTGCTCCAGGCACCACAGGTCACCGACCTGCTCAATCTCCACGGAGTCGACGCCAGCATCGAAGTCTCAAAAGGAGGGAGGACGGAGCTGAGGCAGCGCCAAGCCCCGACCTACGACTCTGTCCTACACGGCATAGTCAGAGACACGGGGGCGAAGCTCCTCGTCTATGATTCCATATCCGCCCCCTTCAAGTCGTCCTTTCCCAGCACGCAGGACCTTCCGGCAAGGAGCGCGGGGCTCGCCATGCTCTTATCACACGCTCAGCGCCTTTGCGTAGAGTTCGGCATAGCCGTCCTCGTCGTGAGCCATGTCTCAATCGACCCGATAAAGGCATGGAACCGCCACCCCTACGGAGGGGTCATCCTAGGCCACGAGGCCAAGTTCTCGCTGGAGCTAACGAAGAGCAAGGCCAGGCGAAAGGGGGAGTCCGCGGAAGAGAGCGAGGAATACGGGGAGACGAGGGAGGAAAGGGACGACTCGGGGAGAGCCTTCTGGGTGGCCCGCCACCCAGCGATGCAGGAATACTCAAGGTCGGGCCTTGCATCAATCGACGAGGAGGGGTTCCACTGATGGGCCTCTGGACCAAGCTCGCCGCGGCCTTTCTTGGGATCCTGCTCGTCTCAGGGCCGCTTTGGCCAGCTGGCCTCTGCTGCTTCCTCTATCTCGCGGTAGTACTGCGGCCGAAGTCGGCGAACCGGACGCCCCTGGATTCCCCTGCGTCCAGCGCCCTGCCCAGGCGGGCCTTCGGTCTGGCCCTTTTCTTCATCGGTGCGGTGGCCCTGGGCTCCGGAGGGGTGTTCTCCCCCTTCGTCTTCTTCGCGGGGGGTGCCGCCGCCCTGTTCGCGCCGTCCCTTCGTAGAGTTCTCCTGGCAGAGGTGGCCCCCATCGGCGACTCGGTCCTCCTGAGGACCAAGCGCTTCCCGCTCGAATGGCACTCCGTGGCCGAGTTCAAGGCCGGGTCGGACTCTTTCGCAAGATCCCTTTCGTCGTTCGAAGGGACCATCCTCATCTTCGCCGAGTCGGGGAAGGCCTTCGCTCTCGCGTCATGCTTCGCGTTTGGTCGCAAGGACGCCGACTCCAAGCTGCAACGCCTGCTGAAGTCCAGCAACCCCGGCCGGAGGGGCGGCGCCTACCTCCTCCCCCTCGATGCGAGCTATGCCGCTGAAGTCCTCGGGCAGACCTTCTCAACGGCTGGGTTCCCGACCCCGGACCTTGTCAAATCGGCGTCGAGTGTCACGGGCGCCATGGTCCTCGAATGCGCGAGAGGGACGGTCGTCAAAGCCAGCTCTTTGAGGGTCGGGGAGGGGTCCCGCAGTCCGCGTATTCCGAGGGCCGAAGGATCAGTAGTCGGCCGTCCGCTCGTGTGGGAGGTCCTTGACAGCATGGGCAAGAGGACCCGGTGGCCCGACCCCGACTCGTTCTCCAGCCTGCTCGACTCTCTGTCGGCCACGAAGGGGGAACACCTCGGAGACAGGCTGAAGGAGATCGAGGAGGTGGAGGGGGAAGTGAAGGTGCAGGGCCTGGCGGGGGGCGAAGTCCGCGTCACGAGGCCCCAACTGAGGGCGATAGTCTCGGTCTACAGTTGAAGTCGGTGGAGGCCGTCGCCGGAACTCTGTTTATTACCTGGTGTCAGCGGGCTCAGAAAATTGCATTCTGACACGGGGGACGCAATGCCTCCCACTGGCGCCGCAGGAACCACAAGCCATCAGCTGAGAGCGCTGCTTGCGATGGTCGGTGCTGCCCTGCTGCTCAACTACGTCGAGACCATGGTGATCCCGGGGATCTACGAAATCCAGAGGGACCTGTCGACCACGTCGAGCGACGTGGCCTGGATAACGTCAGCATTTCTGATCGTCGGGAGCGCAGTCTCTCCCCTGTTCGGCAGGCTCGGGGACAGTTACGGCAAGAAGAGGATGTTCTTGGTCGCGCTCGCTTTCTACACGCTCGGGGTCGGGCTCGCGGGCTTCTCCCCCTCAATCTATTTCCTGATCATCGCCAGGGCTGTCCAGGGAATCGGGTTCGCGATCATTCCTCTGGCTCTGGCGATCATAGCCGAGACGTTCCCAAAGGAGAGGATCGCCTCCGCCCAAGGGGTGGTCAGCGCGACCTTCGCCATCGGGGCCGCCCTTGGGCTCATAGTAGGCGCCTACATCGTGCAGAATGCGGGCTGGCAATGGGCGTTCCACTCTGCCTTCCTCCTGAGCGTCGTCCTGTTCGCAATGATCTGGAAATTCCTCCCAAGGGGGTCGATTGGGACGAGGACGCACGTCGACTACGAGACCATAGTCCTTCTCATGGCCGGGATCTCGCTATTGCTCCTTTACCTCACCGAAGGGCCATACGAGGGATGGTATTCGGCCTACGAGGTCGCCGCGCTGGCGGCTGGGGTCCTGCTGACCGCTGGGTTCTTCTTCGCCGAAGCAAGGAGGACCAATCCCCTCATCCAGCTCTCTCTTCTCAGGATCAGGAATGTCCTCGTCGCCAACGGGGTAGGAATCCTCTCGGGGATAGGGATGTTCATGCTGTTCTTCGCCACGGTCTATTACACTCAGTATCCGGCGCCTTTCGGCCTGGGTCTGGACATCCTTTCGGCAGGGCTCACCATGGCTCCAGCCACAGTCGTCATGCTGGGGGCAGGCCCCGGCCTCGGCCGCCTCACCGCCAAGGCGGGTCCCAAGCCTACCCTGATTCTCGGTGCAATCATCGCGATAGCAGGCTTCTCGATCTTCATCCTCAACAGGTCCACGACGGAATACGTCATGCTGGCGTTGGCAGTCTCCCTGACAGGGGCCGTCGGGGTGATCATCCCGATCGTGAACATGATCAGCATCTCCCTCCCCAGGGAGAACGTCGCGACTGGCCTAGGGCTGAACACCATGTTGAGGAACATCGGCGGGGCCGTGGGCCCAGTCGTTGCCACCACCATAATGAGCTCGTACTCGGTCAGGGCTCCAGGGAGCCCCCTTTCCTTCCCTACTCCCATGGCCTACGACTACATCTTCTACCTTGGCATCGCGTCGATGATCCTCGTCGCTCTGTTCTCGCTGGCGGCCAAGAACTACGTCTTCAGGGGCCAGTCAGGCGCCCGCTAGGGCCGACTGGGACAAAGGGGAGCAGGGATATCGGAAGTCAGCTGTCGCGCGTCCTCCAGATTACCACTCGCGCGACCACGAGGACTCCGACCAGAATCACGGCGAAGAAAGCCACGACTCCTATCGGGGCTCCTCCAGAACTCTTCCACGAGGTGGTGTAGGCCCAGGTGTATGACCCGTCGCCCACCTGGCGAAGCGAAATGAAATACGGGGGGTTCGAGCCAGAACTCCCGACTACGAACAGGGGATTATGATTGGGATCCCACTCTCCGTACGAATACACCCCGCCGGACACTTCTGCGCCATCCAAGAGCAGCGCCCTCAAGGTAAGGTTGCCCATGCTGCGGAACGTAGCCGCCGACCTCGAATAAGACTCGAGCGAGAACACCTCCTGGTCCCCCTGCTTGAGGGAAGAGCCGAGCCCCTGCGGGAACGGCCGCTCCACCGAAGCGTTGGTAGCCCGGTCCAGAATCCTCAGGTCCCATCCATCTGTAGTGCGGAAGATGGAGATGGCGACCTCCGTGCTGGGCTCCATCACCGGTCCGGTGGCATTGAGGATCCAGCTGTAGGCCAGTGATCCAGTCTTGAGGCCCCGGATCGCCCAAGAGTAGGCCTGCCAGGCGCTGCAGTTCGTGCCTATGCCGGTCGCCGCCTGAAGCACCGTCCCGTCAGACGTCATGACGGAGACAACCGCGTAGACAACGCCGTCCGGCAGGGTGATGTTGGGGAGGGAGAAGACGGCTGTCAGGTTGCCCACCTCCTCCCAATTCAGGCTCGCTCCCCCCTGGAGTGAGGACCCTTCGGGAACGACGATCCCGAGCGCCCAAGAGGTGCCGGTGAACGCGCCTTGGCTCGCCGCCACCGTGGAGAGCCGCGGAGCAGCTTCCGCCGCCGGGGGTAGGAGAAGCCCCAGCACGGCGAGGATTAGGAGAAGCCGGCCCCTGCCGCCCCTCAAGAAGAGGGCCACCTAGCGCGAACCATGGAAAGCACCGCTAGGGCCGCTCCGATTATCGTGATCAGGACCATTCCCGTGATCGGGAAGACATAGGGGGAAAGCACCTGGTCGATGGAATTGGCAGTGAACCCCAGGTAGGAGTCGTAACCGCCTACCGCGCCCGCGACAGCCAGCAGGAGGACGCTCCCGACGAATCCGACTGAAAGGAGGACCAATGCGGGCCACATGATCCTGGAGTCGACAGTCCTGTTCTCGTGCAGTTCGACTGTGGAAAGGAAGGCAGAGAGCGAACCGAATCCTCCTATTCCCACCACAAGGAACAGGACGTAGGCGAGGACCAACCAGGTGCTTGGCCCGGGGCCGACAATGATCGGAGGCAGATAGGAAAATGGTTCGAAGGGAAGGACTATCGCCGCCGTCCAGACGAGCGCCGCGAACGCGCAGAGGTACGCAGCTCCGCGATATCTCCTATACCACAAAGGCCTGCGTGGGTCTATGGTGGCCATGTCCCCACCGTCTCCTCGGGATTGGAGCTCGCCGCGGGAGTCCTTTAAAGCGCCTATACGATTCTCTCAGGTGAGAACATCCGGGCGGGTGTGAGGGCTTCCTTGCCCGTTTTCGGGCCGGTGAAAGCCGCCGAGGGGACCGTAGCAGAAGCGTTCCATGAACGCAGAACGGAGCGGCCAGTCGCCTGGGGGCGAAATAATCGCTACAGGCCTCTGTGCAGGGGCCCCTTCCCAGTCACGATCTCGGTGTCGAGGGGGAATGTCCTGGGGTTGAGGTGCGCGTTGTACAGGTGTATGAGGGCAAGGTATGCCACGCAGAGGAGGGCTTCTTCGGTGTGGAAGATGTATGCCACGCCCCCCCAGAGCCCCCTTCCGTAGAGCCACATCATCAGCCCTGGGATCCCAAGTATGAGTATCCCCCACCAAACCCCCCAGTAGTCGAACTTCTGCATGAAACTGTACTTTCCAAACACTGGGGCGTCTGCTCCCATCCCCAGGTCATACTTCACGGTCTGGACGAAGTCCGAGACGTCTTTCCTCCCAGGGAGGAGCCCGAACTCGAGCGGCTCGCGGCGGAGGAGCTTCGAAATCAGGATGGACCCGTAGTAGAGCCCGTGGGCGAGCACGAGGGCGCCGAGTGCGACGCCCAAGGCGATGTGCACCTCGGAGGCGGCGCTGGAACTCCCGAGCAGGCTCACCAGGTACCTCCCCCACACCGGGTCGATCTTTGCGAAGCCTGTGAGCCCTAGCGCGGCCACGGTGATGGCGAGCCACCAGTGCTGGACCCTCTGCCAGACGGTGAGGCGGAGAACGAACGATTTCCCATCTAGGGGTTCGACCTGTCCGCTGGTCCTGTCCTTGATGCTCCTGATGAGGTCGAGGCCGCTCAGAGCAGAGAATGCGAAGACGACTGTGAGTATCAGCGCCCTGAAGAAGAGCAGTGAGTAGAAATCGAGCTGGAAGCCAGTCGGAAACTTCCCAAGCATGTCGGCCAGGGGGAGGAGGACCGCTCCGGTAAGCGGCGTCCAACCCAGCGCGTTGAGCAGGGCGAAGACGGCCACGTTGACGTACGTCCTCACCCCGAGGCCTTGAAGGGGGACGGAAACCGTCCTGCCTGTCTGGGGCCCAAGCGCCATGCCTACGCTCCTCTCCTTGCCTTCGTCCCCAGGTAGAGGACGGAGACGAAGAGCACCGCGAAGATGACCGCGATCTCAACGGCCGCTTGGTCCTGCGTGATCATCATCACTTCGGCCGGGAGCGGCTGGTCTCCCCCGTTCTCCTGCCGGTGTTCTCCCACCACCACCTGGCTCTGCGTGATGTTCATCTGGTAAGTGAACCAAGTATAGGCGTGCGACGACCCGGCGCCCCACTCGCTCACGGCGAATGAAAGGGGGACGGCCTGGCCGTCCTGGAGCTGGACCTGTCTGGCCGGGTCCCCCGTGGTCATCGGACGGGAGAAGACCATCTCGTAGTGCGAACCGGTGATGCTCACCGTCTCGACGGTGACGCTCCCCGGCACCACGGCATCGGGTTCCGACTCCGCGCTGCTCAGGTAGTAGTCGTAGGTCTTCGGGGTCTTCCCGTCCGGCCCCTGCTGCGAAGCGATCATCATCTCGTCCCCTTGGGACATGGGGGAAGTCACGTTCATGTATCTCCCGAGCTCAACGGCGAAGAAGACTTCGCCCGGACTTGCCGCGCCCGTGTAGTCGAATTGAACCCTGAAGAATATCTCGTCCCCTGCCCTTGCAGTCTGCAGCGTGAACGCCTGCGTCGTCGGACCGTCGGTGGTAGTAATCGGCACTTCGGCGACCCCGCTCCAGTCGGGTCCCGACTGGGCAGACGCCGACCCCTCAACTAACAGAGAAAGGGCCAGAGCAAGACAGAACGCGAAGGCCGCCCCCCTCCAGCTCATGCCTTCTTCCTCCTCACCAGAATCATGACGCCCGCGGTCGCAACCGCAATCCCCGAGAGTATCGCGATCCACTGCCAGGTCGCGGGGTTCTGGGCCGGTGGGTGCGTCTGGGTCACGGGCACTTCCTGGCTCGATGCGGTCGCAGTGGACGTCTCCGTCCGACCTGCCTGGGAAGACCCTCCCGGTGCGAAGGCGTAGACGGTGTTGTTTCTAGACGAAGCGTACAACATCCCGTCGGCAACTGCCAGAGACGAGTGCATTAGGTCCCCGACCCTGAACGCGAAAAGGGTCCGCCCGTCGGTGGCGTTCACGGCCAGGATTGTCCCCAGAGAGGTGGCTACGTAGAGGATGCCAGACGAGACCAAGGGAGAGGAAGACGTGTATGCTTCTGTGTTAGAGGTGCGCCACTCGAGGGCGCCGTTTCTTGCGTCCAGGGCGTACAGGTCCGTGTCGACGGAACCCACGTAGACCCTGCCGTACGCAGCCGCAGGAGACGCCCTGACATACTGGTCCGTGGTGAACTTCCACGCCAGCCCGCCCGTCGTGGCGTTGACGCCATAGACCGAATAGGTGTACGACCCCACGTAGACCATCCCGTCTGCGTAGGCTGGCGTAGACCAAACCCTGTTGCCGATCCAGTACTTCCACGCAATGCTCCCATCCCGGGCCGAGAGCGCGTACAGGTAGCCGTCATCCGAGCCCACGTAGAGGGTGCCGGCCACGACGGTCGGGGACGACCGAACTACCCCGTCGGTCTTGAATCTCCAGAGCGCGGTCCCTGACGTGGAATTGACGTCGTAGACCATCCCGTCGTCAGACCCGAAGTAGACCGAGCCCTGGACCACGACCGGGGACGACCTCACAGCTCCCAGAGTGGAGAACTTCCACACCGGGCTTCCTGTCGACTCGTTCAGCGCATACAGTCTGAAGTCGTCCGATCCGACGTACACCACGCCTCGGTGGACCGAAGGGGAAGAGAAGATCATCCCGCCCGTCTGGAACTCCCATTCCAGTTTGCCGCTCGCAGATGCTAGGGCGTAGACGTAGCCGGCGCCCGAGCCGACGAAGACCCTTCCGTCAGCGACTGCGGGGGACGACCCCATGTAGACTGAAGTCTTCATGGCGGGCTCCCCTCCGGGAGAGAATGTCCACGCGAGCGAGAAGGGGGGCTGCGGAGCCGACGCGGCGCACCCGGTGTGGTCCGGGGACCCTCTGAACGAGGGCCATGCGTTCGGCGGCGCCCCGTCAATGCACAGGGGGGTCGAAGCCTGCGCCGGGAGCGAGGAGACGACGAGGAGGGCGAGGGCCACCAAAGGAAGGGGTGCACTGCCGCCGTTCCCGTTCACCGTTTCCACCTCCGGGAATATGCGAAGAGGGCGAAGGCCACAGACAAGATCGAGACTCCGACAGCGGCGTAGACGAGATACTGCGTCTGGACGACGGAAGAGCTCATCTCCAGGCCGGCCTGCTCGGGGGCGTCATACTGGGAGGACAGGGTCACGCGAACCCAGGGGGAAACGTCGTTCGTCGAATACACCTCTCCGCTGTTCCCGTCGGCCACCAGGAACGAGACCCAGTAGCTCTTCCCCTGCGCGAACTGCACATCGAATAGGGCGTTGGACGTGTTCGCAGGGGACGTGAACGGCCGGGCCATCTCTACCGTCCAGTAGCTGTCCGCCCAGGAGCCCATCGCCCTGTTGACGAACGGGTCGAGATCGCTGAGGGGGGCCGCGCATGCTTCCACCCTCATCACACCTGTGCCGACGAAGTACTGAGCGCTCCCGTTGAGGTACGAGTCGTACGCCGCGCTGTAGGGGAAGACAAGGGGCTGTCCGGCTTTGGGACCCCAGGTGTAGACGGGAGGCGGGAAGTAATGGTATGGGTAGGCGGGGCCTCCGGCGTCCTCATAGGAACGCCAGCTCCAGACATTCGCCTCGAGTCCTGCTTCGCCTGACCCGGGGGTGCCCGCGAAGCGAGTGTGGGCGAAGGCGGTAACGTTCGGCTTTTCGGATCCGCCGCCGAACATGGACCACTCGACCCACAAGATGTCCCCGTAGTAGTATGTGGAGTTGTGGATGAACCCTCCAGACGCGTTCTTGATGACCGGGTCAGTCAGCCTGCTCTGGGTCGTGTCCCTCCACCTCGCGAGGACGAAGACCCAGGAGCCGTTATGGGCGGCCTTGACGTCCACCTGGCTCACCGCTCCACCGAAATTGTCGCTGGGGCTGAGGCTCAAGGTGGTCCACGGTATGGCACTCCAGAAGGGTTCCTCGGCCTGACCGTCGACGGCGACGCCATAGTTCGTCCTGTAGGCGGTCAACTGGGGAAGGGGCTGCGCAGCGGAGGCCGTGGCGCCTGCCGCCGGGACGCAGAACCCGACAGTCGTGCTGAGGAGCAGGACCGAGAGCGCCGCCAAGGCATAGGCGCTTCTCGAGAGCCTTGCTCTCATCGGTCCGAGCCCCCGCCAGAGTAGAGGCAGACGCCCATCGGAGTCCCCCCGGTGCCTACTGTGGCGACCGCCTGCAGGGCGTCCACGTCGACAACTGTGACGGTCCCAGCCGAAGGGTTGGAGGCGTACAGCGTTCCACCGTCCGGCGAAAGGGCGAGCCCGTACGCTCCTCCCTTCATCTCAATGGTGGTCTCAAGGCTCATGCGCCGGGCATCAACGACATAGACGCCGCCTGGGCCGCCTGCGAATACGTAGTCTCCCCGGGGCGAGGAGACGACCCCCGACGGAGTCTCAGGGAGCCTCACCCTGGCGACCTCCCCGTACGTCGAGGCATTGATGACTACAAGCCCGTCCTGCACCGCTGCTATCACTTCGCGCCCCTGGTCGGCGACTGCGATGTGGCCCGGGGCAGAGGGCATCGGAATCTGGGCGAGGGTGGTGACATTCGTTTGAACGACCCAGGGCGCCACAGCGACGACGGTGGCGCTGACGCTGGCCACCCCCACCGTGCTCGTATTCGCGTCCGTGTACCAGAATCTGAGGTCAGGAGTGAAGACCGCGTACAGAGGCACCTGCCCGACGTGGAACGTCCCCGTGTGGAGAAAGTCCCTGTTGAGTTCCTTGTGGTCGTGCGAGTCGACCACCGAGACCGAGTGGTCCTTCGATGCGACGACGTAGACGAACCCTCCGGGAGGGAAGGAGGTGACCGAGAGGGTGCCCTCACCGCTGGGATAGGTCCCGTAGATCTTGCCCGTCTGGGCGTCCAGAGTGATGAAGTTGTCTCCTCCCACATCGGTGAGGTAGATGAAGCTGCCATAGCCCGAAGTGTCCAAGGCGACCTCGCGGACGTCCGCCCTCACCTCGATCTGCCACAGGACGGTCGACGTAGCTGTGCTCACGACCGAGACCTTGCCGTCGGCCCCGTCGGCCACGTAGAGGAGGGACAGTCCCCCTGGCGCCGCAGCAGACGTGGATGCTGGCCCGGTTGCCGGGCTCTCGACTGAAAATAGGGAAGTGGCCGCGACCGACAGGAGCACGATTCCCGCGGCCACCGAGGCGACTGTGCGTTTGCCTGGCATCTTGTCTCAGCTCTTTGGCTTCTGGCCCGCCCTTCTCGACCTCAGTCGGACTAGGGAGACCAGTGCTACTGCCACGATGGCTACGGCAACGACCACGAGCCCGTAGACCAGCGTGCCGCTGGGGAATGACTGGGGTGGTGCTTCAATCGAAAGTGAGAGCCAAGGGCTTATCGAGTTGGTGGTCTGGACCTCGCCCGACCCACCGTCAGCCGTCGCGAACGAGAGCGAGTAGCTCTGTCCGCTCTGGAGCGATACGGTGTAGGGCTGGTTTGAGGTCGGCTCGGCGAAAGGCCTTGCGATCTCCAGGTTCCAAATCCCGTTCGACCAGACGCCCTTGGCGTAGATGACGTAAGGACTGGCAGTCTGCACCACGCAGCTCACGCTGTGGAACATGCCGTTGTCGAGCAGGTAGTTGCCTGTCTTGTTCATGTACAGGTCCCAGGCCCACGAATGAGGGACGACGATTGTCTGCCCTTTCATGGAGCCGAAGCTGTACTTCTCAGCGGTGGTGATTGCCGGCCAGAGCATGATGTTGGGATACCCGGGGGAGCCTTGATCCGTGTAATACGAGCGCCAGTTCCAGATGTTCTGCTTGTCAGTGACGCCCCAGTTCGAGGGCTTGCCCCCGCCCCCTGGCTGGCTCGTCGCGAACGGCTGCTGGTCCGGGGCGCCGCTCCCTATCCACCAGTTGGCGAAGAACAGGTCTCCATAGTAGTAGGTGCTGTTGGTGAAGTACTGACCGGTGAGGTTCCCCTTGAGGACCTTCATCTGCATCCTGTCCTCCGTGGGGTCGGTCCACTTCGCGAATAGGAACAGCCATGTGCCGTTGTTCGCTGCCTGGATGGAGACGCTTGTCTCCTTGCCTCCGAACTGGTTGGAAGGAGCGAGTTGTACCGCGGTCTGCGGCACCTGAGCCCAGAACGGTTCCCCAGTGGCGCCGTCGACAACGATGCTTCCCGCTATGTATTTCGCGACCATTGTGCTGCTGCTCGCTGAGAAAGCAGGGAGGACCGAAGCGGTTCCCCCCAGCAGGATAGCTACCGTCAGCGCTGCGAATAGTTTGTCTGTTGTCCGCCCTTCGGGCGGGGTTGAATCTCTCCTGACACTTGAGCGAAGGAGGAGTTTTTTCAATTGCCTTCTTCGTCTCCTCTTTGGCCTGCAGGGGGTTAAGTGGGCATCCGTGCAGTTCTACGCAGTTGAACGGATGGCATTAAGTCCTGTATTGGATTCTCCGGCCAAAGGGGGCCTATGCGGCAGACCGTGGGATTCTGTGAAGGCTCGAGCAGCGGAGCTCGTACGCGCGCCGGGCTCCTGCATTTCATTGGCGAGCTGAACCTCCTGGCCGACAGCCTGGGGCTCTCCAGGCGGGTGAAGAGGAGGGCCGCTAGGATCTGCGCCGAGGCCGAGGCGATGCGCTTCTGCAGGGCGATGAGCAGGCCCGTCCTGGCCGCGGCCGCCCTCTACGTGGCTTGCAGGGAGTACAGGGAGCCGATTACCCTGAGGGAACTCGCCGAGGCAACGGGCACCGACTGCAGAGATGTCGGGAAGAGCTACACGACGATGCTGGTGAGGATGCACATCACCCGCCCGTCGCTCAACGGCGGGACCTACGTGCGCCACCTGGCGATGGGTCGTCCTCTTTCAAGGGAGACATACGAGTTGTCCCAGGAGATCATCAGGGAAGCCACGGGTGCAGGTCTTGGGGGGAGAAACCCGATGACCCTTGCCGCTGCCTCTCTCTACCTCGCATGCTGTAGGACGGGTGAGAAGGTCACCCAATCCGAGGTCGCCGTCTCGGCTGGGGTGGGGGAGGAAAGCGTGAGGAAGTGCTGCAGGGATCTGAGGTCGATTGCGAAGCCGTAGCCAGGGAGCCCGGGAGCCTAACCCGTTTGTGTCAACGATTAAATCCACACGCGGGGGAAGAACTTCTGTGGCCCGCACCAACCTTTCGGTCGACAAGGGCGTCTTCGAAGAGTTCGCCGCCGAGGCGGACAGGAAGAAGATGACCCTGTTCGCTTTCGCCAACGAGTCGCTCTCCGCCATAACCCGAATCTCCCAGGAAGGGGGAGACCCGGGCGAGTTCTACAAGATATGGCGGGTGCTCTCGATCCTCAGGCAGGTCGACGTCATAACCCTCCCGTCTGACTTCGTGGAGTACCTGATCGAAAAGCAATACAGGGCCGACAGCGCTTCCACCAAGGCCAAGTTCCAGGAGCTGGGGGCCTCCCTCCTTGGGCTGCTGAAGATGGCTTCAGAAGACATCGAAGGCATCTCCCCCCTGGCCAAAGACTTTGGGTTCTTCATCCCGATCAAGCACTTCGCCCTCGTCAAGGTGAAGGACGGACTAATCCAGCTCGACGTAGTGGGGGCAGGAAAGGGAATCGAGACGACCCAATGCTCCTCCGAATTCCTGAAAGCGATCGTCTCAGGGTACGGCTATGTGATAAGGAAGGAGGAGCTGCACCCAGGAACCATACGGCTCCTGGCGGAAAGAACCACGCGGGCCTGATACGGGCCCCCATCCTTGGGGGCTGGTTGCAGATGGAACCAGGCTGACGGGTCTCGCTTCCCCCTGCGCGTCGACCGCTTCGCCCCCTCGCGGCCTCGGACTGCGCAACGCGCGCCTGCAAGATCCAAAGAGGCGAGGAGACCCTCGCCTGCGAGGAAAAGGTCAATACCGGCGCACGCGCTCCCAGGCCGTTGAGCTCGAAGTCGTCCCTCGGCTTCGTCGCAGCCGCGTCGGTCATTGGAAGCGTAATCGAATGGTACGACCTTTTCGTCTACGGCTCCCTCGTCGTCGTCCTTTCGTCGGTGTTTTTCCCAGCCAAGGACCCTTCCGTCTCCCTCCTGAGCGCCCTTGCCGCGTTCGTCGCTGGAGCCGCAGTGAGACCCCTCGGAGGGGCTGTCTTCGGACGGATTGGCGACAGGATGGGCCGGAAGCACGCCTTCCTCCTCACTGTTGTCATCATGGGGACCGGTGCGACGCTCACTGGCCTGCTTCCGACCTATGCTTCGGTGGGCGTGCTGGCCCCGGCTCTCCTCGTAACCCTCAGGCTGATTCAGGGCCTGGCCCTCGGCGGTGAGGCAGGGGGCGCGACCATCTACCTCGCCGAACACGCCCCGTCCTCCTCGAGGGGCGCCTGGACCTCGCTGGTGCAGGCTTCCTCTGTCCTAGGCCTACTTCTGTCGTCGAGCATGGTCCTCCTCACCAGGGTGTACCTGGGGCAGGCTGCATTCACGAATTGGGGATGGCGGGTTCCGTTTCTCTTCTCGGCGGTCCTCGTTATGGTCGCCGTGATCCTGAGGCTCAGGCTGAGGGAGACTCCGCTGTTCGCCGACCTGCTCGCCAGGAAGGAGACCTCGAAGGCCCCCATCAGGGAGGCCCTGGGGACCAGAGCGAACCTCAGGCCGCTCCTGGTGGCTCTGGCCGTCGTGTCAGGCTCATCGGTCATCTGGCACACCTCGCAGTTCTACTCGTCGATCTTCATGCAGACGTCCCTGAAGCTCAGCGTCTCGGACGCCACCACTGTGACCGCTGCAGCCCTCGCCCTAGGGGCGCCGTTCTTCGCCCTCTTCGGGTGGCTGTCCGACCGCGTCGGAAGGAAGAAGGTCATCTTGGTCGGCAATCTGCTCTGCGTTCTCTTGGTCCCGATCTACTCTACGATGAGCGCCTACTCGAAGCCTCCTGACATACTCGTCCTTGCCGGGCTCGGGTTCCTTCAGGTGTTCATCTCGGCGATGGTCTACGGTCCCCTGGGGGCCTACCTGGTCGAGTCCTTCCCCACCAGGGTGAGGTACACCTCCTTCGGGGTCGCATTCGGAGTCGGGACAGGGGACGTCGGCGACGGCACCGTGCTCATAGCCCCCGCGCTCGTGGTCGCGACAGGGAGCATCTTCGCAGGCCTTCTCTGGTCAACCGCCGTCCCGCTCGTTGCCCTCGCGATCGGTATCGCATACATGCTTGAGACCAAAGGGGCTGACCTCTCGGCCGAAAGGGCCGGCGTCTGAGGCGGAGCCAGGCGCTCAGGGGAGAGTCTACGCCCCTCCTTGAAACGGGCCAGTTCCTCCCAATCACGGAAAGCTTCATAACCTCTCCACGAAGGGTCGTTTCAAAGGTCGTCGCAAGTTATGCCGCGTTTCAAGACCACCGCCGAGGCACTCAAGATAGTCCACAATAGGGAGCAGATCCGCAACCTCGGGATCATAGCCCACGTCGACCATGGGAAGACCACTACTTCGGACTCCCTCCTCGCCGCCACAGGGATGCTGTCCCCGTCGGTGGCGGGCCAGGCTCTTGCTCTCGACTACATGGAGCTGGAGCAGCAGAGGCAGATGACCATAAAGGCCGCGAACGTCACGCTCTACTACGAGAAGGACGGGAAACCATACGTCATCAACCTGATCGACACCCCCGGCCACATCGACTTTACCGGGAAGGTGACCAGGTCGCTGAGGGCCGTCGACGGCGCGATCGTCGTCGTGGACGCTGTCGAGGGCATAATGACCCAGACCGAGACCGTGACCAGGCAGGCGCTCGAGGAAAGGGTCCGCCCTGTCGTCTACATCAACAAGATAGACCGGCTCATCAAGGAGCTCCGGCTCACGCCTGAGAAGATGCAGGAGTGGCTCTTCGGGATAGTCAAAGACTTCAACAGGCTGGTGGAGACCTACGCGGAGCCCGAGTACAAGCAGAAGTGGAAGGTATCAGTCCAGGACGCCCAGGTCGCCTTCGGCTCGTCGAAGGACAAGTGGGGGTTCAACTTCGACATGGCGAAAGCAGCGGGGATGTCGTTCAAGGACATCATTGCGGCTTACAGCGCGTCTACCCCTGAACAGCTTGGCCAGAAGCTTCCTCTGCACGAGGCCCTACTGGGGATGGTGGTCCGCCACCACCCTCCTCCCCACGTGGCCCAGGCGTACCGCATCCCCAAGATCTGGCCTCAGGGGGACCTCAACAGCGACGTGGGGAAGGCGCTCCTCGCCTGCGACGAGAACGGCCCGACCGTGATGATGGTCACGAACGTGGTCGTCGACCCTGCCGCTGGGCTCGTCGCCACGGGCCGCCTCTTCTCCGGGAGCGTGACCAACGGCGACCCGATCTACCTCATCAACTCCAAGAGGGAAGGGAAGATCCAGTCAGTGCAGATATTCATGGGGTTCCAGAGGGAGATCGTCGACTCCCTCCCGGCAGGTAACATACCGGCCCTCCTCGGCCTCGACATCAGGTCAGGGGAGACCATCTCCAACCTGAAGGGGGTCGCCCCGTTCGAATCGATCCACTACGTGAGCGAGCCTGTCGTCACCGTCGCCGTCGAGGCGAAGCACCCCAGGGACCTCCCCAAGCTTGTGGAGGTGATGCGCAGGCTCAACATCGAGGACCCGAACCTCGTTGTCACCATAAACCAGGAGTCTGGGGAGACCCTGATGTCAGGGATGGGCGTCCTGCACCTCGAGATCGCCACGACACAGATACAGCAGGCGGGACTGGAGATCATCACGTCCCCGCCGATCATCAACTACAGAGAGACCATCAGGGCGCGCGCGGGTCCGATAATGTCACGCTCCCCCAACCGGCACAACAAGATCTTCATCGAGGTGGAGCCTTTGGAGCCGGAGGTCATCGAGCTCATCCGCAACGGGACCATAGGCGAAAACGTCGAGAAGAAGGCCGTGATCAAGACTCTCAGGGACCACGGCTGGGACCCAGACCAGGCCAGGAACTTCCAGGCCGTCGACGAGAGGGGCAACGTCCTGACTGAGGTCACGAAGGGGGTCCAGTTCCTCCAAGAGTCCATGGACTCGATCAGGGCGGGCTTCGACGACATCATGAAGAACGGGCCGCTCGCGTACGAATTCACGAGGGGGGTGAAGGTCGCCCTCACGAACTTCGTCCCGCACGAGGACCCGGCCCACAGGACCTACGCGCAGCTGATGCCCGCTTCCCGCCGGGCCATACTCGGTGCCATGCTGTCCGCCAACCCCACCCTGCTCGAGCCAATCCTCGGGATCGAAGTCAAGGGTCCGTCCGAGTTGATAGGGGCCGTGACCGGGGTCATCAGCGCGAAGCGCGGCAAACTAGTCAAGATCGACCAGAAGGAAGTCATGACCGTGGTGGAAGGCGAGATCCCAGCATCCGAGACGTTCGACCTGAGCGAGAAGATGAGGGGAGCGACCGCGGGGAAGGCTGTCTGGAACACTCACTTCAAGACTTGGCAGGCCGTCCCCCAGAACATGCTGTGGGGGCTGGTCACGGAGATCAGGAAGCGCAAGGGGCTCCCACCGGATCCTCCGAAGGCTGAAGAGTTCATAGACAAGGAATAGGCGCGCCCGGTCATCCGCCTCGTCCACTTATTAGGGGGATCCAAGGTTCTTCCTCGTCGGTCTTTGGCGGAATCGGCAAGGGCTCATGCCGCCCTGCTACTACTGGGGTTGCTATTCCTGTTCTCCGCCTGTTCGCCCGGGGTGACTCAGGCTTCCTCGGCCCTCTGGGTACGAGCAGCACCGACCCACCTTCCTCTCGGGCCGATGGCGGGGCTGTCGACCCCGCCCTCCCCTGTCTATGACGTGCAGATCGGGATCACATATGGCCAGGCGTTCGCGGCCATCGCGTACAACGTCACTGCAGTCGCGCAGACAGACGCCGACGGCTATGGTCCCGCCTACCTCCTGAATGGCCTGACCGAGTCTGGGTATTGGTACCAAATCGGCGTCAGCTACGACTGGCCCTATTCCAGTGGGGGGTACCAGCCCGGGTTTGCAATCAACTTCGAAGTCTTCGACGGCGCCCAGAACAGCATCTACCCGGCCAGCGGCGGCGGGGGGCTCGAAAACTTCACGGGCGCAGTCAACAGCGGAGACAGCGTGCTGCTCTCCCTTTCCTTCTCGGGAGGGAACGTCGTGATGTCGGTCAAAGACTGGAACACCGGTGCGAACGGGCAGGCGTCATACAGGTCCTTCGGCACGAAATTCATCGGGCTTTCAACCTCCTCCGACCCCAACGGCTACTTCACAGGCCTCATGACCGAGTGGTACCACGTCAGTTCGTCCTTCGGGCAAGAGGGGGAGGTGACCTATTCCGCGCCCTCTCCGAAGGCGTCCGCCGTGATGTGGGCGGACGAGTTCAACTCCAACACGAACGCTTCGGTCTTCGGGAACAGCGCGAGCGTCGCGTTCACAAACCCGACCCAGCTGCAGCCGTTCAGCAGCAACGGCGCCACGTCCTTCGCCGATGCGTACAAGTTCATCACTGGAGCGCTCGGGAGCGCGTCCTTCACGCTGGGCTTTTCCGTTGTCGGCGGAGGCTCGGGGTACTCGGCTCCGATCCTGACCTACACCCTGGGCGGATCGGTCCAGACGGCAACGCTTACCCGGTCGCTGGCAACGTACTATGCAGACCAGGGGACCGCCTGGCAGGTCTCCTCAAGCCTGCCCGGAGGATCCGCGGACGAGAGGTGGCAGGCGAACCAGCAGACAAGCGGGACAGCGGGCGTCGCACTGTCTGCGACGCTGGTCTATTACCACCAGTTCCTCAGGACCTTCGACTTCGCAGTCTTCGGCGGCGGAAGTGGATACAGCCCGCCGACGATCCAGGCGGTCCAGTTCGGCGCCCCAATCACCCTGGCGTCGCAATCCGCGGCGTGGGTGGACGCCGGGACGAGCTACTACTACCCGAGTGCGCTCCAGGGCTCCTCTTCCACAGAGAGATGGGCGGCTGCCGCCCCATCGGGGACCGTGGGCGCCGGGGGGACCACCACAGTCGCGTACCAACACCAGTATGCTCTCGCCTTGCAGTTCGTGGTCACCGGCGGCGGCTCGCCTTCGGCGCCTGTCCTTACCGGCACCCAGGGCGGCGCCGGCTTCTCATCTCCGGTCGTCAACTCCACAACCTACTTCCTCGACGCGGGTACGCCGTGGTCGGTCCCAGCGACCCTCGCAGGGAGCACACCGCAGGAGAGGTGGGTGGCCACACAGGGGGCGGGTGGCACGGTGTCAGGGGCCGAAAGCGTCTCAGTGGTCTACCGCCACCAATACGCCCTCACCTCGGAGAACATCCCATCCTCGGGCGGAACGACCAGTGTCGCTTCAGCCTGGGAAGACGCAGGGAGCACCGTCCGGATGACCCAGGCGGCCAGCCCGGGATGGCAATTCGAGTTCTGGAACGGGACCGGGACGGGATCATACTCGGGCAGTGCCGCCTCCGCCACCGTCACGGTCCGCTCTCCAATCTCGGAGACCGCCAGCTTCTACCCAGGGCTCACAATCATCGCTGGGAACGACGGCGCAGTCCTGTACAGCTTCGGGACTAGCAGCGGGACGGTCGTGCCAGGCACGTCTCTCACGGTCTTCGCTCCTTCAGGGACGACGGTCACTCTGGAGGCGTCCCCCTCCTCGTTCCTGTACGGCTTCTCCGGGTGGGCCGAGGGCGCTTCCGGCATGCAGGTCACCGCGGTCGCCGTTCTAACCACCCCCGGCGTGGTCCAGGCGAACTTCTCTCTCAGTCTGACGGTCATCGGAGGGGCGGCGGCCGTAGCGGTAGTGGCAGCCGCGGCGGTTCTGTTCATGCGATCGCGGAGGCGCACGACTTCCGAGCACGCTGGTCGCTAACGCGGAGTCTCCAGAAAGCTGCGACGGCTAGGGTTAAGAGCGCGGCCCCTCGGCTGAATCGTTCCATGGACTCCGACGACGTCGCCTACCGGAAGAGCGTGAGGAACATGTCGATCATCCTTGCAGTCATGGTGATCACCATCTTCGCTGCGATCTTCGTCCCTCCCTACGTCAGCCCGGCCCGGGACCTCTTCCAGCCTGACGTCTCTTACGCTTCCCCTGTGGGGTTCGTGATGCATCTGAAGCTAAACTCTACGTCCGTCACTTCAGGCTCGGGCATCCTCTTGGAGGGATGGATCAACAGCTCCTATCCCTCGGTATCGGACATCAACGCGACCGATTCATGGGCGCTCCCCCAGTCACAGCTGTGGGGAAAGATCTGCACCTCCGGCTGGCCCATCGGGCTGGGCATCATGCAGGGGCACTACACCCAGGACAACTACACCCTGGGCACCCCGGTCGCTCTCCCCAGGCCCCTCACCGGCTGCCCGGCGCAGGCTGGCGCCCCTGCAGACTTCCTCCTACGAGCCCACTCTTCCGAGGCTCTCGTTACGATCAACGGGAGCCCACAGGTGTGGAACCTCGTGAGCAGCCTGGGCATAGGCGGCAGCACTTCTGGCAGATTCCCCCAAGGGGTCTACACCGCCGTCCTCGCAGACGAATGGGGGGACGTGCTGACTGCCAACTTCCTCGTACGATGACACCTCCAGCTTAACTAACTGTCGGGCCTGCCGATGTCCGTGAAGGTCGACCCCTCCCTCATACACAGGCTGTTCTATCCTCAGGTCCCGCTTGTGATGTCAGCGGCGTACATGGGAAGAGTTACGGCCATGCCAGTCGTCTCATACGCCTCGGTCTCTGACACTCCTCCCATGGTCGTGGTCGCCTGCAACCCGAGTAGTTTCACCTGCAAACTCGCGCAGAGGGCCGGGGCCTTTTCGCTCTCGGTCCTCGACAGGGGGCAGGTCGAAGCTCTCTCGTCCCTCGCCACCCTGAGCGGGGCCAAGGTGAAGGACAAGCTGGCCGCAGCGGGCCTCCGGCACGCCAACGGGGAGAGACTGAAGGTACCGGTCATCGAAGGCTCTCTCGCAACCCTCGAATGCAGATTGAAGTCGAAGAGGAGGACCGGGGACCACCTGCTCCTGGTAGCTGAGGTCGAAGCCGCCAGCGCCGCTTCGACGTTCACCGATTTCTGGGACTACTCAAAGTACAGGCCGGTCCTGTACACCGGGTGGCGGGACGGGATGACCACCTATCCGGAAGCCTAGGCGTAGGACTTGACCACCTCTGAGGCGAACTTCCTCAGGTCCGATATGATGTCCGCGGCCGAAGGGTGGCTGATCGAGGCGCAGTAGTACTCGAGCCCCGCGTCGGCGTAGGCGTCGATATCCTTCCTGATCTGGTCTGCACTGCCTGAAACCGCCACTCTCTTCTCCTTGTTCACCCCGACGTATGGCTCGCGCTTCTTCCGCACGTCCGTGGTCATCCTCATGGAGATGGTCATCTTCTTCCCCGACCAGCTGATCTCCTCCGCCCCCCGCTTGAAATCTCCGACGTCCGGCCCCACTGGATGCCACCCGTCTCCGAGCTCAATCGCCCTCTTGAGCGCCGTCGCCCCGTTTCCCCCTATCCACACCGGAATCCCCTTCCTGGTCGGCTTGGGGAGGAAGAGGGCGTCCCTAAGGTGGAAGAATTCCCCTTCAAAGTTCACGACGTCGTCCTTCCAGAGCGACCTCATCAGCCTGATGCTCTCGTTCATCACCTTTCCCCTCTTGCCGAAGTCCGCGTCCAGGAAACCGAATTCCTTCTCGGCCCAGCCTGCCCCGAAGCCGAGGATCAACCTCCCCTTGGAGAACACGTCGAGGGTCGCCGCCTGCTTCGCGACCAGGATGGGGTTCCTCTGGGGGAGGACTATGCACGAGGACCCAACCCTGAGCTTTTCGGTCTGGGCCGCGATGTATGCCAGGGTCGTGAGAGGCTCCAGCAGCTCCCCGTAGGGCTCCCTGAGCTCCTTCGGCATCACGATGTGGTCGGTTGCCCAGACGGAGTCGTACCCGGCTTCTTCGCAGACTTTGGAGATCTCGAGGAGCTCCTCCGGCTTTATCTTGTCCCCGTAGTTCGGAAGTATGTACCCGAATTTCAAGCGCCTTCAGTCCCTCCGTGAAACGAACCTCGTAGCCAGGCTCCCGGTGCCGTTCAGCTTTGCCAGGTTCAGCACAAGAGGCGTTATCATCTCGACGATGGCAGCCTGGGTGAGGGGCCCCGCGTAAAGCGGCCTCAGGTTCTGGATGGTCCTTACGAGTCCGGCCACCTCATCGAAGGTGCTCTTCGAGTCGGCCGCGACCAGGACGTCGATCGGGATGGTCTCATCCTTCTCCAGCAGTGCCGCGGGGATGTTGTTGAAAGCCGTGGCCACCCTGCTGCCCGAGAGGACCTTCGCCAGCTCTTCCGCAGCAGAGCCCTTGTCCATGTCGAAGTAGAGCAGACCACCCTCGAACCTGAGAGGATTCACCACAGAGATGACCAGCTTCCCGGCGAGGACCTTCGCGAGCGGTGCGAGGCTCCCGACCGCAGAGGACGGAACCGAAACCACGACCACGTCCGCAGCCTCCGAGGCTCCGGCGTAGTCCATCCCTGTCGCCCCGGGGATCCCCTTCGCCGCTTCCTCTGCCTTCGCGACGTCCCTGGACCCGATCACCACGCTGTTGGCCTTCGCGAGCCTCTTCGCAATCGCCCTGCCCATCTTCCCAGTCCCGCCTAGAACAGCCACTTTCACCCTTATTCCAGCCTCGCCTGTGTCCCCGATTCTGTTCGCCTTGTGAATGTTGCGTCCATGACCTGTTTGATCTTCTCCGCCCGCTTCCACCCGATCCCAGGGGTCAATGCCAGCTCGCCTGCCGTTAGGCCCATGACCTTCCTCGGCGTCCCGTATTTCGAGAGCAGCTTCTCCGCCAGCCTCCTGCCTATTCCTGGAAGGGAGGAGACGAGGTAGAGCTGCTGCAGAGGGACGTTCCTCGACTTTGGAGGAATCTCTGAGGGGATACGCGCGAGGGGCTTTGCCCTGGCGTGGCTCAGCAGCTCGGCGATCGCCATCGCAGTCTCCTTCGGGTTCGCGGTGTAGAGGACCCTGAGGCCATATGCCAGGGTCACGTTGGCTATGGCCCCGTAGAACGACTTCACGTTCTTGGCGAGTTTCTCGACCTCCTTCGAGTCGCCTTCGACGAGGAGGAATGGTTTCGCGTAGGCGGCCGACAGCCTCGCAGCCTGGTAGAAGAGCCTCGAGTCGTACACGGACGAAACCAGGTCTCTGACAGACTTCCTCTCCACCGCCAGCTCCGGGTTGAGCACGTAGTCAGCCACCGGGAGCCTGTTGAAGTACACCCTTACGTTGAGCTTGGAGAGCTCCTCAGGGACTCCGCTCGCCTTCTCCCTCTCGTCTGCCACGACTCGCGCAGGTATCACGGGAACTGAAGCGGGAGCACGTAATAAAAGGAGTAGGCGGCCAGAGCGAAAGCCACGACCGCGGCCACCGCCACGACCCTGTCGACGGAGCTCGCCCTGTACGTGACCAGGGAGGTCGGCCTGGGGACCGCGCCGTAGGCGCGGGACTCCATTGCCTCGGCGAGTTCCCCGCTCCTGACGACCGAGTTGACCACGAGGGGTATCAAGATCGGTATCATGTTCCTCACCCGTCTGAAGATGTTCCCCTTCTCGAGCTCCAGCCCTCTCGACTTCTGGGCGTCCATGATCTGGATGGTGTCGAGCAGCATGACCGGGATGAACCTCACCGCAGTGACGAAGGCGAAGACCACGTCCCTGGGGAGCCTGAAGGTCTTCATAACCTGCTCCAGCTCGTCGGGGGAGGTCGTGATGAAGAACAGGCTGGTCGAGACCACGATTGCGACGAACCTGAGGGCATAGAGGAGCGAAGTCTCGAGGTTCCTCGTAATCAGGAAGTTGATGACGAAAATGAATGCAGAGAAGAGCGCGGTCAGCGACATCGTGCGGACCACCCTCCGCAGCACCGTGGCCACGGCCGACACCGCGACCATGAACGCAAGCACGAAGGCGAGCTCGTAGAGCGACCTTACGAGCAGCGTCGTCACGAACAACAGCGCCGAGATGAGGAGCTTGACTCTCGGGTCGAGCCTGTGGTAGGCGGATGTTCCCCGTCTGAAGATGAACCCGCCGCTGAGCCACATCATTTCCTATCTCCCTCCATCCAGCGCCTCGCCTCGAGGGGGTCGACGAACGGCTGCCGGGGCCTCTTCTGGAGAGCTTGGTAGAGCGCCACCAGCTGGGGCTGCACTACTCTGGCCGAGTCGAGGAGGGCCCTGTCCTGCATTAGAAGCGAGGCCGGCCCGTCCCCGACGACCTTCCCTCCCTTCATCACGACCACCCTCGGCTGCATCGGCCAGAGGAACTCTATGTCATGGGACACGACCACCACCGTCTTCCCTGCCGAGCCGAGCATACTGAGGGTCCCCACCAGCTTCTCCTTCTGAAGGGAGTCCTGTCCTACCGTCGGTTCGTCAAGAATCACCACGTCCGGGTCCCAAGCAAGTATGCACGCCAGTGTCAGCCTCTTCTTCTCCCCCCCGCTGAGGATCAGGGGGGACGACTTCCTGTACTCCTCGAGGCCGAAGAGCCGGAGCCCCCACTCCACCCTCTCCTCCACCAGCGCCGGACTGAACCCGAAGTTCCTCAGGGCGAATGCCATCTCCTCCTCGACGCTCTCAGAGAAGAGCTGGTGGTCCGGGTTCTGGAACGCCACCCCTACCTTACGTGAGATCTGCGCCGTGCTGGCCTCCGCTGTGCTCTTGCCGTCGACGAGGACGGTCCCGGACGCTGGCTTCAGCAGCCCCGTGACGTGCTTCACGAGGGTCGTCTTGCCGGCCCCGTTCTCTCCGACGATCGCGACCGTCTCGCCAGCATCGATCCTCAGGGTGACCCCGTCCAGGGCCCTGACGCCGTTCTGGTGCACGAACGTGACGTCCCGCAGCTCGATCAACTCGACGCACCACCGATCTTCGCGGCGAGTTCGGAAGGCGTCAGGAGCGAGTCGGCTGAGACTATCCCGTCCCTCGCGAGCATCTTCTGCACCTGGGTGACCGCCGGGACCGCGACGCCGTAGGCTTCCGCCTCCTCTCCGAAGAGCACCTCCTCCGGAGCGCCTTCGATCACCTTCCTCCCCTCGTTCATCACCACCATCCTGTCGGCGACCTTCACCAGCAGGTCCAGCCTGTGCTCCACTACGACGAAGGTCGTGCCCAGCTCTTTCCTCAGCTTGGCCACGAGGCCTACCAGCTCGGCAGCTGTCTTCGGGTCGAGCAGCGAGGTGGGCTCGTCGAGGATGACGAGCTGGGGCCGCATCGCGAGTACCCCCGCGAGCGCGACCCTCTGCTTCTGCCCGTCAGACAGCTCGTGAGGGGCCCTCTGCGCCAGCTCCCCGATGTCGAGCAGCCCCAGAGCCTCGTCCACTCTGGCTCTCATCTCGTCCCTCGGCACTCCCAGGTTCTCCAGGCCAAATGCGACGTCCCGCTCCACAGTGAACATGAATATCTGATTCTCTGGGTTCTGGAAGAGGAATCCGACCTTCTGAGCAAGGTCCCGCATGCTCGACTCCTTCACGGCCGTCCCTGCCACCTTCACCTCCCCGGAGTACTCTCCGCTGTACATGTGGGGGATCAGCCCGTTGACGGCTCTCAGCAGGGTGGACTTGCCGCACCCTGAGGGCCCTGCGAGGACGACGATCTCCCCCTGCGGCACCGCGAGGTCGAAGTCCGCCACCGCGAACTTGGCGGAGTCGGGATACCTGAAGCGGAGGCCCCTGATTTCGAGGATGTCGCTCAACGCCTACCTTCCGTTGAGGCCGCGGGGCCGCTCGTCGCATCCACCGCTCTGGTCAGGAGAGTCCAGGGCCTGCCGGGTTCCCAGGTCTGAGCATTGTTGCAAACCACGGCACTCTGCCGCCGACCTTAATCTGTGAGACGGCAGGGACTCGGAGGACGAACGAGGATATGGCCATGACAATCACGAGTTGGATCACGTTGAACAGCGCGGTGAAACCCAAGATGAGCAGGAGGGCGTTCGAGTCGGTCAGAGTTATCCCGATGACCGAAAACGGCGCCGCCAAGTACCCCTCGATGGCGGCGAAACCATAGAGGTAGATTATCAGGTACAGGTTGGGCACGGTCATCACGGCGGCTCTGACGACAGACCCCATGGCCGCTGTCCAGCCAGTTAGCGTGGACAGGCTTGTCCCTCCACCCCGGCCCGCGATCTTTGCGCCTATCCAGAGCCCTGCCACTGTGGAGACCAGGGCGATGAGCTTCAGGGGCGGACCGACGGGAAGATTCTGCCCGAAGACCTCCAGTCCTGCGAACTCTACAAGCGAAGACACCAGGGCAGGGATAGGACCGAACAGGAAGAAAGCGAGGATTATGGCGACCTCGCCGACATCGAACTGCAGGTAGGGGATCAGCGGGAAGTTCAGTCCCAGGGCCTGAGATGCCCCTGCCAGGACGATTGCGAGGGCGCTGAAGACAGCGCTCCCGGCGATCGAAATACTGTCGAGACGTCCCCTCGAAGACACGAGGGGCGCCGACTCCGGTATTCTTATAACAATTTGGTAGCTACCAGCGTACTTGTAGATGGTGAAAAGCAGGAAGTCGAGCGCCGAGGAGCTGACGACCCTCCTCCACCTTGTCAGACTGGGAGCCGTCCGTTCGTTCGCAAACGTTTCGACCGGGAGGCTCGGGGACTCGATCGGGTTGAGCCAGCAGGCAGCCAGCCTGAGGCTGACAGGGCTCGAGAGCGAGGGGCTGATCGAAAGGGCCCGGTCCGGGCGCGGGCTCGCCGTGAGGCTCACTGACAGCGCTCTGGATCTCGTGGGAGCTTTCCTTGCGGAGGCGAACGTCAACCTGGAAAGGGGGAGGAACGAGCTGACGTTCAGGGGGACCCTTTTCACTGGGGCTGGGGAGGGGAGGTCCTACATCTCGAAAGGTTACTCAGCCGGAATCAAGAGGAGTCTCGGCTTCGAGCCCTTCCCCGGGACCTTCAACCTCAGGCTTACGAGCGAGGCGATGATCGGGCAGCGCCGGCGGCTCGACCTGATGAAGGGTATCGAGGTACCAGGACTCGCCGACGGCAAGAGGTCTTACGGGCCCCTCAAGTGCTTCAGGGCCACGGTGTCGGGGAAGCGGCCTGGGGCCGTCCTCGCAGTCGAACGGCCCCACTATGACGACTCGGTCCTCGAAGTGGTCTCCCCGTTGAACCTAAGGCACTCGCTTGGCATGAAGGACGGAGACGAATGCTCCGTCACTGCCTACCTGGGGGAGGGGTGGGCGCGTTCACGGTGAACGTCACCAGGTCCCCATCCTTCAGCCCGAGCTTCCCCCTCAGATAGGTCGGCGATATCAGCTCCGCCACAGTTTGGTTGTAGTAGGTCACGTCTATGAAGAGCAGCGTCACCCTCTCCCCCCTGAGCTCTCCGTCGAAGCACGTAAGCGGGCTGAACGACTCTCCGCCGAGCGTGAACCCTTTCAACTTGGTCCCGTCCTTCGACCTGATGTCCTCGAGGCTCTGTATGGTGGAAGGGTCCTCCAACTTGACGTTGAGAGTCCCGGCGTAGGGGGTGTAACCGAGGCACTCTCTGAACCTCCTCTGATACTCCGGGTGCCCCACGTAGTACTTCCCCTTCCCCATGCCGCTGAAGACCCGGCCGCTCACCGAGAATTTCATCTGGAGCCGCCCCCTGCGACGCCCATAAAAAGGGGCGATTCTTCCGAGGGAATCTACGATGAGCAAGGGAGGAAGGCAGGAGATACTGGTTCTTGTCGACGACAACGACAACGAGATTGGCACGGACACACGTGAGAACTGCCACTCCGGGAGGGGGAAGCGCCACAGGGCCTACACCGCGCTGCTCTTCCACAGGGGCAGGATGCTCCTCCAGCAGAGGAGCAGGAAGAAGCTTCTGTGGCCTGGGGCCTGGGACGTCTCCTTCACCAGTCACGTCTATCCGGGGGAGACGTACCAGCAGGCTGCCTCTCGCAGAGCCCGCGAGGAGCTTCAGGCCAAGGTCGGGGACCTAAAGGACGTCCACTCCTTCGTCTACTTCGCCCCCCAGGGAGACAACGCGGAGAACGAGTTCTGCAGGGTCCTGGTGGGGGACTTCGACGGCAAAGTCACTCCGAACCGCGACGAGATGATGGCGGTGCGGTGGGCGAAGGTCTCCGAGGTGGCTTCAGACCTCAGGGCACATCCAGAGACCTACACCCCGTGGTTCAAGCTGTCATTCGAAGGGTTCCTGAAGAGCCCCGCTTCGAAGGCGTACTAGTCCAGCTGTCGGACTTCCCCTAGTAGTTCCCCGACCCTCTTCAGCGTGTCCTTTACGGTCTCTTCCTCACTTGCCGCGGTCGAAAAAGACGCGGCGGTCGCGTGCCCTCCTCCGTGCCCCCCCAACCTATTCGACATCTCTGCCGCCACTTGGGTCCCGAGCTGGACGCCGGTGGAATCCGCGAACCTCTGCGTCGACCTGAGGCTCACCCGTGTCTCCCCCTCCGCCTCGCCTCCGACGATTGCGATGTCCGCCCCCAGGTACACCAGGGACCTCGCGACATGTGCCTGAAACGAGCCCACGAGGCTTGTGGCAGCAACCCAGCTTCCTGCTTTGTAGATCTTCAGCCTCTGGGCCCCCTTGAGCTTCGCCAGCACCTCCCCGTAGTCTGGCTCGCTCCGGAGCTCCTTCCTCGCGAGCACGACGTCTGCCCCGGCGTCCATCAGCTTCACGACCGTCCTCAGCCCCGAGGGACTCGCTATCGCCAGGTGCGAAGAGTCGAACATGACCGCTTCGAGGAGCGCCTGGGCCGTCAGCTGGTCGATTCTGACTCCGAGTCCCTGGAAGATGGCGTAGACTACCTCTGCAGCCGACGTCGCGCGGTCGTCGACTAGCGCATGTTCATAGAGCGTTCCATCACGCAAAGGGTGGTGGTCGACTAGGACTTTGACCCCTCTGCTGGACTGGAGCTTCGCCTTCCATTCGTTCAGGAGCTCCTCGTCCCCGACGTCGACGGCGACGTAGAGGTCGTAGTCCTCTTCGCTCGTCTGCACAACCTGGTGCGGAAACCTCGCGCTGAGCTTCTGCGTCAGGGTCGTCATTCCCCCTGGGGTCACGATGACTGTCCTGCAGTCCGGTGAGATGGTCCCGAGGAGCTTCGATATCGCGAACGCTGAGAGGTACGCGTCAGCGTCTGCATTCCTGTGGCATACTACTGCCGCGCTACGGAGCTGCGCGGCGTCCAGAAAGGGGAACTGTTCCAGCTTTTCGAGCGTCAATTGTCGCCACGGTTCACGCGTCCCCGGGCGGCTGCGCCTGCGCCGGCCTGCTCTTGACCGCCTCATCTATCTTGGTCTGCAGGTCTTTCAGGCTCTCCCTGAACCTTGACTCTTGCTTGGCCAGGACCATCTTCCTGGTGTTCGCGAGCTCCTTCTTTTCGCCAAGCTCCTTGACCACGTCCTCTTTCTTCACCTTGACCAGGAGGTTCCCCGCAAACTTGTACACCGCCTCGGAGTCCGAGGCTTTGCCCAGCTCTTCGAGGGCCTTCTCAGTCTCCCCAAGCTCCATTTCGACCTGCTGCTTCTGTGCGAGGACGGCCTGCAGGTTCTGCTGAGCCTGGTCGTATCTCGCCAGCTGCTCTCTCAGGGCCGGCGGTAGTTCTGGTTGGCTCAATTTCGGCACAGCGACCCCTGAGTCTACTTAAAGCCTTTCGAGCTTATGCGGCTGCCCTGAGCCTTTCGAGCAGGGCCCTCGCCCTCTCCGCTGCCTCTGCGGGCTCATCCGCCTCTATCTTGACCTCGCAGAGTCCCCCTCGCTTGACGGCCGACGGGACCGCCTCCATTATCTTCGCTGCCTCTACCTCTTTCGCCTTGAAGGTTATCTTCAGGGTGACTGACTCGACGGGCCTATCTTGCCTTCGTCTGGGCGAGGTCATAGGCTGCGCCTGCAACCGTGTATCCGCATGACTTGCACCTCCAGATCCCCGACGCCGCCCTTCCGAGCTTCATGCTCGAACAGGCCGGGCACTCCCGAGCCTGCTTCAGCGTCCTGAAGACCCGGGCGTACCTCTTCCGCAGGGTGCCGCCGTACTTGGCGCCGAGCCCCCTGATGTTCTCCTTCGCCTTCGGCACTACTTGGTCGCCTCTTCGATCTGGGCCCTGACCTTCCTGCCGACCTTGATCGAGGTGTCCGCGGCCTCCAGCACCTGCGCAGGGCTGATCGTGCTCGCTTCCCCCTTCTGGCTGGCGCAGATGTTCCCGTCGTCGTCCGTGGTTATGGTTATCCTCATGTCCATGGAAACCTCCTCCTCGGTGTTCGGGTCCACCACGAGCCTGTCGCCTATCCGGGCCAAGGTGACCGAGACCGGGGTCCTCTCAACGGGGACGTCGATCAGCTCCTGGGTCGCCTCCGCCTTGTCGTCTTTCACCACATACTTCTTCATCTTCGCGGTCCTCAGCGCCGCGACTACCGCATAGCTTGTGGCGTCGAAGAGGTTCCCGTCGACGTTCATTATGTTGCAGTCGACGAACACGGCGATCACGGTCTTCCCGGGTACTAGGGAAAGCTTCCCGAGGTCCACCATCTCGGACTCCCGGATCCCCCTGTCGACCACACGGGCCAGCTCTATTGCCTCCTCGCTAGGTGGCCCCGGCTCCGCGTAGGGAGACGACATGGGGAGTATCTCGGCGTTGACCATCAGTATCCCCTTGTCTGGGGTGTCCGGGAACGGTATCCCTGTGGCTATCTTCACCCCGGCGATGACCTGGGTGTTGCCGAGGGTGACCTTCGCGGACCCGTTCGCCTTCGGTATGACGCCTGTCTCGATCTTCAGCTCCCGGAGCTGGTCCAGGCCTCTCTCGTCGATGCGCTTCCCTTGCGACAGCAGCTGGACCATCTGCGCCTTCCTCAGCGTCTCTACGACGTAGTTCTTCTTCATCGACATCTATTCCGCCCCCTCCTCGACCTGTGTCGTCTTCGCCTCGCCGCCGAAGAACCTGTTGGTGAGGGCCTCCCTCTGCATCCCGTAGATCTGTTTCCCCTTTTCGATCGCGAGCTCGAAGGCCTTCTGGAACTGCTCCCTCGAGTAGATCCCGTCCACCTGTAGCAAAGACACCTGGTTCAGGTTGGGCATTATCGCCACAGGCATGTCTCCGTTCCCCTCCTTGTCTTCCGTGTCGTCGAGGTCAGAGACCACCTGGTCCCCCAGGAGCCCGCATGAGCATCCGACGACCATGTCGCGCATGTTGATCCCCGCATCGGCGAGGGCGAGCGACGCGGCGGTAATCCCTGCCACCCTGGAGCCTCCGTCAGACTGGAGGACTTCGACCCAGACTTCGATGGCAGTCCTGGGGTAGTCCTCGACTATCACTGCAGGCACGAGCGCCTCCCTGGTCACCTTCGAAATCTCTATCTCCCTCCTTGACGGCGCTGGGTTCTTCCTCTCGTCCACCGAAAATGGGGCCATGTGGTATCTGCATCTCAAGAGCGCCCTGTCAGGTAGTACCTGGTGCTTCGGATGCACTTCCTTGGGGCCGTAGACCGCAGCCATGATCTTGTTCTTCCCCCACTCGATGTAGGCCGAACCATCCGCGTTCTTCATGAGACCCACTTGAAGGCTGATCGGCCTCAGCTCGTTCCAGGCCCGGCCGTCGAGCCTCCGTCCCTTGCCGTCTATCAGTTGTTTCTTAGTTTCCACCATCGCTACTCCCTCCGAGGAGCCCCTCCACCTTCGCCATCAAGTCGGTGGCATGGGCCTCTTCATCGACCATCCTGACCGCCTTCAACGCCTTCATGATCGCCTCCGGCGGCCCGTTCACAACAACGATTCCGTTTTGACCGACCCTCACGTCGGCTCCTGCCTTTTCACTGATCAGATTGATCATCGATCCTCTCCTCCCGATAAGTCGCGGCACCTTCGTTGGTGATATCTTAACGATTTCCCCCGAGTCTATCTTTCCGTACCCGTGGCCGCGGATGCTCAGCTGGGGGTCCCTCGACCTCTCGAAGGACTCAATCCGCGCCCCGATCATGTCCCCGACCATGAACTTGCTTGACAGGTCGTGCGTCGCAGGGGAGAACTCCCTCCCGAAGACGAAAGACGCCGGAAGGAACCCGTCGAAGCACGAATTGATGTCCACCACCCAACCGAAACCGTTGATGTCCACCACCTTCCCGATGACGTCGTCTTCGGCCCTCGGGAGATACGGCCCGGTCAGCGGGTTGAGCTTCACGCCGTCCCTGCCGACTTCGGCCAGCCCCACTCGTAGGGCGATGTATTCTTCTCCACGCTTCTCGACGAAGCTCCCGTATCTGTAGTTCCCTCTGGCTATGACGTCTCCGGGGATTACCTGCTTCCTCTCAATCATTGGCAACTCTATTTCACCACTGTAACCTGCGCGGCGCCTTTCGTAGTCGAGCCCAGGCGGTCCAGCAGGCCGGGCTGTCCGCCAGCCGGTATTTCTACTATTGCAGAAAGGGTCCCGTCCGCCAGCCAGTCCTCCTTGACTATCTCACCGAAGTTCTTCAGGACCCCTATGGCCTGGCCGGTGTACTGGGCTGCCACCTTCACCTGCAGCCTGATCTTCTCAGACTTCAGGGGGAGTATGACCCTAAGGGCTTCGACGACCGTCTTCATCTGCTCGTTGGGGTCCTGGAAGGGGTCCACGTTGACCCTCGCCTCCTGCATCGCCTGGTCGATTCTCAGCGGGGGGTGCGGCAGCAGGGTCCTTGGGTCCACGAAGTTCTTCGAAATGGCCGCGATGATCGCCTTCCTCTTCTCGTCTGTAAGCTTCTTCCGCTGCTCCTGGGTCAGGTTGAGCTCCCCGCGCCTCAGCACTTCCAGTGCCGCCTTGGCGTGGTCGTCGGTTCCGAAGTGAAGTTTCAGCTTCTCGCTGTTCGCCCTCAGCCCTTTGCGGGCGTCGGTGAAGACTTCGTCCGTTGCGATGACCGCTGAAGGCTCCACGTTCCTCCCCTGTTTGTACGAAAGCGCAGAGTCAGGGTTGACTAGTATCTCGAAATGCTCTCCAGCGATGGCGAGCTTGACTGTGGTAAACTTCGACGACTCGTGCGTCCTGGGTTTGAAATCGCCGCCCCCGTACCCGAACCCTCCGCTCAATCGGCCGACGCTTCTTAGGAGCTCTTGGACTGCGGCTTGTCTGACTTGGTCTTGGCCCCGGACGCGCTCTTCGCTATCTCCTGTTCGACGAGGCGCCTCCACCTCTTGGTCTCGGCCTCCACGACCGCGACCTTGATGTGGGCCGTTCCCGCCTTGTCCTCGCTCACCAGGTAGATGCACTCGATGGCCAATGTCACGGCAGCGTCAAGGGACAGGTCTGTAGAGTAGTTCTTCTCGAGATAGTCGTTGACCTGGTCGCTCCCCTGACCTATGGCGATCGCCCTGAAGCCCGAGTAGGTGCCCGTGGGGTCGGCCAGAAAGACGACCGGTCCTGAGCCTTCGTCCACCCCCGCTATGATGAGAGAGACGCCGAAGGGCCTCACTCCCGCGTACTGGGTGTACTGCTGGTTCATGTCGGCGATCCTCTTGGCTATCGCCTCGATGTCGACGGGCTCATCGTAGATCAGCCTGTTGCTCTGTGCCAGGACTCTGGCGCTGTCCACCTGGATCCTCGCGTCCGGGATGTAACCAGCCCCGACCGCTCCGACGTGGTCGTCGATCTGGAACATCTTGATGACAGAGTCCCCGCTCTGGAGCTTCCTCCCCTTTTCTTCAACCGCGAGCACCACCCCATCCTGGGTCTGGATGCCCACTGCCAGGCTCCCTCTTCTGACCGTCTCAAGGGCGTATTCAACCTGATACAACCTGCCGTCGGGCGAGAATATCGTGATCGCCCTGTCGTATCCTGCAGAAGGTGCAAACATTTTCTTCTTCCTAGCTCCTTTTGCCCAACGAATTTGGTTGGGCATTTAAACAATTCTGAGGCTCCGCATCGCTCCGCGAAAGTTCAAATCGCGAAGTCGGCACGCTACGGCAGTTTGCCCAGGGTTCTGGCGGTCAACAACTATCCCACCTATGAGCGGTTCGAGCGCCTCGTGAAGTGCCTGGAGGACAACGGCGCCCACGTAGAAACGATAGACTGGAGCGAAGCGACCGGGAGGCTGTTCAACTCGAAAGACGGGGTCGCCCTCAGCGGGTCTCCGGACATGATGTCAGAGCCCCGGATACAAGCGAAATATCAGGGGGAAATCGACGCGATCCTAGGCTCGAGCGTCCCCGTCCTCGGCGTCTGCTTCGGGCACCAAATGATGGCCCACGCCTTCGGCTCCGAGGTGGTAAAGGACGGCTCTCATGTGCTGGACATGGTGAAAACGAAGGTGGTCGTCGACGACCCTCTGTTCGAAGGACTCCCGAAGGAGATGATGCTCTTGGAGTCGAGGTGGGAGGTAGTGAGACCACTCCCGCGGGAGTTTCAGCTCGTGGCAAGGAGCACAGCCAGCGAGATCGCAGCCATGAGGCACAAGTCAAGGCCGCTCTACGGCGTGCAGTTCCACCCTGAGAGGTACACAAAGGAGAATCCAGACGGCTTCGCGGTCCTGGGCAACTTCGTCCGGATGCTGAGGTAAGACCGGCTATGCCCGTGCAGAGGGTGATATTCGACCGCCAGGTCGTCGACAGCCTCTTCAGCTATTCGGCGATGGCCTACCCGAACGAGGGGATCCTTCTCCTCAGAGGAAAGACGAAGAAGGGGGTGGTGGAGGTCACAGGTGTGGTGATCCCCCCGGCCGCCGCCCACGGCGCCGCGTTCTCTGCCTTCAGCTGGTGGATGCTTCCCGTCGACCTCTCGTACCTCGGGGTAGCCCATTCTCACCCCTCCGGGAACCACAGCCCTTCTCACGAAGACGTCCTTCACGCTACAGGTAAGATCATGGTGATAATGGGGTACCCCTATGCGACCGTGGACAACCTGGGCGTCTACGACCACAACGGCAACAAGATTCCGTTCGAAGTCAGGTAGGCTCGACGGTCGTCTCATGAGACGCTAAGGCTTAAATCGCCTCATTGAAAGGTCTCGTCTCATGAGCCAGTACACGAAGGGGCAGTCATGGGGCGCGCTAAAAAAGGCGTGGCGAGGCTACAAGGTAGCCAAAGTCCAACACAACATGGAGGACATGAAGAAGTACGCCGAGCGCATCCGCACCCTCCAGAGCGAGCTCGGGCTCGTTCAGGCGAAGTTCCCTGAGCTAGGTCTAAACTAGACCTAACTCACCCTTCTTTTACTTCACGTCTGAGTGGTTCGTTATTATCTGGTTTCTCAGGTCCTGCGCCTGCTGCAGCGTGAAATCAGGCTCGGCCGACACCAGTACCAGCTTGTCGCCAAGATAGAAGGTCATGATGTTCAGCCTCTCCCGCTTGTTGAAAGTGTACTGGTTCTTTCCAAAATAGCGGTCCCAGGTCCTGTCATTGTTTATCTGGATCGTGATGCCCGCTATCAGCCTGATGTCCTCGCTCTGGGGCTCCAGAGAGGGGATCCCTTTCTTCATCCCCCCAGCTATCTGCCGCCCGGTCTGGTCAAGGATCTGCGCCGACCTAACCCTCCGGTCGAACTTGAATATCTCAGTGATTATCTTGTCCCACTGAATCTGCAGCATTACGTCTCTTACATCATGTTTTGCTGAGATATAAGCGAGACCCCTGATTTCAAGGCTGGATCCGCCTTCGGGTCCGGCCGGGGGCTCAGGCCAGGGCGTCCAGGATCTCCGAGGTCTTCCTTACCCTCCCGATCCTTTTCAGGATGAATTCCACCGCGTGAACATGCGCTTCGGCGGACCTGTCGGACATCGCGTCCTCGGCGAACACCTGTTGGAAGCCGAACTCGTAGGCGAACCTTGCGGTGCTCTCCACCCCGATGCTGGTCGATATGCCTGCCAGGACGATTGTGGTGACCCCGCCTCTCCTCAGCCTCAGCTCTAGGTCGGTCCCGTAGAACGCTCCCCACTGCCTCTTGGTTATGACTATGTCCGTGGGCTTCGGGCCGAGCTCTGGGACAATGTCTGCCCAGTCAGGGGGTCTCTCTCCCCTTATCTGCATCATGATATCCGAGTTGGGTTGCAGGGATGTCCCGGCTGTGCCCTCCACATGGACGAGGAAGACGGGCATCCCGTTCCTCCTGAAGGCGTCAGCGAGTCTGGCGGCGTTGGATATGACCGTGGCCGCGCCATGGGGGTGGGCGTCAATCGAGGCAATCCCCTTCTGCAGGTCGATCACCACCAGGGCTGTATTCGTCCGGTCAACGATGAGCTCGCTCACAGGCACAGTCCTTGCATGGCTTGCTTTAGCCGTTCAGGAGACGCGAAGGCGCTACATTGCGCATACCAAGGCAAGTTTTATGAGCTAGTAGTAACGGGCAACCACAATTCAGATGGCAACCATAGTAAGCACCGACTTCATCGCTTTGATGCTGAGGCTCACGGCAGGGGGCGCGCTCCTCGTCCACGGGATCCCCAAGGCCAAGGGAGGATGGGGGAAACAGGCGGGACAATGGATCGGGTCAATGGGGGTCCACCCTCGCGCGGCCACGCTGGTCACGCTCCTCGAGCTCTTCGGCGCACTGTTCCTCATGATCGGCCTGCTCGTCCCCGTGGTGGCTGCTTTCTTCGCGGTGCAGTTCCTCGGAATCATCGCAATGAAGGTCAGGAAGATGAAGGCGGGCTTCATGGGCGCGGACGGGAAGCCGGGGTACGAGCTGGACTACGTCTACCTGGTCCTCTCCCTCGCCATCCTGATGGTCGGAGCCGGCTCGATTTCGCTCGACGGCCTCCTCGGAGTCCTCTGAGCCCCGTACCAGAGGGCAGGCGGCTTGGCTGGTTGAATCAACATTACGGAGTTGTTGATACAACTTGACTCAGGCTCTGAAGTGCCTGGCGGGAGCGTATCAACACCAGCAATGGTCCTAGAACTAGCCACAGTCTTGCTTGGCGTATGCGTGGGAGCCATCGCGGTTCTCTATGCAGCTCCAAGGGGCTATCTTGGACGGAAGAAGAAGGCAGCAGCAACACCAGCCCCGTCGATCCCATCGATCGACACTTACGCTCCGACGACGGAGCAGGCACCAGAAGTCCCAGCCGCGGAAGCACCTGCCGTGGCAGAGCCTGCTCCGTCCCCTGCACCCGAGCCAGCTCCTGCACCATCGCCCGCAATCTACGAGACGGTGCAGCCAGCTCCAGCTCCGGTGACCTTCGCCGCTCCGTCTGCCTCTTCGTTTGCAGCGCCGACCCTCACAAAGAAGCCGACGCGGACCTACAGGCGCAGGACCGCACCAGTGAGGAGCGCTGCTGGTTCAAGGAAGACCCTAGCGAAGCCCAAGAAGCGCTAAGCGAGAAACGGAAGCGAGAGCGTGGGTTGATAAACCCACACTCCACCTCTTTTGATTATTGACCTCGGAGCCGATGGTGGGCCTACACGTCTCCATCTCGGGCTCGCTCGACCTGGCCTTTGACCGGGCGCAGGAGCTGGGTGCCACAACCTTCCAGATCTTCACTAGGAACCCGAACCAATGGAAGTTCAAGCCCCTCCCCGACGAGTCTGTGGCCCTCTTCAGAGAGAAGAGGAGGAAGTCGGGCTTTAGGCGCATAGTCGATCATATGCCGTACCTCCCGAACCTCGCCTCGCCAGACAGGTCCACTATGAAGATCAGCAGGTACACACTCGGCGAGGAGGCCAAACGATGTGACGCCTTAGGCGTCGACTACCTCGTCGTCCATCTCGGCAGCCACCTCGGAAAGGGGACGGCAGTGGGGACTGCGAACATCGCCGAGGCTGTGAACGATGCCCTCGCCGGGAACGCGGGTGAGACTTCGATTCTGTTGGAGAACATGGCAGGACAGAAGAACTGCGTAGGAGCGAGGTTTGAAGAGATAAGAGGGATACTCGACAAGGTCAAGGAGGACTCGAGAGTCGGGGTATGTCTCGACACATGCCACGCCTACGCAGCGGGTTTCGACCTTGGGAGCGAGGAGGCGGTCGACGCAACACTGGGGCTCTTCCACGAGTTGGTCGGCTTGGAGAGGCTGAAGGTCATTCATCTGAACGACTCCAAGGGGCCCCTGGGAAGCAGGCTTGACAGGCACGAGGACATCGGGGAAGGAAAGATCGGCCGGGCGGGAATGAAGGCGTTCCTTCATCACAGGGGGACAGCCGAGAGGCCTATCATCATGGAGACTCCCTATGAAGACATCCGGACGATGGAGAAGAGCATTAAGCTCGTCCGGACCTTGATGCGCTGACCACCATCGAGTAAAATACTGGGTGCCTCGCGGAGAGTGGAGCGGGCCCGTAGCTTAGTTCCAGCGATGGAGAGAACTCAGGTAGAGCATCGGGCTTTTAACCCGAGGGTCAGCGAAGGCCCCTAAACGGGTTCGATTCCCGTCGGGCCCGCAGACTTGAATTGTCCGGATTCGAGTCCTTGCCGGGGCTAGCTTGGCGAGTGATAGGCCCCGCTTCTGGGGCGGATTTTCCTCTCCACCTCGTTTAATAAGGCGCAGGCCGGCGCCCGCCTATCGGACGGAATAACGGTAGGATGGGTGATTTCTATTGAGTTTCGGTCAACGAGGAGGATATGGCAATAGGGGAGGATTCGGAAGAGGTTCTGGGTCCTTCAAGAAGCCGGTTGAGGTCGGGAAGGAGTATAACGTCAGCATCTCCGACACCAGCAGGCGAGGAGAAGGCATTGCCAAGGTCGATGGGTTCATCGTCTTTGTCCCTGGAACGAAGGTCGGCCAGAATGTGAGGATAAAGGTGACCCAGGTCTCCGAGAGGTTTGCTTCTGGACAGATCGTGGAAGGTTCAGCGGCCCCAGCCTCTGAGTCCAGTTCGCCAACGAATTAGGTCGGTGGCCCACGACGTCGAACCCTGGTTGGTCGACCGTGTCGACCAACTCCCTTGTTTTATTATTCTACGCGCCCGGCTAATCGTTTTGAAGAGCCGCAGTTGCCGCGGGGCTGACATTCCCAGCCAATGCGTCGGATATGAGCCCTGATCCGCCAGCGGCAAAGATAAGTCGCCCGGACAGGGACGGGTCGGTATGCCTGCAGGTGAAATCCGCGGTCTATTCACAGCGCTGATAACCCCCTTCGACAGTCAGGGAAGGGTCGACACCGACCGGCTCTCAAAACTGGTCCGCTTTCAGGTCTCAAAGGGGGTGGAGGGGATCTACCCTTGCGGCAGCACGGGACTAGGCCCTCTGCTCAGCCTCGAAGAAAGGAGAACGGTCGCCGATACGGTGGTCGCCGAAGCCCATGGCAAAGTCCCGGTGGTAGTCCAGGTCGGGTGCGCAGACACCGCCTCCACCATAGAGCTCGCGACCCATGCCGAGAAGGCTGGGGCTGACGCCATAGCCAGCCTCACCCCATACTACTACAGGCCCGGGGACAGGGCTGTGGCCAGGCACTTCGAGGCGGTCCGCAAGTCGGTGTCGGTCCCGCTCTTCGCGTACAACATCCCCCAGTTCACCGGGAACAACCTCCAGGCCGGGGCAGTCGCGGCCATGGCGAAGGACGGGACAATCGCCGGGATCAAGGATTCGTCTCGCGACCTCCTACATCTGATCGACCTTCTCGAAGCGGTCCCCGACGACTTCGTCGTGATGAACGGGACGGAAGAGTACGCCCTTTTCGCGATCATGTCCGGGGCCGACGGCCTTGTGTCCGGGGGGGCTAGTGCGCTCCCAGAGGTCTTCAAGTCTCTCGTGGCGGCGCAGAGAAAGGGGGACTACGGCTCCGCCGTCAAGGCTCAGGACCTGGTGCAGAAGGTCAAGGACCTGGTGAAGGCCGGCCCGATTCCCGCCTACTACGCGATCCTGCGCGAGAGGGGGGTCGAGTGCGGCGAGCCGCGGGCTCCGTTCCTGCCCCTGGAGAAGGAAACCGCGGCCAACGCGGTCAAGGGCCTGAAGGCACTCGGCGTCATCTAGCCATCCGGACGAGCTCCCTGTACCTGAAGCAGCTCGTCACGTGGTCGTTCACCATCCCGGTAGCCTGCATGTGCGCATAGCATATGGTCGGTCCCACGAACCTGAACCCCCGCCGAACGAGGTCCCTGCTCAGGGCCTCGGACATGGGAGTCGCGGCGGGGATCTCCTTCAGCGTGCGCCACCTGTTGAGCTTCGTCTTGCCGCCAACGAACCTCCAGATGTAAGAGTCGAAGCTCCCGAATTCCCCCTGCACCTGTAAGAATGCCCTAGCGTTCCTGACCGCGGATTCGATCTTCAGATCGGAA
>JAFMAU010000019.1 GCA_029784825.1 Nitrososphaerota archaeon | reverse complement strand
AACCCTCCATAGAGGAATACAAGGACTGCTGCGCCATTATCACCAGGTACCCGAAGACCCGGGTCAAGCGCCAGCTGATAGACTCGCTTTCTGAGACGTTGGACTTCCACGAGCTCGCGAGGCGCTGCATCTCCAAAGGAACGCTGGCCAGTTTCGACCACAGGACTGAAGCGCCCCAGGTGACCCCGTTGAAGCAAATCATCGAGGAGAGGAAACTCCGAGCCAAGCGGGCGGCCAGCCAGACTTCGCTCCCAAACTCGGCCGCTGAACGTCAATAATATTAACAGGCGTCCGGGCGAGCTTCTAAGAAATGTCTGACACGATAAGACATCTGAACGGGGACGATTTCCAGAAGGAAGTGGTGCATTCGGACCTCCCGGTGCTCGTGGACTTTTACGCCGACTGGTGCGGACCCTGCAGGACCATCGCGCCAACCATCGAGCAGCTCTCCAAGGAGTACGCCGGCAAGGTGAAGTTCGTGAAGGTCAACACCGACGAGAACCAGGAGCTGGCGAGCGGGTTCGGCATAATGAGCATCCCGACCGTGATGTTCTTCTCCAAGGGAAAGGTGGAGGACATGGTTGTGGGCGCGGTGCCCGCCGCCGTCTTCAAGAAGAAGCTCGAAGCCCTGGTCGCAGCCTAGCTCGCTAACCCTTTAAGTCGAACGTCCGGAGCCCGGCGGGCGTTGGAAGGCAAGGCAGCGCTTCTCGGCTTCACCGTCTTCCTGCTGTTCTCGCTGATCGTGGTGGGCGCCTATGTGGCCGCGGGCGGGTTCGGCGAGGCGTGCGGCTCCGCTGTGCCGGCCGACTGGCCGCTCTGTAACGGTAGCCTGGTCCCGCCGCCAAACTTCTCTGCCATAGTCGAGTACACCCACAGGATACTCGCCGCGTTTTCGACGCTCTTCCTTCTCATAACGACCGTTGCCTACTGGAGGGGGGAATCCGCCTCGAGCCCTGCGACCAGGGCGCTCGCAATCGCCACCCTTCTGGTCCTGTTGCAGGTAGTGCTGGGAGGGCTGGTGGTCGCCCAGGAGTTGGAGGCGCCCCTGGTAGCCCTGCACCAGGCGGTCGCCATACTGGTCTTCGGGTTCTCAGTCGCAGCCCTTGCTTTCGGGGCGGGCTAGCCGCTAACGGTTTTATCGGTCGGCAGGAGAGCTGGGCCGAGAAGCTTGGACCTTGAGGCACGCCTGGAACTCGTCAGAAGAGTCGGCGAGGAGATAATAACCGAGCAGGAGCTCCGCGACCTGCTCGCGACCAACGACCATCCGTCTGCCTACGACGGCTTCGAGCCCAGCGGACTGGCGCACATCGCCTTCGGGGCCCTCCGCGCAGCCAACATAGCCGACCTGCAGAAGGCGGGCGTCCACTTCAAGCTCTGGGTGGCGGACTGGTTCGCGTGGCTCAACGGGAAGATGGGCGGCGACTTGGACCGCATCCAGGAGGTCGGCAGGTACTTCATTGAAGTCTGGAAGGCGGCGGGCGTTGACATGTCCAAGGTCGACGTGCAGTGGACCAGCGAGGCGGTGAAGGGAGAGGAATACTGGAAGAAGGTCGTGAAGGTCGCCCAGAACGTCACGCTAGCGAGGAGCCGAAGGGCAATCAGCATAATGGGCAGGACCGAGAAAGAGCTCGTCCAGACAGCCCAGCTCTTCTACCCCATGATGCAGGTGGCGGACATCTTCTGGCTTGACGTCGACATTTGCCAGCTGGGGCTCGACCAGAGGCGCGCGAACTTATTGGCGCGGGAGGTGGCCGAAAAGCTCCGCTGGAAGAGACCCGTGGCTGTTCACCACCACATGCTGATGGGCCTCCAGGGCGCGAAGCAGCCCGAGGGCTACGACGACAACACGAAGTTCGACTCGGAGATAGCCAGCAAGATGAGCAAGAGCAGACCCGAGACCTCCATATTCGTTCACGACTCCGCAGACGAGATAGCGCGGAAGATGGGCAGCGCATACTGCCCGGCCAAGCTGGTGGCTGGCAACCCGGTGCTCGAATACGCGAAGTACATCGTTTTCCGCAAGTCGAGCGTCCTCAGGGTGGAGAGGCCGGCAAAGTACGGGGGCCCAGTCGACTTCGCCACCTACGCTGACCTCGAAGGGGCCTTCAGGAAGGGGGAGCTGCATCCGACCGACCTCAAGCAGGGCGTGGCTGCCGCGCTCGAAACCGTGGTCGCTCCAATCCGCGTTCACTTCGAGAAGGACCCGGCCGCCCGAAGGCTCTACGAGTCAGTGAAGTCTGCAGAAGTGACCAGGTAGCGGGCCCATGGCTGCCGGAGGAAGGGGGACCACCAGGTTCCTGGTGGACGCGATGCTGGGCTCGTTGGCAAGGAAGCTGCGCGCGTTCGGATTCGACTCGACCTACCACGGCCGCGGCAGCGACGCCGGGATTCTGTCCGACATTTCTCGCCAAGGGCGGGTGCTCGTGACAGCCGACCGCCAGCTCGCCGCCCGAGCCTGGAAGCTGGGCCTGAGCTCGTTGCTTGTCACCGGCGAGTCTGACAGGGCGAGGCTGGCGGCCATGATGCGGGCCGCCGGAGATGTCGGGCTGAGACTGAAGCGAGGAGAGCCGAGGTGCTCGCTCTGCAACAGCAAGCTCGACAGGATCACGATGTCGAAGGCGAGGGGGAGGGTACCGGGCTCTGTGGCCCGCAGGCACAGGGTCTTCCGCGAATGCCCGAACTGCGGGCAGCTGTACTGGAAGGGGGGCCACTGGAAACAGTTAAGGAGGCTCGAAGCGCTATTGAATCCAAGGTCCTGAGGTTCGCGGGGATTCGAATTGCACCTAACTCTAGAACAGGGAAGGCAGGTTGTCGCCATGGCACGGTCCACCCTTGACTCCTTCGTGGAGAGCGGGGAGTACAGGAAGGCAGGCCAGGGAGACGCCTACCTCTCCGAGAAGAGGGGAGTTTTCGTGACGCTCAACGTGGTCGAGGGAGGCAACGCGATGCTGCGGGGGTGCATCGGCTTCCCGTATCCGGTCAAGCCGCTGGGTGAGGCTGTCCAGGAGGCGGCTGTGCTCGCCGCGACTGACGACCCGAGGTTCATGCCCGTGAGCGCGGACGAGCTTGGGGAGATCGTGGTCGAGGTAAGCGTGCTGACGACACCGGTCGAGCTGAAGGTGAAGCAGCGGAAGGGGTTGCCCGCCAGGGTCAAGGTGGGGGAGGACGGTCTCATGATCTCCACTGACACCGCCGGCGGTCTGCTGCTGCCGCAGGTCGCGACCGAGCAGGGCTGGGACGCCGAGCAGTTCCTCAACCAGGCGTGCCTGAAGGCCGGCGTAGGCAGCGACGCCTGGCTGCTTCCAACGACCAAGGTCCAGACCTTCCAAGCCGACATCTTCGGAGAGAAGTCCCCCAGGGGAGAGGTCGAACCGGTCGCCCTGCCGGTGAGCTGACCTGCCGAGAGTGTACCTAGGCTGTTTCGGCTCCGGGCTCGGCCACGCCACGCGCATGCTTGAAATCGCGGCGCAGCTCGTGCAGGACGGAAACGTGGTCAGGTTCTCCAGCTCCGGTGAGGTAGCGGACTACATCAGGGCGCGCAGCTACGAATGCAACAAGCTCCCCCTGGCCGACGTCAAGTACGGCGAGGACGGCGGGATGTCGCTGAAGGCCACCATGGTAGGCTCGCCGCAGATACTGGGCAGGACCTACAGGCAGCTTTACATGGAACTGGGGAACATAAAGAGGTTCAGGCCGGACGTGGTCCTGAGCGACTCCTCGGTGGCGACTGTATTCGCCGCGCGCACCTTGAAGATCAAAGTCTACACCATAATCAACCAGCTCAACCTGGCGGCTCCCAAAACCTCGCGGAAGGTGGGTGCGGCGATCCTCTCGGGGGGGACCACGGCCGGCCTCTCGAAGATCTGGGAGCTGAGCGACTCGATCCTGATCCCCGACCTGCCTCCCCCCTACACGATCAGCGAGGCGAGCCTGTGGGGCGGGGGATACAGGAACGTGCGATACGTCGGATTCCTCCACGGCAACGAGGGCGCCCAACAGGACGCCACTTCCGCCGCCTTCGAGTCGGACCCGCGCCCCAAGGTCTTCTGGCAGGTCTCCGGGCCGCCCCAGACCAGGGCTGTCATGGTGAAGGCCGGGGAGGCCATCGCCAGGGCACTGGGCGAGCACTACGTCTTCGTGATAACCGAGGGGAACCCGGCTGGCGCCCGGTCTCCGGCATCCTACAAGTGGGGCTGGAGGTTCGGCTGGTGCGATTCTCCGCAGGCTTACCTTGACGCCTGCGACGTGCTCGTCTCAAGGGCGGGCCACGGGTCGATAGCGCGGGCCATCACGGCATCCAAGCCGTCACTGCTCGTTCCGATTCCTAACCAGACCGAGCAGGCTGGCAACGCAGCGAAGGCGAGCAAGCTGGGAGTGTCGATAACCATTCCTCAGGAGAAGCTGGGTATCGCATCGGTCAGGACCGCGGTCGAAGCTCTGCGAAGCGGGCCCTACCTGTCCAGGGTCAGGAGCATGGGGAGGATTGCCGCCCGTTTCGACGCCACGAAGACCATCGTGAGTCTAGTCGAGGGGAAGGAGGTGTCGGACGGCGCGTCGACCAGGACCGTCCTGCGCTGAGGTGTGCGATTCCACTCCCGCACCCTCGCATCACACTTTTAGCACGTCCAGTCGCAGCCGGCCCCGTGAAAGAGGAAGGTTTCGTCCCCAGCAGCTCGGCCGAGGTCGTCTGTGGGAATCCGGGGCAGGCCGTTGAGCTGCGCGGGTGGGTCGCAAGAAAGCACACGGTCGGCGGCCTTGTCTTCGTGCTGCTGCGGGACGGCGCTGGATACGTGCAGGTCTCAGCCAAGAAGGGGTCCCTTCCCGAGAGGGAGTTTGCCGCCGTCAAGTCCGCCACCAAGGAGTCAGCGGTCGTGGTCAGGGGGGTCGTCCGCAGCGACGCCAGGGCACCGGGCGGCAAGGAGGTCGCGGCCAGCGGCTTCGAGGTCGTATCCCTCGCCGAGACCTGGCCGATCACCAAGACGGCGGCGCGCGCCCCCTCCTTCCTCTTCGACAAGAGGCACCTGAGCATCAGGGGACCCAAGGCTGTAGCGACCATGAAGGTGAGGACCGAAGTGATTGGCGCGGCATTCGACTACTTCCGCGAGAACGGCTTCTATCTCATCAACGCACCCACCTTCGTCGGGGCCGCGGTCGAAGGAGGGTCCACACTCTTCGAGGTGGACTACTTCGGCAAGAAGGCGTACCTGAGCCAGAGCGCCCAGTTCTACGAGGAGGCGTCGCTGGCCGCTCTCAAGAAGGTCTGGATCTTCCAGCCCGCCTTCAGGGCGGAGAAGTCGAAGACTGCGAAGCATCTCACGGAGTTCTGGATGATCGAAGCCGAACAGGCCTTCGCGGAGCAGGAAGACAACCTGAGGCTCCTGGAGGGGCTCCTGGCGGCAATGGTCAAGCGCGTGGTGGAAAGGAGGCAGGACGAGCTGAAGACGCTGGGCAGGACCCTGAAGGAGCTCACCCTTCCGCTTCCCAGGATAACCTACGACGAAGCCAGGTCCATAGCCGCCAAGGCAGGGTTCCCCTTCGAGTGGGGCGATGACATCACCACCGAGGCGGAGCGCGCGGTCAGCCTGAGCCAGCAGACACCATTCTTCATAACCGACTATCCGCTTTCTGCCAGGTCCTTCTATCACATGACCTACGCTGACAGGCCCAAGGTGACGAAGTCTGCCGACCTGATCGCCCCCGAGGGAGTCGGGGAGCTGGCCACGGGCGGGCAGAGGATTCACGATCACAAGCAGCTCATGGACCGCATCGCGAGTCAGGACCTCCCGACAGAGTCCTTCGCCTGGTACCTTGAGCTAAGGAAGTACGGTATGCCTCCGCACTCGGGCTTCGGCATCGGAGTAGAGAGGACGACCCGATGGATTGCGGGACTGAAGCACATCAGGTCCGCGAGCCTGTTTCCGAGAACAGTTTCACGGATCTCCCCCTGACTCAGGTTTAATTAGGAGAGAGCGAGTCGGCCAACTGTTGACTGAAACTGAGGCCAAAGAAAAGGACGAAGATCTAGAGCTCGATTCTCTTCCAGGCGTCGGGCCAGCCACCAAGCAGAAGCTGATTGACGCCGGAATCCTGAACGTTCTCGACTTGGCGACTGCCGGCCCCATGGACATCTCCGATGCAGTCGACGTCGACATTTCGAAGGCGGTGGAGCTGAACAGCAAGGCGAGAAAGAAGCTGGTGGAACTCCACAGGCTGGAGCCGGACTTCATCAGCGCTTCCGACCTGCTGAAGAGGAGGCAGGCCATCGACAGGATATCGACAGGGTCGAGGAATCTTGACGACCTTCTGGGCGGAGGCATCGAGACTTGGGCGATGACCGAGTTCTTCGGGGAATTTGGGACGGGCAAGTCGCAGATCTGCCACACGCTGTGCGTGATGGTCACCCAGCCCCACGGCAAGGGCGGGCTCGACGGGTCGGCGATATACATCGACACCGAGGGCACGTTCAGGCCCGAGAGGATAGCGGAGATAGCCGAATCGCGGGGCCTGAAACCAGAGGAGGTGCTCTCGAGGATCACGGTGGCCAGAGCCTACAACAGCGCCCACCAGGAGCTCATAGTGAGGGACCTGGGCAAGGTGATAGAGGCCAACAAGGTCAAGCTGCTGATACTCGACAGCGCAGTCGCCCATTACAGGGCCGAGTTCGTGGGCAGGGGCACCCTGGCAGAGCGGCAGCAGAGGCTCAACAGGTTCATGCACCTTCTGCTGAGGACGGCCGAGGTCTACAACGTCGCCGTGGTCCTGACGAACCAGGTGCAGGCAGCGCCAGACTCGTTCTTCGGCGACCCGACGAGGCCCACGGGCGGCCACGTCGTTGCCCACACCAGCACCTACAGGATATATCTGAGGAAGGCCGCCAAGAACAGGATCGCGAGGATGGTGGACAGCCCATACCATCCGGAGAGGGACGTGGTCTTCATGCTGGACGAGAAGGGGGTCGACGACCCCTTGGAAGAGACCACGAGAAGACGCTGACACAACCAACGGTTTTATAGGGAATTCTCAGCGGGCCTCGGAGTATTACTTGAAGCAGAGCAAGCTACTCGCGCTACTGGTCATCATCTCGCTGTCGCTGATCCCCATGGTGCCGCCCCAGGTGAGCGCCCAGGGAAGCCACACCGAGAGAATCGCCGTCTACGTGGCTGGCCCCAACGCCGCCTGGTTCATCAGCATCGGAGCAGTGAACGTCACCAACCCAGTGATACAGTCTGCCGAGGCCATCGCAGGGGTGACCTCCTACAACCTGACCGCCATCCGCTCCACGGGCTGGAGCACCGACTTCCAGATCTTCGGCCCGCAAGGCTACAACGTGCTGCCCGTCCCCAGGGTGCCGCCCGAAGGCGCTTTCCTGACCGTCGGTGCGGGGACCTTCGCCGACGCGAGCAGCGCGGCCTCCAAGCTGGGCTCGTATCTGCTAACTACCTTCCGGTCGACCGGGAACGCGAGCGGCAGCTACACGTTCTTCGCGCCGCTGTCCTTCGCGGCAGTGGTCCCGTCGACCCTGCTCAAGCTAGTCCCGTTCAGTGACGGCGGCTTCCTCGCACCCATTACGGCCGCGGGCTTCCTGGCGCTCTCCTCGCCCATGCTGACGCTCAGCGCCCAGAAGACTTCGGGCGGAGGCTTTGTCCATCAGGTCTCAATCGGCTCCATAACGACCACCGGGCTGGACTCGAGCTCTAGGCCCAACCTGCTGAACTACTTCGGGCAGGCGCAGGCGTCAATCAGGGCCTCCAACACGAGCACGTCCTCGGTCATCGACTATCACTTCCTCGACGGACTGGTCGCTTCCTCGGACAACGCTACCATGACCACTGACAGGGCGGCGTTCAGCTCCACGTACACGCTGACGCTGAAGCCTGGCGCCGCGGTCACAAGGATCAACGCGACGGTGGTGGAGCAGCCCCCGGAACTCCTCGCCACGAGGGTGGTGGACGTCGGCGTCCTCAGGCCGGGCACCAACATGTCAGTGACAATCAACCTGACCAACCTCTCCAATTCCACCGCCGTCACCGACCTGAAGCTCAATGACAGCTGGTGGCAGTCCGCGGGCGGCTTCAAGCTGGTGAGAGGCAATTCGTTCGTCGACCTTTCAAGCCTAGGCGCCGGACAGTCCGCGAGCCCGACGTACGTTCTTCAGTACACGGGCAACGCGACGGGCCCCCTCCCAGTGCCCCCGGCTCCAGTCGGCTACAGCTACACCGTGGGACCCGCTTCGCTGCGCGGATACGCGAACCTGAATCCGATCACGCTCTCCCTGGGCGCGGATCAGCCAGTGGTGTTCGCCTACGTGGCGCCGTCGTCGTCGTTCCCGACACCCGTGGGCGGCAATCAGTCGCTCCAGGTCTTCGTCAAGAACGTCGGGACAAGGACCGCAAACTCTGTGAGCGTCGAAGGACACCAGGTGGGCGGGCTCGCCGCCGACGGCGGGTCGGCGACGGTGGCGCTTTCGGCCACGGCTCCCGGCCTGACCCGGGTGAACGTGACAAAGGCCTACTCCGTCTCCTACACCACCCCGAGCGGCCAGTCGCTCAATCAGACCACCAACTCGCTCGCAATCATCTTCGCGCAGACCGGAATGAGGCTCGGACTGGGGATGCTTTCGCTGAATTCCACTGTCTCACAGCTGGCCGGAGGCGGTTACAACCTGACCCTGACCATGGCCCTCGCCAACAAGGGCGCTGCCGACCTCACGTCGTTCTCGGCACTGACCGCGCTCCCTCCAGGGCTGTCCTGCGGTGAGAGGAGCTCAAACCTCACCTGCAACGGCGGGACGCTCGCTCTCTCCTATCCTCTGGTGGCGGCAGGCTCCACCGAGCATGCCAGCGTCAACTTCACGGTGACGCAGCCGACGAGCTTCATCTTCTGGCCCTCCAGCTTCTCCTACGAGAGCTCAGGCTATCTCCTGACCGGGTCCTCCAACGCGCAGCCTGCGCCCACCGGACTGGTCGTCTCGAAGGTCTTCCGCCCCTCGGCACTCTTCCCCGGCATGGTCTCCCAGGTCACGGCTCTTGCTCGGAACGGCGGTCCCTACACGATATTCAACGCGACTCTGTCCACGACCGCAGACGGGTTCGACAGCATCCCGCTCAACCAGTCGACCGTGAAGAGCGCCCAGAGCTTGGCCCGGTCCGAGAATCTCACGCTCGCATACTCCGCGACCGTCGGCAGCTACAGGGGGAGCCCGTCGGCATCCCCTGCCACGGCTGCCTTCTTCATGGGCGGCACGCCCTTCACCATTTCCACATCGACTCCGGCCCTGACCCTCAGCGAGCCTCTCGCGGCGACGATTACCACCTCGCCGGCCAGCCCGGTCGAAGGAAGCCCGTTCACAGTGAATATCAACGTGACAAACCCCTCGTCGGTGGCGGTCACCGACGCGAAGTTCTTCCTCTCCATTCCGTCCGGGGTGACCATCTCCAACTTCACCAACGGCTGCAACTGCGCCTCTTTCCAGAACGGGGGTCTGACCATGTCCGTCGGTGACCTGGCGCCCGGTTCGTCAGCTTCAGCCCGCGCCACGATCTCGGCGGGCTCCGGAACGACTATCCCCTTCAAGCCCGGCGGCAGCCTTACATTCGTCTATGCCAACCAGACTCTCGGCGGGACCCTTCCAACGGGAGGCATAGCGATATCGGAGAACGTCACGACTAGGTACATGCTGCCCATCGGGGTGGCGGTGCTGGCTCTGATAGTAGTTGCCTACGAAGTGAGGAGGATGGCGGCCCCTACCGCTCCCTCTTCCCAGAAGTGAACTCTTCGAAGGCAGCCTTCGCTTCATTGTAGGGCATCTGGACCGGCGGGTGCTTGAAGCAGAAGGCCGACAGGCTCGTCAGCTGACCGCCCACTCCCCTGTCGAGCGCCAGCCTGGTCCCCCTTATGGCGTCCACCATGACGCCGCCGCTGTCGTAGGCGTCGACTACGTGGAGCTTGACGTCTACCTTCACCGTGGTGCCGCCGAAGTACTTCCCCTTCAGCCAGATGTAGCAGACCTTATCGTTGCCGAGGAACGGGACGTAGTCGCTCGGCCCGATTCTGGTGGGCACCTCGTAGGGCGACATGGCCCTCACAGCGCTTGTCTTGCTCTCCCTCTTGTCCTTGAGCCTGCTCTCCTCCAGCATGTTGAGGAAGTCGGTGTCGCCGCCTATGTTCAGCTGGTACGTCTCGTTGACCTTCACGCCCCTGTCCACTGCGAGCTTGACCATGGTCTTGTGCAGGACCGTCGCACCGAACTGGCTCATCACGTCGTCTCCGGCGATGGGGAGCCCGGCCTTTGCGAACCTCTCCGCCCACGCGGCGTCAGAGGCTATGAAGACGGGTATCGCGTTGATGAACGCCGCCCCGGCCTTGAGCGCCGCTTCCGCGTAGAACTGCGACGCCTTTGTGCTCCCCACCGGGAGATAGTTGACAAGAATCTGGGCGCCTGCCTCCTTCAGCTCCTCGGCGACGTCCGCCTCCCTTGCAGCGGCTACGGGCACGACCTCCTTCAGGTACTTGCCTATGCCGTCCATCACGGGGCCCCTCTTCACTTCGACGCCGAGGTTCGGGAGGTCTGCGATCTTCAGCGTGTTGTTGGGAGCCTCGAAGACCGCCTTTGAGAGGTCCTTGCCCACCTTGCGGGACGATACGTCGAAGGCCGCCACGAACTCGATGTCGTCCGGCTTGTAGCCGCCAACGTTCCAGTAGGTCATCCCGTCGTCTTCACCTCTGTTGGTGTAGTAGTGGACTCCCTGGATGATGGCCGACGCGCAGTTGCCCACGCCGGCTACGGCTACCCTGATCTTTGGCACTTTGAATTTACAGGACGATAGAAATTCAGTATAAACAGTTTTCCATCTGCGGGAGGGGTGCTGGTAAGGTGGCTGGCCACGCCTACCCCGACTCCTCGCTGTTAAGCGACTGGACATGAGAGGCGTTCTGAATGAGTCGGCCACTTGTTTCGCCCTTCGACTTGGATTCCTGCGACCTCGGCGGGGGTCTTGCCGTTCAGCCCTTCACGCGGTCTCACGAAGTTGTGGTAGATCTGGACTCCGGAAGAACTGCCCCGAAATGGTTTGGTGAATCAGCATGTCCAATACCAATAGGACGGAGCCCGCTGCGAAGATCTCTGGACTCCCGTTCCTGAGAGACTGAACCAAACGGCCATGTCCGGCCACTTAACACCGACCTCCCTTCGGAGGCGTGGCAAGCCATCTTACCAGAGCCGCGGGAGGCGACAGAAACCTAATAATTCGACGGGCGATGAACCGCGTGCGTGGAGGAGCGCTCGGCCGGCGCGGTCGTGGTCAACGAGAACGGCGGCAGACGCTACGTCCTCCTCCTGAACGCCGGGAAGTGGGACTTCCCGAAAGGCAACATGGAGAAGGGAGAGACGGAGCTGCAGACCGTCCTGAGGGAGGTGGCGGAGGAGACAGGGATAAGGGACCTCAAGCTCGCAAGGGGTTTCCGGAGGGTGGTCGAGTACTTCTACAGGAGAGAGGGCAAGAACGTCCACAAGCGGGTCGTCTACCTGCTCGGCGGGACCTCTCAGGAGAGCATAACCATATCCCACGAGCACCAGGGCTTCGGCTGGTTCACCTACCAGGAAGCACTGAAGAAGGCCAGCTACGAGAACTCAAAGTCCATCCTCAGGGAGGCCGAGAAGTTCCTGAACGACGCGAAGCAGTCCGGCGAGCCGGCTGCCTAGAGCGCAACCAGCGGGTGCTTCTCCGCCAGCTTGATCACCTTGACGAACTGGTATCCGTGCTCCTCGGTCTTGCCCACGAATCCTGTGTCCCCGATCTTGTCCGACGCGTACCTTATGAAGCCGGAGACGGGCTGTTGGCTGCTCCTCCAGTAGAAGAAGATGGAGGCCTCCTCGTAGTCGTCTATCCTGGCGAAGGTCCCGATTATCCAGCTGCCTCCGTCCTTGAAGGCGAAGAGGGGCAGCGCGGGCTCCTCGAAGAACATCTTGTAGGTCGCGACCTTGGCCAGGCTCTGCAGGTCCTTCACCTCCATGGCCATGAACCTGTCAGGGAAGTCGTCTTTCGGGTCAAGGCGGCCAGGCATCTTTGCCGTCTTGATCACGGGCGCGTAGAGGAATGACGCGTTGTTGGCCCCCTCAACCAGACGCACCTCCTCGCCCTCCTGGTCCTTCCTGTAAGCGAGGAACTCGCCGTTCTCCTTCGTCTCTGCGTAGTAGAATATCGGAACGCCCATGAAGAGGTCGGCCTGGGCGGCGATCCAGTGGCTCCCGCCCCTCGTTATCGCGAAGAGAGGGAAGGGCGCCCTTTCCTGGAAACACGAGAGCCTTCCTAGCTCGGTCAGAGAGTCGAGCTTGACGAAGCAGGCCCCGCTGAGGCTGCGCTCATCCTTCTTTGGCAAACGTGGGCGCACTCCGCGTGCCCGTTATAAGTCTGGTTGAGGGCGAGGATGACTCTATCATGTCTGAGGAGGGCCGCGGCCGCGATTCGGACTGGCACCAGGAGACGAGACGAGACATGGAGCGGGCCTTCGGCAACCTGGATTCGCTGGCCGCATCGGTCTCAGGCTCGCTCAGCCGGGAGCAGATACACGTCCTATGGCAGTCGTACCTCTTCGTTGAGAAGAGCGCAGCGTTCATCAAGATCGAGCTGGACGACGAGAACCCCGGCCGTTTCATCAGCCAGAGGCCGTACACGGTGCCCGACGAGAGGCAGGCGATTGGCTTCGCCCGAAGGCACCTGAAGATTGCGATTGACGATTTCGACGCCGGCGGCCTTGGGGCCAGCCTGAAAGAGCTCAGGGAATCGCGGAACTATCTGAGGGTGCTCCTCAAGAGGGTCCGACGCCGGCGACTGCGTGACCAGAAGGCGGCCTAGCTCTTGGTCTTCTTCTTGGCCCCGCCCTTGGATTTCTTCTCCGCTTTGGGCGCGGCTTTCTTCTCGGGCTCGGGGGGCGCCTCCTCGACCTTCTCAGGCGCTTCCTTCTTCGGCTCCGGCCCCTCCTCCTCCCGCTCCTCCATCTCCTTCTTCTCCGCTTCCTCGAGCTTCTCCTTGACCTTCTCCCTCTCTTCCTCCTCCTTCTCGCTCAGCTCGAGCTCCTGGACCGTCAGCTCCCGTCCCTTGACGAGGACACGGTAGTTCTTCCTCAGCTTGTTAGTGAAAAGGAACCGTTTGACGTAGGTCTTCACGTGCCTCGGCTTCACGCCCTTCCTGATGCCCTCGTCATCGATCTCGACAGCGCTTCCCGACACTGTGGGCTTGGTCCCGACCCTGGGCTCTAGGAAGGCGACCAGTTCCTCCGCCTTGTCCTTCAGCGTGCCGAGCTCGACTTTCATGCTTGCTGGCCCTCGCGCGGTGACGATATAATCATTCTCGCTAGCGGCCGTGCCTTCTGTGCCTTCTCTGATAGGTCCTGATGGCCCTCAAGAGGTCGATGAACCGGAAGCCGGGCCAGAAGACGTCCATGAAGACCAACTCCGAGTAGGCGCCCTGCCAGAGCATGAAGCCGCTCATCCTTTCCTCCCCGGAGGTCCTGATGATCAGGTCGGGCTCCTGCTGAGGAAGATACGACGTATAGAGCTTCTTCTCTATGGTCTCGTCAGAAATCTGGTCCGGAGTGAGCTTGCCGCTCTTGACGTCTTGGGCGACGGACTTCACCATGTCCCTTATCTCAGTCCGTCCGCCGTAAGCCACGGCGATGTTCAGATAGTGGTCCCCGAATCCCGCGGTCCTGCTCTCTATCTCGCTGAGCAGCATCCTGATGGACTCCGGCAGCGTCTCGAGCTGCCCGATTGCTGTGACCTTCACCCCGTACCTGTAGATGCGCTCGTCGTTGAGCAGCCTCGCGAGCCGCTCCTCTATCAGCGCCAGCAGCTCGCTGACCTCCTCGGGTGTACGCTTCAGGTTCTCCGTCGACAGCACGTAGAGAGTGACTGTCTTGATCTTCAGCTCGTGGCACCAGTCCAGCAGTTCCTCCGCTATCTCTGCGCCCATCTCGTGGCCGATCCCCCTCGCTTTCCCCTGGCTCGCTGCCCAGCGCCTGTTCCCGTCCAGTATGATGCCGATGTGGCTGGGCACCTCGCCGTGCGCAATCTGCGACTTCAGCCTTCTTTCGTAAACCCTGTAGGCCCCGAAGAGCCGAAGCACGGAGTCCATCATGGCGGCTACTCTCTTTCTGCTGCTGTCCTTACTCTGACCCTCGGGTAGACAGCCACCGTCAGCCCGAAGATCATGGCCAGCCCGACCAGGGCGTAGGAGACAAGCAGAATCGTCGACTGTCCCTGGCCTCTTATCAGGAAGGTCGAGAAGGTGTTCACTGGGAAGTAGAGCAGCGCGAGGATGACCAGCACGAAGGCGTCCCTCCTCCACCTGGGGCTTTCTCTGGCAACGTGCGCCAGCATCGAGCCCGTGGCGCCCACCGCCAGCCCCACCCAGACCAGAAGCAGCGAGCCGCTGATGAGATAACCGATGAGCGGCGCACCGTATACGAAGAAGAGCGTGGGGTGGGCGAGGACCTGCGAGACCAGGCTGCCCCCCTCTGCCTCCATGTAGTCGTAGCCTGTCGCCAGCCCCACCAGGATAACGAGACCGCTCGTCACCAGCGAGAAGAGTCTGATGTAGGAGTGTGGGCCCCTGGTGAACAAGCCAGCGACTGCCCGGTCGAGGTTGAACCCCCGGACCAGGGCGGCTCCCCCGACTATGATGAGCGCTGCAATCTCGGCCGCGAGGACGGCCCCGAACACGGCGAGAAGCCCTACCAGGAGGAGTATCACGCCAGGAACGCCCAGTGACCACTTCGAGTAGCGGGCGTCGAAGACGAGCATCCTGAGATACCTTCCCAGGACCAGGTAGGTCTCCTCCACCGTCTGGCTGTGCTTGACCGCCACCCTCTCCACCGAGACGACCGGCTTCATGTTCTGGAGAACCGGGATGACGTTCTCGTCGTCGCCGCCGTCGGAAACGAAGACTATGCCGACGAAGGGGTGCTCTTTCAGCAGCCGCTCGACGCCGCGCCTGATCGCCCGGTCGGCGGTGAAACCCCTGTCCTTGTGCCCGCAGACTATCGCCACGTCGCAGTCGATGCCCTCTCCCTTCAGCTCGTCGTACTTCTTCACCGAGGCGAATATGGCGTTGGCGTCTGCCTCCTCAGGGTCGGCCAGGGCGAGCTTGGTCGCCGCGCTGAGGACCGCCTCCCGACCGGAGACCAGGCCGCCGACCTTTGCCTTCTCGCCGAGGTCGTCGTCTCTGTCCACGCAAAGCACAAGATAGCGCTCTGTCTGCTCGGCCAATTCGCTCTTTGATGAACATCGGCTGACGTTACTTAAGGTTAGACCTGAAAGAAGAAACGGCCGAAGGATTCCCAGATACCCTTAAGGGTAAAGCGACCGATGCCCCGAGACGGCAATTGCAGCTGGAGCGTCCGTGGCTGAAGTCCTGGCCGAAGCAGTTCAACCCTGACACCCCAGTCGAGAAGAAGCCGCTCTACTCTCTTCTCACCGAAGCTGCTGCCAAGAGCCCGAATGCCGTCTGCCTCCACTATCAGGGAAGGGAGCTCCAGTATGGCAGGGTCGAGGACTTGGCTTCAAGGTTCGCCTCCGCCCTGGTCTCCTTGGGATTGAAGAAGGGAGACCGGGTAGCCATCTTCCTGCCCAACATTCCCCAGTTCGTGATCGCGTATTTCGGCGTGTTGATGGCCGGCGGGATAGTCGTGACCTGCAGCCCTCTCTACAAGGAGCGAGAGCTGGAGCACCAGATCAGGGACTCCGGAGCAGCCATCGTCGTCGCGGCGCGGGACGTGGTGAAGGGGAACGACCTGTTCAGGAGCCTGGAGGAGTGCAGGGACAGGCTCGACCTCAAGCACATCATAGCGACGAGCGTCACGGACTACCTCCCGCCGGTCAAGAAGCGGCTCGCCCGGCTGGCCGGAGTGAGGAACGTCTCGAGACCCAAGACCGTCGACTTCGTTTCCCTGCTTCGTCAGGGCCCCATCGAGCCGCCGGTCGCAATCGACCCCGAGAATGACATAGCGCTGCTGCAGTACACCGGAGGGACGACAGGAGTCGCCAAGGGCGCCATGCTGACACATTACAACCTCTACTCGAACGCCATCTATACAGCGATGGCTCTGCCCGTCACAGGCTCCGACGTCGCGCTCTCGGTCCTGCCGCTCTACCACATCTATGGGATGACGGCCACCATGAACGCCCCGCTGACCGCGGGCGCCAAGATAGTGCTGCTGCCCCAGTTCCACGTCGAGCAGGTGATGAAGACTATCGAGAAGCTGGGCGTCACCAGTTTCTGCGCTGTCCCTGCCATGTACATCGCGATCATCAGCAACCCGAAGGCGAAGAGCCACAACCTCAGGTCGGTGAGGGCGTGCATATCCGGAGGAGCGGCCCTCCCGCTGGCCGTGAGGAAGAAGTTCATCGAGATGACCGGAGGCAACCTGGTCGAGGGCTACGGCCTTTCGGAGGCCAGCCCGGTCACCCATTGCAACCCGGTCCACGACGGATTGGTGAAGGACGGCTCCATAGGCTTGCCCTTCCCCGAGACGGACGCCGCGGTGCTGGACTTGGACAACCCCGACGTCTTCCTGAAGCCGGGAGAGGTGGGGGAGCTCGCGGTGAGGGGCCCTCAGGTGATGAAGGGCTACTGGAACATGGAAGGCGAGACGAGACTGGTGATGCACAACGGCTGGCTCCTTACCGGGGATATCGCGCGCATGGACGAGGACGGCTACTTCTACATCGTGGACAGGAAGAAGGACATGATCAACGTGGGCGGGCTCAAGGTCTACCCCAGGGACGTTGAGGAGGTGCTCTTCGAGCACCCGGCGGTCAGGGAGGCGGCCGTTGTCGGCATGCCTGACAGTTTCTCGGGCGAGGTGGTGAGGGCGTACGTAGTGCTGAAGGAACCCAACGGCCGCGTGACTGAGAAGGAGCTCATCGATTTCTGCGCGTCGAAGCTTTCGAAGTTCAAGGTCCCCAAGAAGGTGGAGTTCGTCCCGGAGCTGCCGAAGACGCTGATCGGCAAAGTCCTGCGGCGCAAGCTGAGGGAGACTAGCGCTCCACAATCATAGAGACTGCGTTGCCGCCGCCGAGGCAGAGGGTCGCCAGACCTCTCGCAGCGCCTCTCCTCTTCATCTCGTGGAGAAGGGTGGTCAGGACCCTGGCGCCGCTGCATCCTATGGGGTGCCCGAGAGCCACGGCCCCGCCGTTCACGTTGAACCTCTCGGGGTCGACCCCCAACGCCTTCCTCACTGCTATCGACGCCGTTGAGTAGGCCTCGTTGTGCTCGAACAGGTCGATGTCGTCTATCCTCATGCCCGCCTTTCTGAGGAGAGCCTTGGTGGTGGGTATCGGTGCCTCCATGACACGGGACGGCTCGAGCCCGCCCGTCCCATAGGCGACAACGCGGGCCAGGGGTTTGACGCCGAGCCTCTTGGCCGCGTCCTCCGACGCCACGACGAGCGCAGCCGCGCCGTCGCTCAGCTGGGACGAGTTGCCGGCGGTGAGGATGCCGCCCTTCCTGAAGACCGGCTTCAGGGCCGAAAGCTTCTCGATGGTGGTGTCCGGCCTGACGCACTCGTCCTTCCCGAAAAGGTCGACTTTGCCCCCCTCGCGCTCGATTTCGACTCTGACCGTCTCCCCTCCGAACCTCCCTGCCTTGGCCGCCCTGGCGGCCCTCATGTGGCTCTCGAAGGCGAACTCGTCAGCCTCCCTCCTCGTTATCCCGAACCTCCTTGCGACCAGCTCCCCGGTCACTCCCATGTGGAAGTCTTCGTAGGCGTCCCAGAGCCCATCGACTATCATGGAGTCGAGCAGCTGCGCGTGACCGTACTTGAGGCCCCAGCGCAGGTTCCTGACCAGGTACGGCGCGTTGCTCATGTTCTCCATGCCGCCTGCGACCACGATGTCGTTGTCCCCCGCCCTGATTGATTGCGCCGCCAGCATCACCGCTTTCAGCCCGGAGCCGCAGACCTTGTTCACTGTGAGCGAGCCAACGTGCGGGGGGATGCCCGCGAAGACTGCGGCCTGCCTCGCGGGGTGCTGTCCGAGTCCGGCCGACAGGACGTTCCCCATTATCACCTCGTCGACCTCATCAGCGCTCACCCTCGACCTCCTCAGAGCCTCCTTGATGGTGGCCGCGCCCAGCCTGGTGGCCGGGACTCCGACAAGGCTCCTGCCGAACTTGCCTATAGCCGTCCTGCACGCCGACAGAATCACCGGGTCCGCCATCGACCACGAGTCGTCGAGCCTCGATATTAAACGACGCGACGCCGGTGAAACCGGTTCTGTCAACTCTCCGTCGGACGAGTCAACTTGCTGGCATCGACTCTGAGGATTGGAGTAGTCGTCTCGTTCCCCCTCGTCGCTTCAACTGCCAGCCCTTCTCCCCCTCGGCGACGTCCGTTGTTGCGAGCGACTTCGGCCTCAGAGGAAGGGAACTCGCAAACCGAGTGAGCCCCCTGGCGGAGAGGTTCAGGGCAGCGTTCACGTCCCTGTCAATCCACCCCTTGCACGACTGGCACCACAGCGTCCCCCTGTGCTCTGCATCGTCCCTGTCGGGACCGCGGAGGCTCTCCCCGCACGCCGAGCACCTCGACGCGGAGCCGTGGGTGTCAGACTTGTTGAGCTGAACGACGGTCACTCCCTTCCACGCTGCCTTGTATTCGAGCATATGCTTGGCCTTCCAGTGACGCCGGGCGTTGAGCCTGAAGCGATAGTCAGCCCCCTGTCCGCTGCCTCTGCGATACATCTTGCCTATACCCGTGAGGTCCTCCAGGGCGAGCGCCGCGCCGTTCTTGACGCAGAAGCCCACCATGAAGTTCGTCACTGCGTGGAGCATCTGGCCAGTCCTCTGATCCGCCCTCTTCCAGCACTTGCGCGCGAGCCTTCGCCCGACCCTGACGTCGTCTCTCCTGAAGGAGCCCAGGACCTCCCTGGTCGTCTGCCTGACCGTCACGGCCTTGGCCATGTCGACTTGAATGACGCCGTCCCTGTCTCCGAAGGTCATGTTCTTCTCGTTCCTGTCGACCCCGTAGGCGGTCTTGACGGGTGAGGGTTCGACATCCTCGGAGTAGCAGAAAGAGAGGGAGTCTGGCGTCATGGTGAGGCTCCTCAGCTCCTCACCGGCGAGCGTCTGCTGGACGTGATTGTTCAAAAGGACGTCGACGTACTTGTCTCGCCTCAGCGGAATGAAGAGCCTCCCCTTCGCGGTGATGAAGAACACGGAGATGATGCAGACCGTCGGCCCGAGCGGGTTGGGATGCTTCGTACTCACGCGTCGCTTCTCGCCTTTCTTCCTGCTCCGAACGACTGCGCAGGCTCTCGTTATGGTTGCGACCTTGTAGCAGGATGGAAGCGGATCGCCCTTGAGGGTTCGGTAGAACTGCTTCATCTGTGTACGGTTGCTGATTCCGTTCACTTCAGCAAAATGGACAGCGTTGTAGGTGAGGGTGAGGCAGTCGCCGAGGAGATCGTCTATGGCGCCGTCCTGGAAGCGTTGTACCACACACTTCGTAGCTCGCAACGAGTTCAATCCGCGTCAGCGAAATAGCCACTACGGCGGCCGCCGAAGAGTTGACAGAGTGGTGAAACCCTATGCCTAAATACAATCAAATTTCGCCCTCAAAAGCATGAGCCTGAAGCCGCTCAGCAAGATCTGGATGGATGGAAAGTTTGTGCCCTGGGATGACGCGAAGATCCACGTCCTGACGCACGGGCTGCACTACGGATTGGCCGTATTCGAAGGGATGCGGTCTTTCTCCACAAGGAAGGGGCCGGCAATCTTCAGGCTCGACGAGCACCTGGAGAGGTTCTTCAATAGCGCCAAGATCTACAGGATGCCGATTCCGTTCTCCTCGAAGGAACTGGCCGGTGCCTGCAAGGAGCTGGTGAGGGTGAACGGTCTTGCGGAATCCTACCTCAGACCCATCGCGTTTACGGGGTACGGCGCAATGGGACTCAATCCGCTCCACAGCAAGATTTCGGTGGCGATAGCTTCGTGGGAGTGGGGAGCATACCTCGGCCAGGCGGGCCAAGACCACGGCGTGCGCGCGATGGTGTCCAGCTGGGCTCGGGTCGACTCCAGATCTCTTCCGCCGCAGGCGAAGTGCTCCGCCAACTACGCTAACTCAGCGCTGGCGAAGATGGAGGCGATCTCTGGCGGATACGACGAGGCCATCTTGCTCAACCAGAACGGCGTGGTAGCCGAAGGGCCGGGGGAGAACATATTCCGGGTGAAGGACGGCATACTCAGCACGCCTCCAGCGAGCTCCGGGATACTCAGGGGCATAACGAGGGACACCGTCATCCAGTTCGCCAACGACATGAACGTCACCTTCTACAGAAACGATTCCACCAGAGAGGAGCTGTACACTTCGGACGAGATATTCTTCAGCGGCACTGCCGTGGGGATAGCGAAGGTGGCGGAGGTTGACGGAAGGAAGGTAGGGAACGGCGACTACCCTGTGACCTCGAAGATCCAGAAGCTCTACGACGACGTCGTTCACGGGCGGGAAAGCCGCTACGAGAAGTGGCTCACCCCGGTGGGCGCCTAGACTGCCACGAACTTCTCAATGTCAGCCAGCGAGCCATTCCTCGCCGACTCGGGGGCGAATCTCGGCTCCACTGCGGACCCGATCCTCAGGCCCTTCCCCTCGACCTTCTGGATTATCCCGCCCTCAGCCCCCTTGAACACGACGAACGCGAACATCGACGGGCTCTTCATTCGTTTGCCTGCGAAATCGACCCAGCTCTCCGTAAGGGCCGCGACACTTCCCCGCGGACCGATCGTCTCAAACTGGTTGATGGCCGCAAAACATTCGACGCAGTAACTCTTGGGCGGAACGTACCTCCTTCCGCATTTCCCGCAGCGGCCCGCGAGGATCTTACCCTCCCTGAGGCCCCGAAGGAAGCGCTCGCCCGCCACTCCGGCCGTGTATTCGTATCTGAGCGGGATCTTGTCGGTCCAGCTCCTCAATTCCTCCGTGCTCGTGATCCTCTCGTCGATGGGCATCCTCTCATCCGGGCCTGAAGTACCGTATGTCCGTTATGGCGCCCGTCCTCTCGTCCTTCGGCTTCCACAGGGCCTTGACCTTCAAACCCACGCGTATGTCGCCCGGGGCCACCTCTCCCAGCACGTGGAGTATCCCCATGCCCGGCGATGCGCCGTCGATCTCAATCACAGCCACCAGGACCGGGTCCGTCCTCCTGCTCGCGTCCACGTTCACGTAGCTTATCGAGAAAGTGTTGACCGTACCAGTGTCCCCAACCCTCACCCACTCGTCCGTGGACCTGAAGCACTCTTCGCAGTACATCCGCGGAGGTATGAGCGTCCTGCCGCATTTGTTGCACTTCCTTGCCCACAGTTGGCCTTCCTTCAGCCCCCTCAGGTACCTGCTGATGGCCACGCCCGACGTCCAGGAGTAGCGCAGCTCTGTTTCGTAGGCGGTGAGCAGGTACTTCTCCGCCGCAAGGTCAGAACCCGCTATCTCTGTGCCCGGGTAGCCTTTGATCTTCGAGCTCACTTTGGCTTCACTCCTCTTCGTGCCGGGGATTTCAAAGTTTCCCGTCCCTCCTGTACCTCTTGGCCAGCTCGACGTACTCGTCCACCGAGGCGGGGTCGGCCATGGAGCCCCTGTTCAGTGCCCTGTCGACCTCTCCCCCCTCGAATATCCTCTTGACCGGGACCTCCATCCGCTTCCCGCTCAGGGTACGGGGGACGCTCCGGACGTGGACCACGAAGTCGGGCACGTGGCGCTTCGAGACGTCGCCAGCGATCTTCTGCCTTATCCTGCCCGAGAGCTCCCCGCTGAAAGTGACGCCCGGCGTGGTCGCCACGAAGAGGAACATCACCGGTCTGCCCTCCAGGCCCTCCAGGTCCACCGCGAGGACATCCGCCACTTCGGGCATCGACTCGACGGACCTGTACAGCTCCGAGGTCCCGATTCTGATTCCCATCCGCTTTATGGTCGCGTCTGACCTGCCGTGGATGACGCAGGTGCCGCGCTCGGTTATCTCGATCCAGTCGCCGTGCCTCCACACTCCAGGGAACATCCCGAAGTAGCTCTCCCTGTACCTGCTCCCGCCCTTGTCTCCCCACATCTGGACGGGCATGCTCGGCATCGGCTCCGTGACCACAAGCTCGCCCGTCTTCCCGATCACGGCCCTCCCAGCTTCGTCGAAGGACTCGACCTTCGCCCCGAGACACCTGCACTGGATTTCGCCCGAGAAGACGGGAAGGGTCGGGCAGCCGCCCACGAACGGCGTGCACAAGTCGGTTCCTCCGCTTATGGAGGCCAGCCAGACGTCCTCTTTCACCCGGGCGTAGACCCACTCGAAGGCGTCCGCGGTCAGTGGCGAACCGGTCGAGCCGATTCCCCTCAGCTTGGAGAGCCTGTGCGTCTGCGCCGGGGCGACCTCGGCCTTCATGCAGGACGAGATGAAGGCGGCGCTGGCGCCCATGAAGGAGACCCCGGTCTCCTCGGCGACGTCCCACAGCGCGTTGAAGTCCGGGTAGCTCGGGCTGCCGTCGTAGAGCACGCAGGTCACCCCGTGCAGGAGCCCCCCGAGCAGGTAGTTCCACATCATCCAGCCCGTGGTCGTGAACCAGAAGAAGCGGTCGCCCGCCTTCAGGTCGTTGTGGAGCGAGAGGATCTTCATGTGCTCCAGAAGGATGCCCGCTGTGCTGTGGACCAGGGGCTTGGGCAGCCCGGTCGTGCCTGAAGAGTAGAGGATCCAGAGCGGGTGGGAAGCGGGAAAGCGCTGGAACCTCAAGCGTGCCCTGGCCGACGACACCTCCTCCCAGGCGACTTCTCCGTGCCTCCTCGGCGTCGAGCTCTTCCTGACGACCACCAGTCTCTTTACAGTCGGGAGAGCCGAGAGGGCCGTGTCCAGCGCCTCGGCCCTGTCGTGAGCCTTGCCTCCGTACCTGTACCCCTCGGTCGCGAAGAGGACCTTGGGGCCGACCTGAGCGAACCTGTCCACCACGCTGGGCGCTCCGAAATCTGGTGAGCAGGACGACCACACCGCCCCCATGCTCGCGCAGGCCAGGAATGCGACCGCTGCCTCTATGGAATTTGGAAGATAGCTGGCCACCCTGTCGCCCGGCCTCACGCCCATCTCCCTCAGGCTCTCCGCGACCGAGCCCGTCATCCTCTCCATCTCGCTCCAGCTGGCCGTCCTCAGCTCCCCGTCCTCGGAGCGCGAGATGAGGGCGGGGCCCTTTCGCCTCCCGGCGAAGACGTGCTCTGCGAAGTTCAGCCTAGCTCCTTCGAACCACTTCGCACCCGGCATCCTTCGCGACGAGAGCACTCTGCGGTAGCTTCCCTCCGACCTGATTCGGAAGTAGTCCCAGATCGATTGCCAAAATTCCTCCAGGTTGTCAACGGACCACCTCCAGAGTTCGCCGTAGTTCTCGAAGTGCTTGCCTTCGCGCTCCAGCCAGCGCGCATAGCCGGTGATGTTGGCGCTGCGAATCCTCTCTTCATCCGGCTCCCAGAGCAGCTTTCCGCGCGCCATCGAGCTTCACAACGGCCGCTGCTATCGTCTCATCGTGATTACCGTGCCGACCTGCAGGAGGTCGCCCCACGCCTGGGCCAGCCCCCTCTCGACCTCCTTCTTCACCTGCCTCTTCCCTGCCTCCCCCCTGAGCTGCCAGAACAACTCGCACACCTTCATCATGCCTGCGGCAGCGATGGGGTTCCCCACTCCCAGAAGGCCGCCCGACGGGTTGACGGGGAGGTCGCCGTCCCTCTGGGTGATCCCCTCTCTCGTCATCTGCGGCGCCTTTCCCTTGTCTGCCAGCAGTACGCCTTCGAGGTGGTGCAGCTCCTTGTAGTCGAAGGGGTCGTAGACTTCGGCGAAATCGATCTGCTTTTTCGGCTCGTCTATCCTGGCCATCCTGTAGGCCATTCTTGCCGCCTCCTCGACGTATCTGGGGTAGTACAGGTCTCTGTTGGTCCAGTACTGGGTGTCCACGTTCCATCCGACTCCGTCTATCCAGACCGGGTCGTCGGTGTACTTTCTTGCCACGTCCTCTGACACGAGCATGACGGCAGCGGCGCCGTCTGAGGCGGGCGACACGTCCAGCCTCTTCACAGGAAGGCAGATGGGTTCGCTCTTCATCACGTCGTCCACGGTGATCCTTGCGGGGATCTGGGCGCACGGGTGGTCCATGGCGTTCCCCTTGTTCTTCACCGAGACTAGCGCGATGTCCTCCTCCTTGACGTTGTGGACCGCCATGTACCTCCTCATCTCGAGCGAGAACACCCACAGCAGGTTGACGCCGAGGGGCCTCTCCAGGGTGTGGTCGAAGATGCTCCAAAAGGCGTACTGGGGGTGCGGCTGCAGAGGAGACATCTTCTCCTCAGCCACCGCGAGGCAGCTGTCGAAGAGCCCAGACGCGACGTGCCACCAGGCCGCCGCAGGGACGAAGACCCCGGTGCCTCCGCCGACGTATACCCTGCTGTACGGCTTGTTGGTTCCGCCCGCCCCGTCCATCAGGTACTCTCCCTTCATGTGGATGCCGTCGAAGGCGTCGGGGGCGGTCCCCATGACCACCGATTCGACGTCCTTGACCTCCATGCCGGCAGAGTCGAGCGCCATGCGACTCGCCTCGAAGGAGAGCTCTCTGCCTGTCTCCAGCATCCTGCGTCTGAACTTGGTCATCCCGGCGCCTATTACCGCGACCCTTCTCATCTGGAAAGCACCGCCGCCGCTCCGGTCGCCGTCGGGTTGCCGCGCCAGCTCACCACTGCTCCTCTCCTAGCACCCCTCACCTGGTTCTTCCCCGCCTCCCCTCGGAGTTGCATCACGCACTCCAGCACCTGGCGGAGGCCTGTCGCCTCTATGAGGTTCCCGATCCCGAGCGAGCCGCCGCTCGGGTTGAGCCTGCCCGCCTTCGCCAGCCTGATGGCGCCGGCCTTGGTGATGCCCATGGAGAGGATGTGCTGCATCAGCTTGTACGAGTATGTGTCGTCGACCTCGAAGAAGTCTATCGAAGTCATCGACTTCAGGCGCGCCTGCTTCGCTGCGCCAGCGAACGCGTCCTTCGCGTACCTCGCGATGGCGACAGGGCCTCCCTCATGCCATGGCGTGCTGGAGCGCCAGGCAATGCCGTCGACGAAGACCGCTTCCTTCTTTCGCTTCCTGATCCATCTCTCGGATGCCACCACGGCCACAACTCCCGCCTCCGCGAACGCTGACTTGTCGTACTTCCTGAGGGGAAGCGAAATCGGTTCAGCAGCGCTCACCTGCGAAGGGGAAAGCGCCAGCCCGTAGCTCGCCCTCGGGTTCCTGATGGCCGCGGCCTTCTCGGTCGCCACCAGGCCGCTCAGCTCGTCCCTTGAGACACCCGCCCGTTTCATGAAGCCGCTCATCTCGAGTCCTGCCAGAAGGTCGTTGTTCGCTCCGGGAACCCGAAGGTATGCCGGGTCGAGCGCGAGGTTCTCGACGGCCTGCTTGTCAAGGACGTCCGCCACCTTGCTGTGGGCCTCGACGGCCACGACGTCGGCTATCCCTGCCCTGATGTGCATGACGGCGTGTCCGATGCCCGTGACTCCGTCTGCAGGAACTGTGCAGACAGGCTTCCTGGCCCCGCCGATCTGGTCGGGTACCATCTCGTCGGCGATGCTCCAGCCCTCCCAGAGGTCTTCGGTGCAGCAGATGAAGGAACCAATGTCCTTCCTGGGGTCTACGCCGGCATCCACGTAGGCCTTGGACGCCGCCTGGAACATCAGCTCCCTGGTCGAGAGGTCGGTTATTGCTGGCCTGAAGCCCTCGTAGCCGACCCCGACTATGCCGACCCTGCCGGTCACTCTGGGTAGCCCCTCTCCGTCTCCATAATTATCGATTGCCCCGCGGGTTTCTCCCAGCCGCTCAGTGTATTGGGAACAGGACGAAGATCAGGATGTCCCATACGAAGTGACTGAGCATTACGCCCGCCAGGTCATCGGTGCGTTTGTAGCTGATCCCCCAGACTGTGTCTACGATGAACGTGGAGACGACCCAGAGGGGGTTCAGCGACAGCAGGTGGACCGCTGCGTCGATGGCGGCCGCGGCGACGGGTGCCGCTCCGCCCGCCTTGGGGCGGAGACGCCTCTGGAGGACCCCTCTGAAGAACGATTCGTAGCCCACGGCGTCGAATACGAGGACGAGTGCTTGGAGGTACCACGGGTTCCCTGGCGCGGCTATCAGCGAGTATATCGAGTTCTCGTTCGAAGCGCCGATGCCGAAGGGATGGAGGACGGTTATGCCGAAGTTGCCGCCCAGGAAGACAAGATACAGCAGCGCGGCCACGGCCAGGCCGGATGCGAGCGACTTCGGCGACGGCCGAAAGAGCGTCCTGAATCCTCCGAGGGCAGCGCTGGCCAAGACCATGCAGGTCGTCGACGCGAAGGTGGCTGCGATGAACAGGTCGGGCGGCAAGAGCAGCATTGCCGCCATGGTGGCGAAGACCAGGAGAGCGCCGGCGGCCAGCCGGTTCAGCATCAATTCGGGACAGCGACCCGGGCGCGCCATAAATGTGATGCGCTGTCGCGAGCCCGCCGCGGGGGAGTGAACCGGCACCGCGAAGGCATGCGACAGGCCACGCTCGATTTCAGGAAGGCCCGGGCGCGAGCTGTTTCATGGCGTACTCGACGTTGCCCACAGGCATAACGATGGGCAGGGTGACCCCCGCCTTCTCGTACTCCGTGAGTCGGTCGAGGGCGTGGTCTCCCTTCCCGACAAGCGCGAGGACTTCGATGGCGCGTTCGGGGATTAGTCTCTTCGCAGCGGGCAGGTCTCCCTTCTTCCACGCCTCCTTCATTGGCTTCAGCATGTCCTCTGTCACCCCGCATGGCGCCAGCACTTCCGGCCTCACGACCTCGGAAAGCTGGTAGACGAAGAAATAGTAGTCCCGCATGACCGCCCTGGCCTTCTCCGGGTCGGGGTCCAACGAGGCCATAATGTACGAAGCACGTTCGACCTTCGCCCCTCTCCGTCCCTCCCCTCTCTTCACGTTCTCCACCATCCTTTCCGTCCCCCAGGCGGTGTTGAAGGCAGGGGAGAGTATGACGCCGTCTGCTGCGCTCGCCGCGTATTCTTGCGTCTTGGGCGAGAGTGACGCGATGAAAAGCGGCACGGGGGCCCTTGGCTTGAAGCCGAGCGTCAGATTGTGCACCTTGAAGAACTGGCCCTCGAACTCGACCTTCTCGCCGCTCCAGACCTTCCTGACCACCTCGACGTACTCCCTTATCCTTCTGAGGGGCTTCGTCTCGGCCACTGGAAAGATCTTGTGGCCTATCAGCGGAACTGTGGGAAAGCTGCCCAGGCCCAGGCCGAGCACGACCCTCCCTTCGGAGAGTTCCGACAGCGTGGCGAATGTTGTGGCTGCGGTGACCGGGTGCCTCGTGAAGGTGTTGATCACCCCGGAGGCAAGCCGAATCCTCGTCGTGGAAAGGGCCATCGACGAGATGTATGTGACTATGTCCCGCTGGAAGAGACTCTCATGCATCCAGACCGAGTCGTATCCGAGCGACTCGGCGCTTGCTGCCGTCTTTGCCGCCTCAGCAGCGCTGAAGATGGGGTTGAAGCCTAGCGCGAGCCTCATCAGGCGTTGTTGCCTCTCATGGGTAGTTAAGCTTCAGAGGCGTCGCGCCCGATTCCTGCCCCGACAGGCGCCTCCGCCCAAGAGAATCATTAAATTCTGCGCGACTCGACCGCGGTCGAACCGTTCTGACCATTTTCAAGTCCGAGCACAGGCAACTGCTTTCGCTCAACTATCCGGGGAAGGACGAGTATGCAGAGGCTCTGGATGCGATCTCAAAGTTCATGGATCAGCGAATCGCGCCGTCCTCAGCGACGTTCGACTCCCACGAGGCAGGCATCGCGCAGGCGAGGGCGTCGCTCTTCGAGAAGGGGATCACGCAGATGGCGTATCCGACCAAGTACGGCGGGCTCGGCCTACCCTTCGGCGTCTTTGAGATGGCAATGGAGCTTGTTGGCACGGCGGATGCCAGCATAGCCCTCAGTGTAGGGATACACAACACGGTCGCGGAGGGACTGTTGCATTTCGGGTCTGAAGGGATCAGGGAAGCATTCGTCCCCGATATCATCTCGGGCAGGAGACTCGCCTCTTTCAGCCTCACGGAGCCCACGTCTGGGTCAGACGCCAAGGCGATGAGCACCAAGGCGAAACGGGTCGGGAATGACTACTTGCTCAACGGTTCCAAGACATTCATCACCAATGCGGGCGAGGCAGACGTGTACTTCGTCTTCGCTGTCACGGAGAACGGACCTTCAGCCTTTGTCGTCGAGAAGAAGAGCCCGGGGATTCACTTTGGAAGCGACCTTCCGAAGCTCGGCATGCGGGGCTCGAGGACAGCGGAGGTCAGGTTCGCCGACTGCCGCGTGCCCAAGGAGATGCTGGTCGGCGAGGAGGGAAAAGGTTTCGAATACGCAAAGACGATGCTCAACGCAAGCAGGATTGTGATGGGCTCCATCTGCGTTGGCATCGCCCAGGCAGCATTCGACCAAGCCGTCGCCTACAGCAAGGAGAGGAAGGCATTCGGGGCGCCCATCGCGGAGTTCCAGCTGACGAGGGAGAAGATTGCCGACATGAAGACGGGCATCACGGCCGGAAGGCTGATGTGTCTGCACGCGTCACGCCTTCGGGAGTCACGCGAGGACTACTCTTCCGAGGCCTCCCAGGCCAAGGTGCTCGCCACTGAGATGTCGCTCAAGGTCTGCGACGCAGCCATCCAGATATTCGGGGGTCACGGCTACACGACGGATGACATCCATAGGCATTGGCGCGACGCCAGGCTCCTCACCATCGGGGAAGGCACCTCAGAGGTCCTGCGGATGCTCATAGCAAGAAGGGAGCTCGCGCGGTCCGTATGAGATTCGCCGTATGCGTCAAGCACGCTGTGGATGAAACGGAGCTGAAGATCGACCAGTCGGGTACTCCCATGGTCGAGGGTTCTCCCTCGAAGATGAGCACCTTCGACAAGAATGCCGTCGAGGAGGCCGTCAGGATCAGGGCGGCCAGGGGAGGTGAGGTCACGGTGTTTACGGTTGGAAACGCCGACGCGAAGCGGACCATCAAAGAAGCTCTGGCCATGGGCGTTGACAAGGGGGTCCACGTCTTCGCCGAGCTCGGGACCGCCGATACCCTGGGAACCGCCCGCCTGCTCGCAGGCGCGATGAAGATGGCCGGAGGCTTCGACCTCGTGCTCTGTGCCGAAGGCTCTTCGGACACCTACACAGGGCAGGTGCCTCCGATGCTTGCAGAGCTCCTGGCTCTCCCCTTTGTCGGCTATGCGCGGAAGATAGAGATCGCTGACCACACCGCTCATCTGGAGCAGTCGCTGGAGGACACGGTCGCCGCGGTCGAGTGCTCGTTGCCCATGGTCGCTTCCGTCGTGAGCGAGATAAACGAGCCGAGATACCCGACACTGATCCAGATAATGCAGGCTTCCAAGAAGCCGTTGCTGGAAGTTCCCGCCGGCGCGCTCGGACCTGCGGGACTGTCAGGTGGCAACGTCGGCGTGGTCTCAATGGCCGGCAAGCCCATGAACAGGAAGCGAGTCGTAATCGAGGGACCGCCAGACGAGGCGGCCAAGAAGCTCGTAGATGCGCTGGCGTCGGAGGGAGTCATTCCGAAATGACTCCGCTGATATGGGCCTACTCGGAGTCCGACGAGGCTGCAAACGAGCTCTCCACGGCAGCAAACCAGATCGCAAACGCCATCGGAGGACAGTCGGTCATGCTCGAGATTGGAGGGCCGAGAAGCGGCGTGAGTGCGACGAGCAAGCTAGTCCTGAAGACCGGCACCCAGCCCCCTCACCCTTCGGACGTCGTTTCGGAGATGCTCTACAGGGCAGCCCAGAAGTCCCCGCCGTCGGTCATCCTGGTCGGGTCGACAAGGCGCGGGCGGGAAGTCGCCGCAAGGCTGGCCGCCAAGATGGGCACAGGCTCGATGAGTGACGCGTTCGAACTGGCGGTCTCGGGCCAGATGCTGACCGGAAGCAGGAACGTCTACGCAGGGAGAGTGCTCGCCCGGATGAGCGCTCCGATGCCTTGCGTGGCGACAGTGAAGTTGGGCGCCTATCCCGCAGCCGCGGCCAACGGAGGTGAGGTCCAAGAACTCGAAGTGGGGGAGATTCCGTCCAGAGTCAAGATCCTTCGGGAGACGAAGAAGGAATCTGGAAACGTCGACTTGAGGAAGGCGAGGGTCATCATATCCGCCGGAAGAGGCGTCAAGAGGAAGGAAGACCTGGCCATGCTCGAGGCATTGGCCAAGGCCATGGGCGCAGCCTTGGGGTGCTCACGGCCGCTCTCATCCGATCTGGGCTGGCTTCCCGAGGAGTGTCACATAGGTCTCACGGGCGTGAGCGTCCGCCCAGAGCTCTATCTGGCGGTCGGCATCTCCGGTCAGCTCCAGCACGTCGCGGGAATAAAGGACTCGAAGGTCATCGCGGCGATCAACTCCGACAAGGATGCACCCATCTTCCAGGCCGCGGACTACGGCGTTGTAGGCGACCTCTACCAGGTCATTCCCGCTATCCAGAGACTTGTTTCCGCAAAGACCTCCTAGAGTTTGCGAATACACGAATCTAGACCGTAGGTTCGCGACTATGCTTATCTAGCGGCTTGGGTCCTTCATCCGCATTGCAACGGAGCCCGGCGCTTCGAAGCAACCGCAATTTCCTGTACCTCCTAGGCGGCAGGGGATTCTCCGAGTTCGGAGACTACTTCGGCGAGCTCGCGATCTCCTGGCTGGTCTACACGGGCACCGGTTCTGTCCTTAGCCTGGGGGTGACTTGGCTGTTCTTCCTCATTCCCAGGTCTGCCGTGAGGCTCTGGGGGGGCGTCTACGTGGACAGGCTCAACAAGAAGGCGTTGATGATCTTGACCGAGACGGTGAGGGGAGCGATCTTTGGGCTTCTCGCCGCAGCCGTGACGCTCGGGCTGAGCTCTGCCCCGTTGGTGTACGTCGTCTCTTTCTCGGTCGGACTGGTCGGAGCCATCTTCGACATCGCGTCACAGGCCATCCTCCCCCAGGCGGTCGAACCGTCCATGCTGCTGGCGGCCAACTCCTATCTGACGGCGGCCTTCCAGGTCGACAGCGTGCTAGGACCATTGGCAGCAGGAGTCGCCATCTATGCGGTGGGACTGGCGTCTTCGCTTTCGATTGACAGCGCCAGCTTCTTCGTCCTTGTCGTCGCGCTGTCCATGTTGCGTCTTCCCGCGGACCTCAGAATCGGCGAGACGGCGAGAAGCTGGCGGGCGGAGTTCCGCAGAGGCTGGTCCTACTTCAGGTCGAAGGGAGAGCTGGTCTGGCTGAGCGCCCTGGTCGCAGGAATCAACTTCGGGCTCGGCGGGTTCTGGTACGTCTACGCCCTCGTCCTGGCAAAGAACGTGCTGAACGCAGGCAGCACCGGATTCGGCGCGCTGAACGCGTTCGCGGCCTTGGGCATCCTCGCGACGTCGTTGTACATCGGGCGCAGGGGTCTCAGGAGAAGGAGGCTCTCGGTAGTCGCGTCGATCTTCGTTCTCGGGTTCTTCGTCTCCCTGACTGCATTCGCTCGGACTCTCCCTGAGGCGCTGGTCACAGTCACAGCATTTGGCGCAGCCATCCCGCTGATCAGCGTGGTGCAGAACACCTACTATCAGGAGACGGTCCCCAGGGAGATGATGGGGCGCGCTTTCGGCTTCCAGCAGTTCTTCGACTACGTCACCATTCCGGCCGGCATCGTCTTCGCGATCTTTGCAGACATGATGCTCGGGGTCGACGCTGGAATCTTCCTTTCAGGAGTCGTCATACTCGTCTTCGGCGCAGCCGGAGTCGCGGCGAAGTCGCTCTGGAAGCTGAACCCGCCGCCGGAGGCTACTTCGTTGCCTCGATGAAGGGTTTCGCCCCTCCCGAGATGAATCGGGTGTCGGAGCCCAGCCCGATGAACCTGAAGCCGAGCGAGACCGCCCTCTTCGCCTCCTCGGGGGTTGCTGCGAGGGTGCCGGGCACCTTGCCGTGGGACTCGCAGCTGGCAATCACCTTCTTCATGGCCTCGACGACCTTGGGATTCGACCTGTCGTCCAGAAGGCCGAGGGACATCGTGAGGTCCGAGGGCCCGACGAACGCGATGTCGACGTCCTTCACCGAGAGCATGACGTCGACGTTCTCCACGGCCTCGCGGGTTTCGACCTGGGCCACAAGGACGGTCATCTCGTTGGCTGTTCTGATGTAGTCTGCCGCGGTAAGGCCGTAGTCCGACGCCTTCCTCGGAGCGACGCCCCTGACGCCGACCGGTGGATACTTTAGAAACCGGACCGCAGCTTCGGCTTCCTCCCTCGAGTTGACCAGCGGGCAGACCACTCCATGGGCGCCCATGTCGAGGGCAGATTTGATCATGTACTGGTCGATGGCCCCGACCCTGACTATGGGGCAGACTCTCTCTCCGTTGACCGCCTGGATCAGACGCGCCAGGGTCTCTCTTCCGATGGGGGCGTGCTCGGTGTCGAACACGAGCCAGTCGAAGCCGAGCCCCTGCAGCTGGTCGGGGACGTCCGGATGCCCTATGGTGACCCAGGTGCCGAGGGTGACACGCCCAGAACGCAGCGTCTTCTTGAAGTCACACTTCACTTTCCATCACCCAGCGTCTCTGCCACCAGCTCGGCTATGTCCTTGACGTCCATCGCCTTTCCACCGATCGTCTTGAATGCGTCCTCGAACATCGTTATGCAGAACGGACAGCCGACCGCGAGAGTCTCCGCGCCTGTGGCCATCGCTTCCTCCGCCCTCAAGACGCCGACCTTCTTCTTCTCCTGAACCTCGTACCAGACGTTGGCGCCTCCCCCGCCGCAGCAGAAACTGTTCATCCGCGAGCGGGCCATCTCCTCCAGCTTGATGCCCCCCATCGAACCCAGCACCTCCCGGGGCTCGTCGAGCACGCCGTTAATCCTTCCTAAGTTGCAGGGGTCGTGGAAGGTCACCTTCTCGGCCATCTGTCCAGGTCTCAGCTTGCCCTCCCTGACAAGATGCGCTATCAACTGGGAGTGATGAATCACCTCGAACCTGCCTCCGAACTCGGGGTACTCGTTGAGGAACGTGTTGAAGCAGTGGGCGCAGTGGACGATGACCTTCTTCACGCCGTATTTCGCGAAGGTCTCTGTGTTCTTCATCACCAGCTCCTGGAACCTGCCCTCCTCGCCCATGCGCCTCACCGGCTCCCCTGTGCAGGTCTCCTCGCTTCCCAGCACGGCGAAGTCCACTCTGGCTTCCTTCAGAATCCTCACCATCGCTCTGGCCACGTTCCTCGCCCTCGGGTCGTAGCTGGACTGGCAGCCTAGCCAGTACAGGTACTCGGCGCCGGGTTTCTCCTTGACCGTCTTGACGCCCAGCTCGGCGAGCCAGGACTGTCTGTCAGCGGGCGGGAGCCCGAAAGGATTGCCATACTTCGCCACGCTCTCCAGGAACAGGCGCTTCTTCCCGTCCAGCCTGTTCTCGCTGACGAGGGTCCGCCTGAACTCGGCGATGTAGTCGACCTGGTCGATGAAGACGGGACAGACCGAAACGCAGGCGTTGCACATGGTGCAGGACCAGAGTTCTGAATCCCTGACCACTCCCTTGGAGAAGGCGTCCCCCTCCTTTCCCTCCCGCGCGTCCTTTCCAAGGTCCTGGACAACCACCCTCGGCGAAAGGTCTCTTCCGCTCGAGTGTGCAGGGCAGACCTCTTCGCACCTGCCACAGTTGGTGCATGCGTCGAGTGCAAGAAGCTGCAGTGGCGAGAAGTCGGAACTCGCAGTGATGTTCTTGGGCGTCTCTATCTGCCCGCTCTCCAGCATCCTCTGCAGGTTGAACGGAGTGTCCAGCTTGCCCATGGGTTTCACCGTGGCGAGCGCCACGTTGGCCCCTGCCGTGAAGACGTGGACCAGCTTCGTGTAGGGTGCTGCCGCGATCAGCACCATCACGGACAGCATGTGCGCCCACCAGAAGCCCTGGTAAAGGACCGGCGCTGCCGCAATCAGCGAAGGTGAAGAGAAGATGCCGGAGAGCGCGTTGCCAATCGGCGAGAAGAGGGCCCATCCCACCGGCTCGACCGCCAGCCTCAGCCCCTCGACCACGAAGCCGGATGCCCCGATCCAGACAAGCATACCGAGAATGAAGTAGTCGTCCCTCCTCGTCTCAAGCTTGTCCAGCCTCTCCACGAACCGCCTGTAGATCGCTATCATCAGGCCCACAATGAAGGCCGCTCCCAGCGTGTCGCCGAGCAGCTCAAGCGTGAGGTAAGCATCTCCTTGGATGAAGACGAACGGAGTGAAAAGCGGGAGAATGTCGCTCTGGATGAAGATCAGGGTGGTGTAGGCCAAGAGAAAGAGGAACCCGAAGAACAGTGCCCCGTGCATGACCCCGCCTCCAGTGTCGCCGAGGACCTTCCTCTGCCCAATCCCGAACTTGAGGAATCTCCCAAGTTTCCTGCGGACGTCCTTGGTTGCGAGCCTCAGGAACTCCCCGACGCCCAGGCCGTAGGAGTGCAGGTGCCTGTAGAGCCCGTAGAGCATGATGCAGCCGCAGACGAAGAAGACAGTGTACATCACGACGTAGGCGTACGGCGTGTAGCTGAGGATGAGGACGTTCCTGACCGGAGTGTCCGGCAAACTTCTAACGGTCGAGTGGGCGGCCTATTTCGACTTATCTTCGCGCTGCTGCGTCTTCGTCCTCACGACCTTCCCCCCGCCCGCTGGGAGTGCCCGGAGGACATCGTCGACCGAGAGCGCCTGCTCTCCGCCGCGCATCCTGTTGAGCTCGTGGGCGACTCTCTTCGCAGTCTCCGACGCCTTCTCTCGATGCGGCTGGAGCACGACGTAGGCCCCGCACGAAGCCATCACTGCCCCCTCCGGACCGGCGACCAGTCTGGATTTGGTGTCGACGCCTAACGCCAGCTGAACCATGTTGTGCGGGACCGGGTTCTTCCTCCCCCTTATCATGAAGCTCCCCTTGGAAAGGTATTCGCCGCTCGGAGCCGACGTTCCGACCTGCTCCTTTGTCACCCAGAACGCGTCCGCCGAGCCCAGTCCTGTCTTCCAGGCGCTGCTGAACGTCACTGTCGCCTGGGCCACCTCTAGCGTCTCGGCAGGCTTCTGCTCCATCCCTTGCTTCAGCACGAAGAATGGCGAGCCGAAGAGGTCGGCGTGGTAGACCGTGTCCCCGTCTTCCAGGTGGCGCCTGATCAAGAGCGCGTTGGACTGGGCGTCCCTCCCGCCGACTGCCAGCTTGCCCTCAGACGTGAAGAACCAGCGGAACTTCTCATACCAATCCCCCTCCCTCGTTGCCAGCCTTGACGTGGTCTTTCTTCCAGCCAGCCCCGGGGGCGGGCGCTTTCGTGCGAGCGCCTCTGCTGCCTTCTTGGCCTCGTTCGCCTTTGCGTCGGCCTCCTTTGCAGCCGTGAAGAGGGCTGATACGACTGCCTCGACCGACTTTGGGGTTCCCCTGTCCCTGCCCCTTGGGAGGGTGTCAACGAGTATCTGCAGGGCCTCCTCCATGCCAGCCGAAGAGCGTGCCCTCTCGGCTGCGGTCCTGAGGTTCTTTGCCCGCTCTGCCAAACCGCGTTCCTGTTCCTTCAGCCTGTTGATGGTGACCTCGGTCTCCCTGCGCCACCTGTCTTCTTGTGTGGGTTCCGCCGTGGCCGTCTGCAACATCGATTCCACGAAGACCTGGTCGCAGAGTGAGCTCATCGTGGGCGCCCTCCAGACCACATCCACCGATGTCGGGGATACCGCGAACAGTTCGTCCCCGTCGGGAGCCCTGGCGAGGCAGGGGCTCGGCGAGTTCCTTGCCTCATCGATTATTCCTGCGATCTCGGCAGCGATCTCGTCGGCCTTCCCGACGGCGTCAGTGGCGGCGCCGGACTCTTCCAGCCCGGCCCTCGCAAGCACTTCGCGCACGTACTTCCTTGGCATGGCGACCTGT